>JBKPTT010000179.1:0-11266 GCA_046735635.1 Acidobacteriota bacterium | reverse complement strand
CAATTTACACGCAGAAGACGGAATACGAGATTGCGTCCAGGGTCTCGTGGGCTCGGAGATGTGTATAAGAGACAGTCGCGTGGAAAAACGCGCCCTTCGCATCGCCCGCTGCGAGCCGCGCTGGCCTCGTGTTTTCACCGTCCGGCACAGCACGGTCGTCTGGCTGCGGGCGCGTTTTACTTCTGATCGCGTGTCACGCGCGTCCGAGGTCGCCGCGAACGAGACGCACGCCCCCGGCCGCGCACCGACGCCCTTCGTGCACGACCTTTCGGCGACATCTGCCGTCACGTTGTGAGGGGCGCCCGAGGCACGAACAAACGAAGGACACGACGCGCATGTTCGACGTCGTCGGAGCAGTGCGGAGCCGCGCGGCAAGGGCACGCCACATCCGCCCGCGCGGTACCGGCGGGCGACCTCAGTCATGCGGCACACCCTTCACGTGCTCCCCCAGCAGGTCACGCCCGAAGTCGCCGTTGAAGTCGCGCCAGACCGAGTGAACGTGGTTGCCGTCGTTCTGCGTGTTGTCGTACTCGATGAGGAATGTGGGCCCCTGGATACGGTAATAGTGCTTCTTCCCGAGCTCGTATTCTCCGGCCCAGGCGAACGCAATCTTCTCCAGTCCCGCCGCTTTCAATTGCGCGAGCCGCTCCGATGCGATGTCGGGCGCCATCGACGACGTGTAGGTGGCGATCACCGCCATCAGCATCTCGCGTTGCTTCGGAGTCATCGACGAGGCGGCAAGGCCGCCCGGCGACAGCGGATCCACCTTCGCCGCGGTGCGCGTAACGATGTCACTGGGTGCGACGTCGGCGATCATGGCACCCTTGCGCTGGGTCTCGTCGAGCGCCATCAGCAGCGCGCGGGCAGTATCTTCGCGTTCGCCGAGCACGCGCAATCCCTTCTTCGGTCCCTCCACGCGCACTTCCGCGGGATTCGAACCAAAGAACGTCGGCGAGCTGGCGACCGACACGCTGTTGGCGACTTCGAAGTGAAGCGACAAATGGTGGCCGTCGATCCGCCATCCCCAGGGAGTCTTCGCGGCCGGCGTGCCGAAGATCGCGAACGTGTACTGCTCCGGATCGCGCATCGCGGCCCCGTTCTCCATTGCCTTCAGGATCATCTCGAGGTCGTTCATGATCGTCGTCGCCTGCGTGTATCCGTGCGCGCTCAGGCCGGTCTTCAACAGCTCCTGCGCGAGCGCCCGCTGCGGCTCGCTCATGTCGCGAATCGCCAGCCCGTGGCGCTCGAACTGCATGGCCGGCACGTAGTGCCATCGCGTCAGCTCGTCGGAAGCCAGCGGAAACGAAATCTTCTGCTTCTGCCCGGCCGAGTGAGCGCCAACGAGCTTCGTCGCCGCCGCAGTCATCGATGACGCGGTACGCTCGGAAGCCACGGTCGCGCCCCCGATCCACGCGGCGGCAAGCGCTGGCGCGAGCAGCAATCGGACAAATGTGCGTGGGGTCATTGCGCGTTTTCCTTCCTTGTCGGCGCGGCTTTCGCCTTGCGCTGGATTTCCTGGAGCAGCTTGCCGTAGACGGGGTCCCGCGGGGCGCACCCTGTCGCGTATTGCCCCAGCTCGTTGTCCTTCGAGCGCATCAACGTCGTGCAGTAGCTGACGGTGATGCAGACTTTCCGCTTGTCCATGTGCACGTCACGCGCGAAGTCCGGATACGCGATGGCGCCGCGGCCAACGCCGACGATGGAGACGCGTGCGTCACGAAGGTTCGCTTCGCCTGCCTCGAGTGCGTACTGGCGAAGGTAGCTGTAGCCTGTCCCGACGACCGGAACGTCCGGACATGCGCGGTGCGCGGCCTCAGCCAGATCGAAGTGCCGGGCGACGCCGGCGAGCTGCGGCTCGGGGGCGCCATAGCCGTCGGGCGGCTCGCGATCGGCCGGCCGGCCGACGTGTGGATTGTAGTACGGACACCCCGCCGTCACGTTCACGAGCTGCAGCCCGGCGTCGCGATACAACCGAAGGGCCTCGACAGCCTCGTCGGGCTCGAGGTAGTTGGCCGTCGCACCCGGAACAGGTTCACCAATCCCGTTTTCCGAGTTCTTGCGGTAGGGGACGCCGTCGAAGAAATTCATCCGCGTTCCGAGAATCAGGTCCGGTGCTTCCTCGCGCAGGCGGGTCAGCAGGTTGCGTACGAATCGCGTGCGGTTCTCCAGACTGCCGCCGTACTTTCCGGCGCGCGTCTTGGCGGCGAGCATCTCCGACAACAGATATCGGTGGCATTGCTTGATGTCGATGAAGTCCACGCCGATGTCGCGCGCCCGGAGGGTCGCCCCGACGTACTGATCCTGCAGGCGATCGAGCTCGTCATCGGTGATGATTCGGCCGTTGTTCCTGAGCGCCGGGTCGTGAAACATCACCGTCGGCGTCGGATACGACCAACGTCCCGAATGCGTCAACTGCAAGCCGATGAGAAAGTCGCTCGCCGGTCCGTGTTCTTTCCGCGCGATGGCGATCAACTGTTCGAGGCTCGAGAGGTTGGCATCGGAGATGAGGAGCTGACGGGTGTTGGCGCGCGCGTCCGGTGCGATCGCGACCGCCTCGCCCCAGAGCAGCTTCGCGCCGCCCGCGCCGAACCGCGCCCAGCGCCGCACCGTCAGCTCTCCCGCTTCCCCGTCGAGCGTGCCGTCGCATCCTTCCATCGGATGGATCGCCCAGCGATTGCCGATCGACTTGTGACCGATCTGGAGCGGCGTCAGCGACTCGCGGATGTCGGCCTCGAACCGGATCGGGAGATGGAGCGAGTCAATCTCCGCCTCGAGCGAGCGCCTGTCGCTGAAGAAGTTGTGCGCAGCCATCTCACTTACGTACGACAGCCACTGTCAAGATCAGACAGGAGGGCGGGAGGAAGGGAGAAACGTCTCTGTTTTGAGATCAAATTATGTTCTCCCTTCCTCCCATCCTCCTGTTGGATCTTGTCACTGATTGTCGTTGATTAGGGATTCTTGACGAATGCCCAGAGCGTATCGCTGGCCCCGACAATGACGTATTGGAGGCCATCGAGCTCGTAGGTGATGGGGCCGTTGCTGATCGCCGCGTTGATCCGTGCGTGCCATAGCGCGTCGCCCGTCGTCGCGTTGAGCGCGACGAACGAATTGCCCGGACCGGCGCTGAACAGAAGATTACCTGCGGTGCTGAGCAGACCCGATCGTGCGCCCCCCTCCCAGCGGTGCGTCCAGCGGATCTTGCCGGTTTTGTAGTCGATTGCCTGGATCATCGATTCGGAGTATCCGCCTCGCTCGTTGCCGCCCCAGCCTTGCGGGTTTTCACTCGAATCGAACAGGTAGAACATCGCATAGGAACGGGATGCGGGCACGTAAAACAGCCCGGTCGCAGGGCTGAAGCTGGCCGGCTGCCAGTTCGACGCTCCTCCTGACGCGGGCGCCACCAGCGTCCCGTCGATTTTCGGCATCTTCTCGGGGTTCGGGACCGGTTGTCCTTTTTCGTCGTAGCCGAGCGACCAGTTCGTCTTCACGTACTCCGCCGACACAATCGCCTTCCCGTTCGTGCGGTCGAGAACGAAGAAATGTCCGTTGCGCGACGCCTGCGCGACGAGCTTGCGCGGACGTCCTTCGATGGTGCCGTCGAACAGCACCGCAGGTTCGGTAGCATCCCAGTCGTGCGTGTCGTGCGGCGACGGTTGGAAGTACCACGCCATCTGTCCGGTATCGGCGTTGAGCGCCACGATCGACGCGGTGAAGAGATTCGCCCCCGGCCGGTTGACGTGCGCCATGACAGGCTGGGGATTGCCGGTCGCGACGTAAATCAGGTTCAGCTCGGGGTCGTAGGTGATTGGCTGCCACGTCATCCCGCCGCCGTGCCGCGCCATCTCTTCGTTCGGCCATGTCTCGAATCCAGGATCGCCCTTCTTCTGCGGGACGCTGTACCAGCGCCACTGCAGCTCTCCCGTCTCGGGATCACGGGCGTCGAGATAGCCGGGAATGTCCAGGTCGTCGCCGCTGACGCCCGTGATCACGTGGTTCTTCACGATGACGGGCGCCGTGGAGCTGTAATAGAACTGGTTCAAGTCGGCCGTCGTCTGGTGCCATCGCTCCTTGCCGTCCTTGATGTTCAGGCAGATCAAGTGGTCGTCGGGCGTCTCGAAGTAGAGCGAGTCGCCGAGCACGGCAACGCCCCGGTTCGACAGGTGGTTTCCACCTTGCGACTGCCAGATGTAGTGCCACATCTCGCGTCCGGTGCGCGCGTCGACGGCCCACGCGTTGTCCGGCGTACTGAAATAGAGAACGCCGTTGATCTGGAGCGGAGTCGATTTGATCGTGGCCGAGCTGCCGATGACGGGCGCGGCGCCGAGGTTCAGCCGGTACACCCACGCAAGGCTCAGGCCTTGAACGTTGGCGGCGTTGAGTTTGTTCAGCGTGCTGAACCTGCGGCCTGAGTAGTCGCCGTTGTAGGTCGGCCACGAATCAGTGCCCGGGTTCAGAAGCTTCTTCGGATCGAGGCCGGTCTGGGCTCTGACGAGCAGCGTCGTCGCGGCCAGCGCTGACGAGACCAGCAGAAGGAGCCGTTTCATCGCAAGGTCTCCAGGTAGGCCACGACGTCGTGAATCTGTTTGTCGGTGATCGTGTCGAGGAGCGCGCGATGCGCCTCGAGCGGATCGATCTTGTCGATCTTCAGCGCCGGCGTGCGACGGAAGCTGCGGTACGTTCCGCTCGCGTCGTGCAGCGACACCACGAAGTCGTCCATATAGACGACCACGCCCGAGACGGGTACACCCCCGGGAGGCGTGACCGTGACCCGCACCGCGCTCGGCGGCGGTCCACCACCCCGGCGGCCTCGTCCACCGCCGGGAAAGAGCATCCGCTGTTGCAGATCGACCGTCTCGTACCGAGCGGCAATCCCGGCGAGATCCTTGTCGGGCGAATGGCAGCCGCTGCATTTGCCCGCGCCGTTGAAGAACTCCTCGCCCGCTTTCGGATCGCCAGACTTGAACTTCTGAACCGTGAAGGCGGGCGATCCGCGCAGCGTGTCGTTCAATTGCTTGCGCAGGAAATGGGAAACGTCCGTGATCTGCGCATCGGTCAGGCTCGATGACGGCCTTCCGCTCTGGAGCGGGTGACCCTTCTTCACGTAGGGACCGAGCTCGCTACCGTATCGATCGCGAAGAAACACGAGCGAGCGCAGCAGGTTCGGCCCGGTATCGGTGCCTCGCGCAAGCGGCCCATGGCACGTGACGCATTCGGCGAGCCACACGGTCTTGCCGCGTTCGGCCGCCGGGGCATCGACGATCGGCTTGTCGCCAGGTCCCGCCGTCCCGCCGCCTCCGCCGAATCCACGCGCGGGCGGCTGAGCGGTCTGCGCCTGTGCCTGGCCACCTCGCCCTGCGGGCGCCGGCGCATTGCCTTGGGGTGCCTGCGCGTACGCGACCGCGACAGCGGCGACGGATCCAAAGACGATCACTCTCGCGATGTTTTTCATAGGGTTATGATCGCGCCGTGAAATTGTATAGCCGGGCACTCGGGCTCGCGACCGCGATTATTTCCGTCGCGTGCGGCAGCCAGGGATCGCCCGCGGCGCCTGCACCCGCCGGCGGCACCACGACGCCACCGGTTCAGATCGATCCGCTGCGAGACGGCGCGCGCGCCGCGGGCAAAAAAGTCGGCGCGGCTGTGCAATCCGGCTATCTTGCCGACGGACGCTACACGACCGTGCTCGCGCGCCACTTCAACTACCTCACGGCCGAGTACGAGATGAAGTGGGCGACGATCGAGCCGACCCAGGGCGTTCGCAGCTTCGCGGCCGGCGACAACATCGTCGGATACGGCCAGGCGAACGGGATGGAAATCAAGGGCCATACGCTCATCTGGCACGGATCGGCTCCCGGATGGCTGAACGGACTGTCGCCGGCTGATTTCCGCGCGGCGTTCGAGACGCACATCCGAGCAGTTGGAGAACACTTTCGCGGCCGCGTTTACGCATGGGACGTCGTGAACGAAGCCGTGGCGGACAGCGGCACCGGTCTGCGCGATACCATTTTCCGTCAGAAGCTCGGCGACAGCTACATCGCAGACGCATTCCGTCTGGCGCACGAGGCCGATCCGCAGGCGCTGCTCTTCTACAACGATTACGGCGGCGAGGGCCTGAACGCGAAGTCCGATCGCATCTACGACCTCGTGAGCGGCCTCAAGGCACAGGGCGTCCCGATCGACGGCGTAGGCCTGCAGATGCACGTGACGGCATGGAACCCTCCGAGCGATTCGGCCGTCGCCTCGAACATGCGCCGGCTCGCAGGGCTCGGGCTACTCGTCAACATCAGCGAGATGGACGTCCGCATCCGGGATCTGCCGGGGACGACACAATCGAAGCTCGACGGGCAAAAGAGCGTCTACAAGTCGCTGGTCGCTGCGTGCGTGGCAGAGCCGAAGTGCGATGCCGTCACCTTCTGGGGATTCACCGACGCGCATTCGTGGATCGACTCGCAATACGGCGCTGACGATCCGCTGCTGTTCGATGAGCAATACGCGCCGAAGCCGGCGTTCTACGGCGTGTTCGACGCGTTCATGCGGCGGTGATTCTCGCTTCGGTGGGGCGGGTCTTTAGACCCCGACGAGCCGGGGTCTGAAGACCCCGGCCTACCGCAATGCCTGCTGGATTGCCGCGTCGACCACCGGCGCCATCAACGCGTAGCCCTCGGGGTTCGGATGCAGTCCGTCGGCCGAGATCGGTTCCTTCAGCCATCCCTTCTCGTCAACCGTGGCAGCAAAGTAATCGGCATAGACCGCGTGCATCCTGGCGGCGTACTCCTTGATCCACGCGTTGAGCTTCAGGATGTCGGCGGGCGGCCGGATCTCGGTCTGCTTCCTCCTGATCGGCGCCGGCCCGCCCGCGCGTCCGGTGGCTGGTGCCGGGTTCAGCGCGGGATAGTCGCTGATCGGCATCACCGAGCAGAGCACCACCTTGATGTTGTGCGCCTGGGCGAGCTCGGTCATCGCCATGAAATTGTGCTCGATCATCTCGAGCGTCTGCGGGCCCGTGTTGCGGGCGATGTCATTGGTGCCTGCCAGAATCACCAATACCTTCGGGTTCAGGTCGATCACATCCGGATACATCCGCACGAGCATCTGCGGCGTCGTCTGCCCGCTGATGCCGCGGTTCACGTACGGCTTTCCGGGAAAATACTCCGCGAGGCGCCATCCGTCGGTGATCGAATCACCCATGAACACCACGCGCTGCGGATCGGTGGGTTGTTTCTCCAGCTCGATGTTGGCCGCGTGGTACCGCCCGAGCTGATTCCAGTCCTGGAGCTGGTCGGCGAGGTTCTTCGCCGCGTCAGCGAGACAGCAGTTCGCGCGCGGCGGGTTGAAGTCGTCGACCAGTTGGGCGTAGGCGCTGCTCGCCACCGTCAGTGCCACAGCCAACATCGTGCACAGTCGTCGCATGTCGTCCTCCGATTGCGTGACCGACATCATAAGTCGGCTGCGTCTGAATGGCGATTGCCGGGTGCCGAGTGCCGAGTTTTGGATTTGCGATTGTCGAATGAGAATGAAAGGGTGTCGAATGGGAATGACGGATGTCGATTGGAATGACGGATGTCGATTGGCAATCGTCAGTTCATTCGGCAACCGCCATTCCATTCGCCGATCATCATTCCCATTCGGCAACCGCGCGATCTCATTCGCCAATCGCCATTCAGCAATTCGGCACTCGGCTTTCGGCAATCGCCATTCTGTGGTGTAAGGTGTGATCGATGACCTTGACCGACAGGCGGACGTTTCTGAAGGGTGTCGGTGCCGCGACGATGGCGCTCGCGGCGGATGCGCTCCCGGCGCTGTCGCAGCCGACCCCGCCGATTCGATTCGGCGTCGATATGTTCAGCCTTGGCGCGCAGAACTGGACGCCGTTCCAGCAGCTGGACTTCGCGGCGAAGTGGAACGTGAAGGTCGTGCACTTCTCCGAGATCCGGTTCCTCGGCACGCTGGAACCGGACAACCTGCGAAAAGTTCGGGCGCGGGCCGACCAGCTCGGGATCGACCTCGAAATTGGCATGCGCTCGATCTGTCCAACATCGAAGATGTTCGATCCGAAGCAGGGAACGGCCGAAGAACAACTGGGAAGAATGATCGATGCGGCAACGATGGTGCGTTCGCCAATCGTGCGCGCCGTTCTTGGAAGCCAGGCCGACCGGCCCGGCGGAATCGATCGTCACATCGACGAAACCGTAAAGGTGCTGAAGAACGTCGCGCCGCGGTTGAAGGATGCGGGCGTCAAGGTCGCGATCGAAAACCACGCGGGGGACATGCAGGCGCGCGAGCTGAAACGGCTGATCGAGTCGGCGGGGCCCGACATCGCCGGCGTGTGTCTCGATTCCGGCAATCCGGTCTGGACGATCGAAGATCCTCACCTGACGCTCGACACGCTCGCGCCGTACGTGTTGACGAGCCACATGCGCGACAGCGCGTTGTGGAACACGCCCGACGGCGCCGCCGTCCGTTGGACGCGCATGGGCGAGGGCAACATGGGCATGCAGGATTACCTTCGCACCTACATCGCGAAGTGCCCGGGACGCGCGGTGTCGCTCGAGGTGATCGTCAGCAACCAGCCGCGTATCCTGAACTACCACGACCAGAAGTTCTGGGAGATCTTCCCGAACACTCCGGCATGGGAGTTCGCTCGCTTCCTCGCGCTCTGCGATCGTGGAAAGCCGAACCTCGAACCGCCCGCCCCGCCCGGAACGACGCCCCAGGCACGCCAGCTCGAACAGGTGGAGACGAGCATCAAATGGACGCAAGGCGTTCTCGAGACGCTCTCGTAGGACGAGTGGGGTTCGACGTGCTCAATCCGCGCAGCGACGTGATCGGAAGTCTCCTTCGTCCCCCCGACCTGCTGGAGGCCCGTGCCCGATTCGAGCGCGGCGATTTGACGCCGGCCGAATTCAAGCGCCTCGAGGACGGCGCGGTGGACGAGGCGGTGATGATGCAGCAAGACGCGGGCCTCGACGTGGTGACCGACGGTGAAATGCGGCGATACGCGTTCTACGGCCATCTCGTCGAAGCGCTGGAGGGATTCGACAAATTCGGCGGCTGGTCGATTACCTTTCGCGACGGCCAGGGTCACGACGCCTCGTTGAAGCGCCCTGTCGTCATCGAAAAGCTGCGATGGCGCCGGCAGATGAGCGTCGAGGAGTTCACGTATCTTCGAGGCCGGACGGCGAGGCCGGTGAAGATCACGCTCGTCAGCGCGCAGCAGGCGGCCGCCTACTACGATGCCGACAAGTCGAAGGCCGCGTATCCCACCCGTGACGCCTACCTCGCCGATCTCGTCGATTTCACCCGGCGCGAAATCGCGGAGCTCGCGCGCCTCGGGTGCGAGTACGTGCAGATCGATGCGCCGCAGTACGCGGCCCTCCTGGACGAGAAGATTCGCGACGGGTATCGGCAGCGCGGCAGCGATCCGGACCAGATGCTCGACGCCTGCATCGAGCTCGACAATGCGATCATCGCCGGACATCGGGGCGTCACCTTCGGGATTCACATCTGTCGGGGCAATCACAAGAGCATGTTCTACGCATCGGGTGGTTACGATCGGATCGCCGAGAAAGTGTTCACGCGAGCCAAGTTCGACCGGTTCCTCCTGGAGTACGATGACCAGCGTTCGGGATCGTTCGACCCGCTGCGGCACGTCGCCGACGACCGCGTCGTGGTGCTCGGACTTGTCAGCTCGAAACGGGCGGGGCTCGAACCAGCCGCCGAGATCCGCGCGCGGATCGCCGAGGCCTCGCGGATCGTACCGCTGGAGCGCCTCGCGCTCAGCCCGCAGTGCGGATTCGCGTCCACGCACGAAGGCAACCGGCTGTCCCAGGACGACCAGCGGAAGAAGCTCGAGCTGGTGGCTCGAATCGCGAACGAGATCTGGGGGTAAACGCTCGAACGGCACCGTGCGTAAGTGCATTGGAGCGCCAGATGACTGCCGATGCGCGCGCCCAGACCGAGCACGCCGTCCTCACGCTGCGCGAGATGCTCCTCCGCGGCGACTTCAAGCCGGGCGCGCGTCTGTCGGAGCTGGCGCTTCTGCCCACGATCAAGGCCTCGCGTACGCAGGTCCGCATTGCGCTCGAACGCCTCACTCAGGAAGGCCTGCTCGAAGCGTTGCCGACGACGGGGTTCCGCGTCCGCGGTTTTGCGCTGAACGACATCTGGGACGCGATCGAGATCCGCGGCGTGCTGGAGGGCACCGCGGCGCGGCTCGCGGCCGAGCGGCTGACGTCAGCCGACGAGCTGGGTGCGTTGCGTCTGCACTGCCGCCAGGCGGAGGAACTGCTCCCGATGACCAGGGAGCGGTTTGCACGGTACGCGGAGATCAACGAGGCATTTCACGCGGGCCTCTGGCGGCTCGCGAAGAGCGCGATGCTCCGCCGCGCAATCGAGCAGATGATCACGCTGCCGTTCACCGCCCCGGGCGCGCTCGTCTTCAGCTGGCCCGACCCCAGGGAAGGGAACGACGAAGCCATCATCGCGATCGAGCATCATCGGGCGATCGTCGAAGCGATCGAGCTCCACGAAGCCGCACGCGCCGAAAGCCTCGCGCGCGAGCACGCCCGCCTCGCGCGCCGCGCACTCAAACGCGCCCTCGAAAACGCCGAACCGTTTCGCGGCGCACCGGGGGCGACGCTCGTCAACTGGACGGAATGACTCCGCGGCGCATCTCGTTCTGGCTCCCGCGGACGTCGCGTGGAAAAGCGCGCCCTCCCCTGGCATGTCGCGACGCGGTCGTCTGGCTCCGGGCGCGCTTTACTGCTGATCGCGTGTCACGCGAGTCCGAGGTCGCTGCGAACCAGACGCGCGCCGCAGTCGACGCCTCGCGTGCCGGATGGAGTCTCTCGACCGCAGCGGCGAGCTCACGTCAGGTCCGGCGCGATGCGGGCAGCCCGCGTCGCACGCCGAAAACTGCGCCGTAGGCGCAGCGATCCGCGGCGGCGCCGTTTCGCCGCTGACGCGCGGGACAGCACGACGCCCAACCGATTGGTGGCTGCCGTGCGGCACACCCCAGCCGCCGCGGCCGCCGTGAGTCCACCGCCGGAGGTGCAGTTTTCCGGGCGTCAGCCCGAGGCGCCGGAGCTGACGTGAGCTCGCCGCTGCGCGGCATGCGTCCGCCGCGGCTGATCCGCCGCGTGCGGGTTGGCGCCGACTGCGCCGCGCCTCTCGTTCGCGCTCCCGCGGACATCGCGTGGAAAAGCGCGCCCTCCCCTGGCCTGTCGCGACCCGCGCTGGCCTCGCGTGTCATTGCCCGGCGCAGCGC
>JBKPTT010000178.1:0-7945 GCA_046735635.1 Acidobacteriota bacterium | reverse complement strand
GTTCACGGGGTAGGGCGGGGTCTTAATACCCCGCCCTACAAGTGAAAATCCCGTCCTCACGGCAGCCACGACCCTAGTCCAATACTCATCCAGCGCCGGTACGGGCGGTACAACACGTCCCACACGGAGCGAACCGATCGGCCCGCCTGCAGAATCGCCGGCGCCTGCTGCCTCGATCGCACGCAGCAGTTCCGCGTGCCATTCGCGGGTGGCGTCAGGTCGTGCACGGCGATTCCTTCCGGAACGACTGGAAGACGTCAGAGATCCCTGTCGCCGATTCTTGAGCGGGCGATCTGTTCACCGAGATTCGTCTGAAGAAATTTCTTTCCAGATCGACCCGTTTGGATAGTGATGAGCACGGCGCGACTCGGGTTTGATCTCGGCGCTGTACCCAGGGGCGTCAGGAGCGACGTAGCGGGCGCGGCGAATGATGGTGGGATGTACGAAGTGCTCGTGCAAGTGATCCACGAACTCGGTGACGCGATCGTCGATGCGTCCAGAGACGCCGATGAAATCGAACATCGAGAGGTGCTGCACGAGCTCACACAAGCCGACACCGCCCGCGTGGGGGCAGACCGGCACGCCGAACTTCGCGGCAAGAAGAATGACGGCAAGATTCTCGTTGACACCGCCGAGGCGGCAACTGTCGATCTGACAGAAGTCGATCGCTTCGGCCTGCATCAGCTGCTTGAAGATGATCCGGTTGTGCACGTGCTCGCCGGTCGCCACTCCGACGGGCCGCACCGCATTTCTGATCGTCGCGTGCCCCAGCACGTCGTCGGGGCTCGTCGGTTCCTCGATCCACCACACATTGAAGTGCGACAGCGCGTGCACGCGGTCGATCGCTTCGTTGACGTCCCAGCGCTGGTTCGCGTCGATCATCAGGCGATTGCCAGGTCCAATCTCTTTCCGCACCAGTGCGAGCCTCGCTTCGTCGTCGGCCGGTGAGGCGCCCACCTTGACCTTGAAATGCGTCCAGCCTTCCGCAAGCGCTTCCTGGCACAAACGCCGGATCTTCTGGTCCGAGTACCCCATCCAGCCCGCTGACGTCGTGTACGCGGGGTAGCCGTCGCGAAGCAGTTGCCGTTCCCGGTCGCGCTTGCTTCGCTCCTGCCGCTCCAGGATCTCGATCGCCTCTCCAGGCGTCAGCGCGTCGGTGATGTACCGGAAATCAATGGTCGAGACGATCTGCTGCGGGGTCATGTCCGCGAGCAGCTTCCACAGGGGCTTTTTCTCGCGCTTTGCGTAGAGGTCCCAGACAGCGTTGACGATCGCCGCCATGGCGAGGTGAATGACGCCTTTCTCGGGGCCGAGCCACCGCAGTTGGCTCTCCGATGCCAGCTCGCGCCAGAACGCGGCGTGGTTGCCGACGACGTCGTCGAGAGATCGGCCGAGGACGAACGGACAAAACGCGCGAATGGCCGCAACGCACACCTCATTGCCGCGCCCGATGGTGAACGTGAAGCCGTGGCCTTCGAGATCGGCGTCCGTTTTGAGGATGACGTACGCGGCCGAGTAGTCGGGGTCGGGATGCATCGCGTCGGTACCGTCGGCCGTGCGGGACGTCGGAAACCGCAAATCGAACACTTCGATGTCGCGAATCTTCATCAGGATCCTGTCCGTGCGGATCGCATGCGGTCGAGCGCCACCGCGGCGACGATGATGCAGCCCGTCACGATCTGTTGCACCCAGTTGGCGAGCCCCTTCTGCGAGCAGCCGATCTGAATGACGGTCATGATCGCCGCGCCGATGAGCGTGCCGGCCACGGTTCCGCGTCCGCCCAGCAGGCTGCCGCCGCCGATGATGACTGCCGCAATCACGTCGAGCTCGAGGCCGATCGCCACGGTCGGATCCCCGACCGACAGCTTCGAGAACATGAGCAGCCCGGCAAATCCAGTGAGCGCGGCCGACAGCGTGTAGATGACGATCTTCGTCCGTGAAATCGCGACGCCGCACAGCCGCGCCATCCGTTCGTTGGAGCCGATCGCAAACGTATGGCGCCCGAACCGCGTGTAGCGAAGCAGGCCGCCGACGATCAGCGAGAGGGCGATGACGGCCCATATGCCGGAGGGCAGCAGCATCTCGCCGCGCGTGACCCGCAGCAGATCGTTGAGCCAGCTCGCCGGCGCCTCGATCCGGCGCTCTTCGCCGAAACCTTTCGCGGCGCCACGGATGATCAGCATCGTTCCGAGCGTGACGATGAACGGAACGACGCGGAGCTGAGTAATCAGCACGCCGTTGACGAGGCCGCAGAGGGCCGCGGCCGCAATTCCTCCTAGGGCTGCCATGAGCGGGCTCGAATCCATGCGCAGCATCTGAGCGATCACAACCGTGGTCAGGGAGATCATCGATCCGACCGACAGATCGATGCCGCCCGACACGATCACGATTGTCATACCTACCGCCGCAATGCTGACGATCGCCGTCTGCCGCGCCATGAGCTCGAGATTCGTGGGGGCGAAGAAATGAGGGCCGACCAGCGCGCCGAAGATGAGGGCGACAAACAGCAGCCCGAGCAGCGTGCCCGCGCGATCGAGAATCGTGCGCGCCGTCATGTGCCAGACGCTCCGACGGTGGCGGCCATCATGAGGTCGTGCTCGGTTAACGTGCCGGCGGGCACCGGGTCACCGAGTTTGCCGCGCTTCATGACGGCAATGCGATCGCACATGCCGAGCAGCTCCGGCAGGTAGCTGCTCACCATGAGGACCGCCCGAGGCTCGCGTCCAGGGGCATCCGCCACCAGCGCATCGATCAAGTGATAAATCTGCGCCTTGCTGCCCACATCGATGCCGCGCGTCGGTTCGTCGAGGATCAACACGTCGACGTCGTGGTGCAGGAGCCGCGCGATCGCCACTTTTTGCTGATTGCCGCCCGACAGCTCGCCGGCCTTCTGGTCGGGGCCGGCGCATTTGATCTGCAGCTCGGAAATCCATCGAGCCGCCGCGGCACGCTGGCGCGAAGGGGACAGCAGCCCGCCGACGCCATAGGGCGTCAGCCGCGTCATCGTCACGTTGTCCGCGATGTCGAGCGTCGTCGCCAGCCCTTCCTCCTTGCGATCCTCGCTCAATATCCCAAGACCCTGGCGCCAGCGATCGTGGGGACCGCTTCCACGGGAGTAGATCCCGACCCGAATGCGGCCGCTCCGCACGGGCTCCAGACCGAAGATTGTCCTCAACAGGCGAGTACGGCCGGAACCAAGAACGCCGGCGATCCCCAGGATTTCGCCCCGATGCAGCGTAAACGACGCGGACCCGGGCTCGAGCGCGCTGACTTCGAGAATCGCTTGGCCCCGGTGGCGCGGGGTGCGAGGGAACAGGTCGCCGACCGTACGGCCCACCATCAGCGCGACGATGTCGTCGTGCGTCGCGTCGCGCGTCGGCCCTCCACCGGCGTTGCGTCCATCTCGCAGCACGATGAACCGATCGGCGACCTCCTTCACCTCTTCGATGAAGTGCGAGATGTAGACGATCGCGTGCCCTTCGGCTTGCAGCTTGCGAAGCAGCGCGAACAGGCGTTCGACATCGGCGCGCCCGAGGCTGCTCGTGGGCTCGTCGAGCACGAGCACGCGGCTGCCGAGCGCCACCGCCCGTGCAATCTCGACGAGTTGCTGCGCGGCGACCGACAGCGATCCCACGGGAGCGTCGGGGGCGATGTCGTGGTGTCCAAGCTGGGACAGCGCGCGCGACGCGAGGTCGCGCATACGCGGCCAATCGATGAGGCCAAACCGCGTCGGCTCGGCGCCCATCATGATGTTCTCCATCACCGATAGATGCGGCGCCAGCGAGAGCTCCTGATAAATCATCGCGACGCCCGCTCGCCGCGCGTCGATCGGACTCGCCGGAACGAACGGCGCGCCGTCGATGGACATTTCGCCCGCGTCGGGCGCCTGCGCCCCCGCGAGAATGCTCATCAGCGTGCTCTTGCCCGCGCCGTTCTGGCCGATCAGGCCACAGATTTCCCCCGCCTCGACCGACAGATCCACGCCGTCGAGTGCGACGGTCGCTCCAAATGCCTTGCGAATCCCGCGCATCGCGAACCGCGGTGGAGCCGCGGCCGGCGCGTTCATCATTTCGCGAGTTCCGGATGCAGCAGCGCGTCGATATCGGGCTGCTTCATGTTCTGCGGCGTGGCCACGTGCACCCCGGTGTCGATGCGCCGCTCGACCGGCTGCCCCTTGATGTGCGCGACGAGCGTCTTGATTGCGAGATACCCCATTCTCACGGGATCCTGCAGGACGAGCCCGTCGATCGTACCGTCCGCCAGACCTTTCATCAGATTGTCGGACACGTCGAACCCCACGAAGTGCACCTTGCCGGCCCACCCGTTGTCCTTCAGCACGCGCATGGCGGCAAAGCAGGAGGATTCGTTGGCGCAGAAGATTCCGTCGACTCCGAGGCTGCCGTCCGGTTTCTTGTAGCTGCTCAGAATCGACTCGGTGCGCTTGTACGCCTCTTCCACGTCGGTGCCGACGTACTGATTCGAGCTCACGATCTTGATATTGGGATTGGCCTTCATCGCCGCGAGAAATCCTTCCTCACGGCGCGTCGTGCTGTCGTGGCCTTCCGCGTAGCGGAGCAGGACCACGTTTCCCTTCCCTCCCATGGCCTCGATGAGCCGCTGGCCTCCGAGCTCTCCGCCTTTGTTGTTGTCGGTCGCGACGAAGCTGACGTAGTTGTCGCCTTTGAGTCCCGAATCGAAGATCACGACCGGGATCTTCTGAGTGGTCGCATCGGTGACCGGCCCGACGAGCGCCGCTTCGTCGAGGGGCGCCAGTGCGATGCCAGACACGCCGCGGCTGATGAACCCCTCGACCTCCGACACCTGCGACTCGCGATCGTCTTCGCGCAGCGGCCCGCGCCAGATCAACTCGATGCCCAGCTCCTTCGCGGCACGCTCGCCTCCAGCGTGAATGCTGCGCCAGAACTGGTGCGTCGTCCCTTTGGGGATCATCGCGACGGTGATTTGCGACGGCGCCGGCGAACCGGACGAATGGCCGCACGCGCTGACCGCGCCAAACCCGCCGCTGCACGCGGCCGCGACTGCCAGGGCCCACACCGGGAAAAATCGCTTCATACGCTGCGCTCCATGTGAGGCACGAGAGAAAGATTCCAGAACGTTCGAGCGGTGCCGCCCATGATGGCTGCCTGCTCCACAGCCCTGCGGCCCCCAATCGCCGACCGCACGAGATCGATAACTTGCCGGTAAGTCGCCGCCACGGTGCACACCGGCCAGTCCGACCCAATCATCAACCGGTCTGCGCCGAAGCTGTCGAGGGCCGCGTCGATGTAGCGCGCGAGCTCCTCGTCGGTCCACGATGCCCAGTGTGCTTCGGTCACGAGGCCCGACAGCTTGGCGCGAACGTGCGGAAGCCGCGCCAGGCGGTCCAGATCTCGACGCCATGCGTCGAACGCGCCCGCGCGGATATCCGGCTTTCCAAGATGGTCGAGCACGACGCGGGCGGCGGGCAGGGCAGCGGCAAAGTCTATCGCGGCGGGCAGCTGTCGCGCGTACACCAGGATGTCGTACGCGAGATCGTATCGTTCCAGTTTCGCGACGCCGCGTCTGAAGTCGTCGCGCGATAGAAAGTCGTCTGCCTCCGCCTGGACGATGTGTCGTACGCCGACGAGCTTGCGATGCGAGGACAGCTCGGCGAGTTGGTCGTCCAGATCCTCGGCGCGCAAGTCCACCCAACCGACCACACCTGCGATGAACTGATGCTGCGCCGCGAGTCCGAGGAGAAAGCGGGTTTCTTCGATCGTCTGCCGCGCCTGCACCGCCACACAGGCGTCCATTCCCGCGTCACGCATGACGGGCGCCGCATCGGGAGGCAGGAAGTCGCGCTGCAGCGAGCGCATCGTCGCGTCGATCCAGCCGTACTCCTGGCTGCTGTAGCGCCAGAAATGCATGTGGCTGTCGATCGCCCATGCTGATTTGTGATTGCTGATTGCCGATGGTTCAGGGTTCTTCAGCATTCAGGATTGAGCATTCAGCAGTGTCGTCGGCGGTCAGAGAAAATACCGGCCGCATCTCGGCCCACCATTCGCCCGCAGGTGCACCGGGGGCCGGCTGCTGGAGGGATCGCATCAGCGCCTCCCATTCGACGACGCGGGGATGGGAGGTGGCGTGCCTCGCGAAGCAGCGGCGGTAGTCCTGTCCGTCGGTGTCGACGACCATGATCAGACGACGGCCGAGCAGGTAGATGTCCATGTTGAGGATACCCGCACGGCGGAGGCTGGTGCGGACTTCGGGCCAGACGTCGCGATGGTGTGCCAGGTATCGCTCGACGAGGCCGGGCTCGTCCTTTAGGTCGACGGCGAGCACGGTGCGCGTTATCATCCCCCTGCCCTGTCGTCGGACTATTTCATACTTCAGGGTGGCGAGTAAAGGCGGTGCGGGTGACTTTTCGTTTACTTTAGCGTTAAAGTATCCGCGGCGTGCGATGGCCGCGCCGGCCGCCGAGGTCAATTGTTGGGGGGACGAAAGGGGAGAGGGAATGAAGCGTGTCTGCCTGAGCATCGTGCTCCTCGCCGCAATGGCTGCGGCAGCAAGCGCCCAGGATTTCCGCGGCGCGATCACCGGCAAGGTAACCGACCAATCGGGCGGCCTGTTGCCCGGCGCGACGGTAACCGTGACAAACAAGGAGACGAAGGTCGTCACCAGCACAGTGACGAACGAGACCGGCGGCTACTCGCTGATGTACCTCGCGCCCGGGACCTACACTGTGGTCGCCGAGCTGCAGGGATTCAAGAAAGCAGTTCGCGACAACATCGACGTGCGTCTCGGCGACCGACTCGAGCTCGAGTTCAAGATGGACGTCGGCCGGGTCGAGGAGACGATCACCGTTTCGGCGGAAACGCCGCTCCTCGAGACGCGGACCGCGTCTGCCGGCCAGGTGATCGATGAGAAGCGCATAGCGCTGATGCCCCTGTCCGACGGAAATCCGTTCGTGCTCGCCCGGCTCGCAGCAGGCGTCGCGTACCACGGCGATCTGAAGTTCTCGCGGCCGTTCGACAATGGCGGTACCTCTGATTTCACGGCCGACGGCGGTCCCGGCCGTAACGAATTCACACTGGACGGGTCGCCCAACATGGCGAACGGCCGGCGGGTCGCGTTCGTTCCACCAGCGGGCGCCGTGCAGGAGTTCAAGGTTGAGACCGCCACGTTTGACGCACAACAGGGTCACACGGCCGGCGCGACCGTGAACGTGACGCTGAAGAGTGGCACGAACAAGCTGAAGGGCGAAGGGTACTACCACTATCGCGACGAGAAGTTATCGGCGAATGACTTCTTCCTGAAACAAGCAGGGCGTCCGAAAGATCCGCTCGATTACAAGCGGTACGGGTTCACCGCCGGTGGACCTGTATGGCTTGGCAAGCTGTACAACGGCCGCAATCGCACGTTCTTCTTCAGTGCGTTCGAGTGGCTGTACGACACGTTCCCGGAGCCCGGTCAGTTCACTGTGCCCACCGCAGCCGAGCGCAACGGCGACTTCTCGGCGCTCCTCTCGCAAAACATCGTCATTTACGATCCGCTGACCGCGGTCCGCCGCGCCGACGGCCGTGTGGAGCGACAGCCGTTCCTGGGTAACATCATTCCGACGGAGCGCATCAGTCCAATCGCCAAAGAGATTCTGAAGTATTACCCCCTACCAAACCAGACGGGTACCGCGACCGGGCTGAACAACTTCATCACGGGAAATCCTCGCGGCGACGATTTTTACTCGATGAATTACCGCGTTGACCACGTGGTAACCGACCACCAGCGGCTCTTCGTCCGCTACTCACGCAACAACCGCGTCGAGCATCGCGGGAACTGGACCGGCGACGTGAACGGGATCAAGCCTACCGGTAACTTTCTTTACCGGATCAACGATGCGGTGAACGTCGACCACGTCTGGACCATGTCCCCGACGTCGCTTCTCAACGTGCGAGCCAGTTGGTCCCGG
>JBKPTT010000177.1:0-4020 GCA_046735635.1 Acidobacteriota bacterium | reverse complement strand
GATGGCGCGGCTGGGGGTGTGGCAATCGCTGGCGCAGCCGGTACCGCGGGCGCCGCAGTTGCCGCCGGCTCCGCGGGTAGCGTTGTAGCTGCTGCTGTCGACGGCGTTATAGCTGCGGCGGTCGATGGCGCCGTAACCGCTGCGGGCGTCGCTGGTGCACTCGAGGGTTGCGCGATTCGCGGTGGTGCCGCGACGGTCCTTCTCGCCGCAGCGATCGCTCGCGGTACCGACGCTGGCGGCAGAGGGTTCACAGGCGCAGGCTCGCGGGTCGTCGCAACGTCCGGTGCAGGCTGTGAGGCGGCATTCGCATCATCGGCAGGTTCGATATCAGCGGCCGCCGGAACAGTGGCGTCTGTGTTCGGTGCTTCACTGGCCGCGGCCGTCGCTGCGGATGCCGGTAACTGAATAGGAGCGTTGGGCTGCACCGGCATCGGCGCAGCGAGTCGTCGCTTGATCTCTGGTCCCGCCAACAGTCCGAGCGCGAGGACCGCGATGAGCACGGCAGGTGCGAACGAGCTGCGGCGTTTGACGACCGGTTGCGCAATTGGCTGGTCCGGCGCCGGCGGCGGCATGAGCGTCATGTTCGCCAACGGGTCGTCGGTCGGTTCGGTCGGCTTCGACTCGACTTGCCCGGTTTGTTCGGTCGGAAATGTTTCCCACGACGATCTGAGCTGATCGTCGGTGATGACGATCCTCTTACTGGTGGTCGTCTCGTCCTCTCCGGGAAATGTGTCGAGGTCGGTGTCCTGCATCTCTTACTCTCCGAAGGCGTACTCCGCGCCGACCATTGACATCCACTTCGCCGTCAGGCCTGCCGTTCCCAGCGACCGCGACACGTTGGCGGTGACAAGCCAGGTGGCCCTGACGTTCCACTTTACTCCGGCGGTCGCGATGGCGCGATTCGTCGCCGACGTCACCGCGCTGAGCCGCGTCGTCTGCACGCCCGGCTGGCGGGGATTCGGCGCCGTCACATCGACCAACCGTCCAGCCGACGTCAACCGCCGCCCCGAGAACTCGCCGACAATCGTGAACGCGCTCGAGCCGACGGTCGTCAGCGCGGCCGCGTAGTCCAGCTCGTCCGATATGCCGCCGATGCCGTAGCCGACGTTGCTGTCGAGGGCGACATGGCTATTCTCCGTCGAGACGATCAGTCGAGGTTTGATCGTCGTCCGGTCGGTGCCGAGCAGATTTTCCGCGCTCCCCGTCGGCAGCCGCGCGTCGGCGCCGGCGCTGATGCCCGTCGTGCCCCGCTGCCAGACGTGAAACTTGCCGCGTACCAGCGCGTCGCCTGCGCCAGAGGCGCTGGCATCCACCGTCGCCTGCGTCAACTGCGTGCCGCGATACGTATCCACACGCTCGCCCGACAGCGTCAGGCGCTCGATCGGCAGGGCGCCGCCGAGGTCGAGGCGATCAGTAATTCCGAAATTCGCCGAGAGCGTCATCGTGTCGGCGTGAATCCGCATGGCGATCGTTTCCGCGTCGAACGGATCCGCGTCGGCGGACAGGCGGCTGGCTGTCGCCCGCAGAGAGCCATCGCGCAAACGCCGGCCGTCGATGCTGTCGAAACTCACGGTCTGAAATGTCGCCGCGAACGAGAGGTGCCGTCCCCCCAGCGTGAGCGCGCGCTCCGTGACGAACGCGCCGAAGGTCGCGGTGGAGCGTACCGGCACGCCGCCCAGAGCGGGATCCATGCGGTAGGTAAAGCCGCTGGCCGAAGCATTCACCGGCAGCGTGGCGAGCTCGACTTTCAGAAGCGTGCTCATCGTATCGCGCGCCGCGGCCGCCGCCTCGACGTCGCCCGTCGGATCGCCCGTCGGAATCGAACGGTTGGTCAGCAGAAACGACAATGCATCGGTGATCGTGGCCTGCGCGGACGCGGGTGCCGGGACGAGCACAGCGGCTCCGAGAACGATTGTCGCGAGGTGGAGATGTGTGCGGCTCATCGCTCCCCTATTTTTTCGCCTGCGTCACCGTGAACGTCGATCCAGCGATCGTCAGCGTGCCTGTCCGCGCGCCGCCGGTGTTCGCCGCAACGGTGAACGTCACCGTGCCGTTGCCGGTACCGCTTGCACCGCTCGCGATCGTGATCCAGCTCGCGCTGCTGCTCGCCGTCCACGTACAGCCCGATTGCGTGGTGACCGTTACCGGCCCGCCCGTGCCGCCATCGGTCGGAAACGCCTGGCTGGTTGGGTTAATGGTGTACGTGCATCCCGAATTCTGCGAGATCGTCACCGTCTTTCCTGCCACCGTGAGCGTTCCGCTGCGAGCGGGGCCCGTATTCGCCGACACGGTGTAGGTGACGGTTCCGTTTCCAGTGCCCGTCTGACCTGTCACCAACGTGATCCAGCTCACGCTGCTTGCAGCGGTCCACGAGCATCCCGCGGCGGCGGTGACGCCGATGGGTGTGCCCGCGCCGCCGGTCGCTCCGATGCTGACCGACGCCGGCGATACCGTGTAGGAGCACGATAGGCCCGCCTCGGTGACGGTGATCTGGTGACCGGCAATCGTCAGTGTGCCCGTGCGCACCGACGCGGTGGTGTTGGCGTCGACGCTGATCTTGACCGTCCCATTGCCGCTGCCGCTTGTTCCCGACGTGATCGTCATCCAGGTCACGTTCTCAGCCGCGGTCCACGCACAGCCGGACGACGAGGTGACAGTGAACGAGCTGCTCGTGCTCCCCGATGACGGCAGTGACAGCGTCGTCGGGTTCACGGTGTAGGAACACGACGAAGAGGACGCAGCAGCCTGACTGACCGTCACGCTTTGACCGGCGATGGACAGCGTCCCACTTCGTGCCGAGCCAATGTTAGACGCCGCGCTGAACATCACGGATCCTGGCCCGAAGCTATGCGTATCGGAGGTGATCGTCAGCCATCCCGCATTGCTGGCGGCAGTCCACTCACAGCCTGCAGTTGTATCGACCGCGATCGTCGTGCCTCCGCCGCCTGCTGCGCCGATCGACGCTGAGGTCGGTGTGACGTCAAACGCACACGAGGTAATCGGAGGCACTAGTACCGGCTTCGCATCCTGGGAAATGCGGACCGTGCGATCTGCGATGGCGAGCGACGCGCTGCGCGCGTCACCGGTATTGGCCGCAACCGTGATTGTGACCGCGCCAGGTCCGGTTCCCGCGGATCCAGAGGTCACCGTGACCCACGGCGCATCGGCGCGGGCGGTCCACGCACAGCCGGCGAGGGTCGTGACGCTTATCCTGGCGGTACCTCCGGTCTCATCGAAGGTTTGACTACTCGACGAAACGTCAAACCGGCACGTCGCCGCCTCCTGCCGTATCTGGGCCCTTACGCCGTTGACGACTACATCGCCCTGCCTGGAGCTAATAGCAGGGTTCGCGGCGACGTCGATTTTGATCTCGCCCGTGCCTTGTCCGGATGCCGGAGTCAGGCCGGTAATCCAGCTCGCCTCAGAAGTCGCGCTCCAGGTACACTCCGGTTGCGTGTTGACCGCGATGGTGGCCGGGGCGCCCGCCGGGTCGATCGACGCCGCCGGGGCCGTGAGGGTCACGCCGCATTTGGCCAGTGACGGCGCCGTAGACGAGGCGACCGTCGAACCGCAGCCTGTTGATACACACGCAAGACAGACGGCGACGAACGGGACGAGGGCGCGAGCGCGGTGCAGACGTAAGGACATCGTGCGAGTTTCCCCAGTTTTCTCGAGCGGATCGTGCGCGGCGTTCGAAAAGCGGCGAGAAGAAACGAACTAACGGCGGCGGCAGAGAGCAACGGCCGTGCCTCAGCGATAGGCCGTGATCTTCGGCCTTCGACGAGACGCCAGTGTCGAGATTCCAGACAGCCGTGAAGTTTCTTCAAAGGCAGATGCCGGTGGCCGGCGATTTAGGGACGTCAAAAGCACCCCTGTACAATTGACGCCATGAAGAGATTCCCCGGCGTGTTCACCCCCATCGCCACTCCATTCACGAGCGACGACGTGCTGGACGAGAAGGCGCTCGCCAGCAACATCAAACGCTGGATGACGACGCCGCTCACCGGGCTCGTGGTGCTC
>JBKPTT010000176.1:0-22696 GCA_046735635.1 Acidobacteriota bacterium | reverse complement strand
GGGTAGGGCAATTACGTGTGGAAGAGGGTCGCTACGCGGAAGGTCTCGCACTACTCGAACGACTCAAGCCGGATCCGATGGGGCCGAGGTATGCCGTGGTGGAGCACGTCGCTCTGGCGCGGCGTGAACTCGGCGACTCCGAGGGTGCAATTCGAGAACTGGAACATGCGGGCAAGACTCGCGCCGAAGCTGTGACGCACGAAGGCTGGCAGGTTTACGGCTGGCTGCGGTGCCGTGTGCTGCTGGCGGAAATGTATCGGGATGCCGGCCGCGATGCTGATTCCGAGCGTGTTGCGCTCGAGGTACGAAGCCTGCTCCGCTTCGCCGACGACGACATCCCACTGCTCACGCGTCTGTCGCCAATCAGTCAGACTCCGGCCGATCTGAACTCGTCGACCGCGCGTAACCGCGGAGTGGTGCATCGTATCGGTCTGCCACACGCCAAATAGTTCGGCGAACAGTAAACGTCTACTCACTTGAGACGGCTGTGCATGACCTGCAACACGTCATCCGACACCGCATCGCGCGGCCGCTCGCCGTCGAGACGCAGCCAACCATCTTGGGCTGCTTGCCGCCGGTAGCTCTCGCGTACGCGCGACAGCAGCGCGAGATCGCGCTCGTAGCGATCCCGATTCGTGGTCTTCCGCGTGACCGCGGTCTCGGGTGCGATGTCGAGCAGAATCGTGAGGTCCGGCTGCGGCAGATATTTCTGGATGTCGCGCAGCCAGGCGCCGTCGAGTCCCTGCGCCTCCCCGTACGCGATGCTCGACGCGAGGTACCGATCGCACACGATGATCGTTCCCGCCTCGAGCCACCGCTTCATTTCGTCGCGTTTCTCGTAGCGGTTCGCGACGTACATCAGCTGCATGACGTCGGGCGCGTAGTCGCGCTCGCCGTGCAGGGCCTTGGAGATCTCGATGCCGATCGGCGTGCTGTAATCCGGAAACGACAGCAGCCGACACTCCCGTCCGAGCGCGGTCACATGATCGCGCACACGTTCGGCCTGTGTCTGCTTGCCGCTTTGGTCCAAACCTTCGAGTGCGATCAGGAAACCGCGCATCCGTTTCGGGAGTCCTTTCTCACTTTCAAACCCGATACGCGGGTGACGCCGAACGGGGCCGCCCCGCGGCGTGGCGAGCGGAGCGAGCACGACGTGGGGCTGTTCGGCCCTTCGACAAAGCTCAGGGTTGACGGTGAGCAGCGTCGAACCGTCAACGGCCAGGACCCGCGCCTGACACGGGTTTGAAAAGATTGTCGCTTGTAGCTGTAATGCGCGCTCACGTTTCGAGCGCGAGCAGGTCTTCTATCGTCTGCCGCCGCCGAATCACACTCCACTTGTTTCGATCGACAAGAACTTCGGCGGGCATCGTGCGGCGATTGTAGTTCGACGCCATCACCGCGCCGTACGCGCCGGCGTCGAGTACCGCGAACAGATCGCCCGGTTTGGGCCGCGCGAGCCGGCGCTCCTTGCCAAGCGTATCGCTCGTCTCGCACAGCGGGCCGACGATGTCGGCCGTGATTTCGGGCCCGTCGATGGCGTCCACGGGCTCGATGCGATGGAAGGCGTTGTAGAGCATCGGACGGATCAGCTCGGTCATGCCGGCATCGACAATCACGAACACCTTGCCATCAGGCCTGTTCTTCACGTCCACGACACGCGTCACGAGCGCGCCAGCCGGGGCGACGATGTTGCGGCCAGGCTCGAGAACGATCGCCAGGCCGGATTCCTTGACAATGGGCAGTAGCGCCGCAGCATAGTCCTCGGCACTCGGAACGGCGCTGCCATCGTATGAGACGCCGAGCCCTCCTCCGAGATCGAGGTGGTCGATCGCAATGCCGTCGCCGCGGAGCGTGCGCGCCAGGTCGACGATCGCCTGCGCGGCGCTGCGAAGGGGATCGAGGTTCGTGATCTGCGATCCGACGTGAATGTGGAGCCCGACAATCTCGATGCCTTCGGCGTTGGAGAACCGATGCGCGAGCTCGTTGACCGCGTCGAGCGCAATGCCGAACTTGTTCGTCTTCAGCCCCGTGGAGATGTGCGGGTGGCTGCGCGCGTCGATGTCGGGATTGACGCGCAGGGCGACGCGCGCACGCGTCCCGCGCTCGCGCGCGAGCATGTCGATGCGTTCGAGCTCCCCCTCGGATTCCGCATTGATGGTCTTGACGCCCAGATCGATGGCCTGCGCCAGCTCCGCCGGCGTCTTGCCGACGCCAGTGAACACGATCTGGTCGGGAATGAACCCGGCGCGCAGCGCGACGTCGATTTCGCCGCCGGAATTCGCATCGGCGCCCGCGCCGAGGCCGCGCAGCAGCCGCGCGATCGCCAGCGTCGAGTTCGCCTTCAGCGCATAATGCAGCGCGTGCGGATAGGACCGGAACGCGTCGTCTATCGCGCGGTAGCGCACCGCAATCGTCGCGGAGCTGTACACGTAGAGCGGCGTGCCCTCGGCCGCGGCGATGTCGGCGACGCGGACGCCCTCGCACGCCAGCGCGCTCTGAACTCGATGAAATCCTGTCACGGAACAATCGATTCTACTTGAATCGCTTTCAAAGCCGATACGGGATGGCGACCGACGGGCCCGCCGCACGCAGCGTGGAGGACACTTCCGTGATCATGGCGTTTTGGCCGAGCACCGCGTGGGGTGGCAACAGGACCCGCCTGACGCGGCTTTGAACCGGTGTGAGCATTCTGAATCTCAAAACTTCCGATGATATGATTTGCGTACCGCACGCATGAACGTTGATTACCCCGCCGCACAGCCGGTGACGCCTGACACTCTGATCGAGCAATGCCTCAGCGGCGATCAGGAGGCGTGGGAGACGATCGTCCGGCAGAACTGGCGGAAGGTATTCAACGTCGCGTACAAGTTCGTCGGCAAGCACGATGAAGCGGAGGATCTGACCCAGGACATCTTCCTGAAGATCTTCAAAGCGCTGAAAACGTTCGACCGGCGCGCGAACTTTCAGACGTGGATCGTCAGCATCAGCCGCAACCTGTGCATCGATCACTACCGCAGCGTCCGCAAGGAGCGGCAGACGATCGCGCGGGAAGTCGACGCGTCGGACCTGCAGCCGCCGTCGCGCGACCGGACGCCGTACGCGCTGGCAGAGCACCAGGACTTGCGCGCACAATTGAAGCAGGCGCTCGAGGCGCTTCCCGAGACGCTGCGCACTGCGGTCGTGCTGCGCGATCTGCAGGAGCTCTCGTATCAGGAGATCGCCGACAACCTGGGGTTGCCGGAAGGCACCGTGAAATCCCGCATCAATCGCGGACGGCTGGAATTGGCGCGCCAGCTCAAACGGCTGCAGGACAAGCAGCCGTCGCTCGGCCGCAGACGGAGCAGGAAATGAACCTTACGACCGAAACCTCGAACGGCGTCGCCGTCATCCGCATCGGCGAGTCGCGCCTCATGTATCCGCTGCTGTCGGAGTTTTCGAACGCCGTGACGCAGCTGATCGCATCGGGCACGCGCAAGGTCGTCGTCGACCTCTCGTCGGTCGGGTACGTCGACAGCGCGACCATCGGCTGTCTGATGGATCTGTACCGGCAGGCGAACGCGGCCGGCGGGGCGCTGAAGCTCGCGGGCGTGCAGAAGCGCGTGGAAACCATGCTCACGATGACGGGGGCCCAGAACTTCATCGAGGTGCACCCCGACGAGCCGAGCGCCGTCAAAAGCTTCGGAGCGTAGCGATGCGCACCATCAAGATGACCAACGGCACGCCCGTGGCCCTCGACGGCGATCTGCTGTCGATCATCGAGTCGCTCTACATCGAAGTCACGGTAAAGCGCGCGCTCGAGCGCACCTTCGAGGACGTGGTCCGCGAGATCCAGCACCTGATCGATCAGATGAACGACGACGAGCGGAAGCAGTACCTCTCGGAGAGTCTGTTCCTCAATACCGTCTCCTACGAGAACGAGCGCCTCGGGTCGTACATGAAAAAGCTCAGGAAAAAAGCGTGAATCCCTAATCCCTGATCGGGAATCCGTCATCGGCAATTCCTGATTCGATGAATCTGGAATCACGGTATCGTCGCGCGACATTGTTCGCCGTTGCGTTCATCTTGATGGCCGGCGCTACCGCCAGGGCGCAGCTCACTTTGCGGCCGTGCGGGCAAGCGGGCATACGCGCTCAGTGCGGCACTTTACGGGTGCCGGAAGATCCAGTGGCACGGGATGGGCGGCAGCTGTCATTGCATGTCGTCGTGATTCCGCGGACGGACGCGCGACGAGCGCGAGAACCGCTCTTCGTACTCAAGGGAGGACCAGGGGAAGCCGCTACGGCCGACGCCGAAGACACCATCGAGATGTTCGGAACAGTGCGGGCAGATCGCGATCTCGTATTGCTCGATCAACGGGGCACGGGAGATTCCAATCGACTGGACTGCGTGGTCGCCGACCGCAGCTTCCTTGTACCCAAAGACGCCGACGGATGCCTGGCGCGCTTGGCTGGCAGGGCAGATCTTCGCCTGTACGGCACCGTTAATTTCGTTCAGGATTTGGAGGCAGCTCGATCTGCGCTCGGGTACGAGCAGATCAGCCTCTACGGAGGATCGTATGGAACTCGTGCTGCGTACTTTTACGCAAAGCGTTATCCAACGAGAGTCCGGTCCGTCGTCCTTGTCGGACCTGCTCCACCGACGATGCCGCTCTTGGACAGCTTTGAACAAGATGGAGAACTGACGCTGAAAGCTCTGGTCGATGATTGCGCGTCAGACCGCCCGTGCTCGAACGCGTTCCCGACGTTTGCATCCGACCTCCAGAAGGTGCGGAGCGAGCTCACAGATTCATTTCACGTCCTGGGACTGCAGTTCCTGCTGTATTCTTCGACGACTTCCCGCGTCATCCCATTCCTCGTTTCGGAAGCCGCTGCCGGTCGCCGCGAGCCGCTCGAGCGTTCGATCCTCGCGATGCGCGATCGGTTCGTGAACCAATTGAGCATCGGTCTTCACCTGTCCATCATGTGCAGCGAGGAGCTTCACCGGACTTCCGTGTCCGTCGAGCCCGACAAGCCAACGGCGCTGAGGAGCGAATACGGGGCGGCCTGCCGGGGCTGGCCTCCGGCAGATGTACTCGCAGATTATCGATCGACCAATCGAATCGACACTCGAGCACTGGTGATTGTCGGTGAACGGGACCCTGTCACCTCGCCACGCTGGGCCCGCGTGATGGCCGATCAGTTTTCTCGACCACAAGTTGTGCTCATCCCCAAGGAAGGCCACATCTTTGATGGGGCAATGCTCCACTGCATTGCGATCCTGACCACCGACTTTCTGGACGGCGCCGAGGTCGAAGATTCGTGTGTTGCGCGTCAGCCGACCCGGCCTTTCGTGCTTCGCCCGCGGTAGACGGCAGCGGATTGCGAATGGCTTTCAGGGACGCGTATCGGAACGAGCTGGAGTGGTGACCGGCCGTTACTGTGCGGGTGGCGGCAGGCCGACCTTTTGCCGCAAAGCCAGCACCCGCGGATCGTCACGGAGAAGGGGCATCAGTTCCGGGAACATCAAGTATTGGCCCACCCGTGGCGGGCCGCGCATGCGCATGCGCTCGAGCGCGTCGAACAACCGATCCTTGTCGCCGAGGCCTGCGAAAATCAGCGCCTGGTCGTTCGGGTACGGCGAAGCCGCGGCCATAACGGCGCCTTCATCGGCCGCCCTGCTTTCGCGTAGAAGGAGCTGAGAAACCCTCGCGCGTGCGGATGTGTCTGTGACGTCCGCGCTGTTCGCGAGCTTGAATCGCTTCGCCGACGTTTCCCTTGGCGTACGAGACGCGAGCCACGCTAGTGTCGCGCGCCCCCGCGCGCCAGTATCGATGGAATCCGGAATCCGCACATCGGGCACTCATCGGACGTGCCGTGACGGAACGCGGAGGCCCATCGACCGAAAGTCGTCACGAGCCATCTTTCTGTCGGCGACCTCGCGCGCCTGGCGATCTTCGGATGGGTCCAATCTCTCGACCGGCGGGGCGGATCCGGCAAACGTCATGGCAAACGTGATCAGCCGCCGCCCGGTCCGTTCGTGGCACGCCGCGCACCTGTCACGCAACGACGCAACCACCGCTTCACCCCCGGCGCGCGTCATGGTCGCGAAGGACAGATCGTTGCCCGCGATCGCCAGGTACGCCGGACTCTCCTCGGTGAAGGAAACGAGGCCGCCGCTGCGATTCTGCTCGAGCAACATGCGGCGGCTCAGCTCGAACTCCTCGAACGTGCTGCCAGGACGGGTCGCGCCGCCAGGCCGGCGCATCTGCAGGTCGTAGGTGAGGTGCGAGGGCACCACGGTGCCGTCATCGGCGAGGAGCAGCACCTGCATCACGAGCGCAGCTCCTTCGATCGCATCGAGATCGGAACCGTTGGCGTCGCGCAGGCGAGGCAGCAGCATCGCAACGTCCTGCCCTGGCTTCGGCTTCAGAAACACCCGCGCGGCACGGCGATCCTGCACCGCGTCTTCGTGCATGCGCCGCGGAAACCAACGGATCTCGATCCAGCCGGCGCCCGGGTCCAGAAGGTTGGGAACAAGTCCCCGGCGGGCGGCATCGGCGAGGTTGTCGGGAAGCGCCGCGATTTGAATTCGGGGCAGCGCGAGCGCGCGAATCACGGCGCGAAGCCGTTGCAACAGAGCCGTGGACCGCTCGCGCCGAACGAGGTCGGTGGAGTGTGCCCTCGGGCTGAAGGCCCCGTCGCCGGCATAGACAGTGTCGTAAGCGGCCCACAGGTCCGACTGCATCAACGCGCGGCGAAGCGGATCCGCCGTCGCCGCGGTGGCTTCGACATGCGACAGCGCGGCAAGCAGGTGCGAATACCGCGGCTCATCCAGCACGCCCCACGCACCGCTCGACGACATGTCGTACCAACCGCTTCCCATCCAGATCCACGACGAGTACAGCGGATCGATCGCACGGTCGCCGCTTTCGATGCGCGTCACGCGGCGGGCGCTGCGGAGCGTGTCTTGTGATCCCGGTGTGAGGATTTGAAACGGAGTCACTGCATCCGGCAGCAGGCGCGCCTCGACCGTTCTCGTGAAGAGATCGAAAAAGACCTGATTCCACGGATTCGCCGTGTCGGTCGCGTAGATCGGTTGCACCGACTCCCGAGGGAGCGAGCGACGAACCGGATCGAAGCTGCGCTGCTGCACGAGAACAGCCGACGCGAGCAGCACGACGGGGAAGAATGAAGGTTTCACAGGAGTTGATGCGCGGATAATATGTGAAACTGGAGAACCCTGTAGAACCTTGTCTTTGAATTTCCTCGCGACCCGTTTCAGCTGTTCCTGGCCGTGGAGCACGCTTGTCCTGCTCTGCGACGGCCGGATCGTGTGCGGCTGCGCTGACCCGTACGCGAAGCGCGTGCTCGGCGACGTCCGAGCGGAGTCGGTGTCGGCGGTGTGGCGCGGCGAGCGCGCAACAGCGCTGAGGGCCGACCTGAACGCCGGCGGCTCGAAGTTCTGCGGCGACTGTCCGCTGAAGCTGCCGCTCAAGAAAGATGACGTGGCGCCGCAGCGGGATGTTAACGTCGGCCCGCTGCCGTCGCGGCTGTATATCGAATGCACCGCGGCCTGCAACATTTCCTGCGCGCAGGCGTGTTGCGCGCCCGAGACCGGCATCACCCGCACGCGGCAAGCGGGGATGCTCGACTTCGAGCTGTTCCGGCGCGCGGTGGACGAAGCCGCCCCATCGCTCGGACGCATCGATTTCTTCAACTACGGTGAGACGTTCCTGCACAAGCGCGCGATCGAGATGTGCGAGTACATCAAGTCGCGCTTCCCGCACGTGTATCTCTATACGAGCACCAATGGCCTCGCCTTCACCGAAGAGCAGGCGCGCCGGCTGGTGAATTCCGGCATCGATGAGGTCACCTTCTCCATCGACGGCGCTACGCCGGAAAGCTACGTGGTGTACCGGAAGCGCGGCGACTTCGAAAAAGCCATTCGGAACCTGCGCGCGGCCGTCCACGAGAAGCGGCGCGCCGGCCGCGACGTCCCGTTCATCAACTGGCGTTACATCCTGTTCACGCACAACGACAGCGACGAGGAGATGCAGCGTGCCCGCGATCTGGCGAATGACATCGGCGTCGATCGTCTGTGCTGGGAACTCACCGATCACCCCGAGGACATGTTCTCGCGGCGTTTCCTGCCGGGCACACCCGAGCTCGCCGCGATCAAGCACGAAGTCTGGGACGACAACAATCTGGGCAACGCGATTCCCGGGGCAACGCCGCGAGCTGAAATCCAGGTGAGCGGCGCGGTTCCGGGGGTCCCGATCGTCGCGCGCGCCGGACGGTGCGTCACGCTCACCGCGCACGTTCGCAATAATTCGACGCGGCCGTTCCGCGCGCAGGCGAGCTACGGCCGGCGGCTCGTACGCCTCGGCGCGCAGCTCTGCGCGCGCGATGGCACGCTCATCAACCGCGATTTCGAGCGCGCGTGGCTGCCCGATCACCTGCAGCCGGATGCAGACGTCACGATTCCAATGCGCGTCACCGTGCCGGAAAAGCCGGGACGTTATCGGTTGAAATTCGATCTGGTCAGCGAAGGGATCGACTGGTTCGAGGCGTGCGGATCGCCGACGACCACCAAGACGTTGATCGTCTGGTAGGCTGAGCCATCTCTCGCGCGGTTATGTTGGCCGCGAGACGCCCTGACGTCTCCGAGTCATTTGCCGGCGTCTTGTATGAGCGGCGTCGACCCCGCACCGTAAATCTGCAGGGTGGCGCGATCCTGCACGAACGCGATCGCACGAAGCGCGGGAATACGCCATCCTGACCCGAGCGGAAGGTCGGCGCGCGCGTGGGCATGCGAGGCGTCAGACGCAAACGGTGCGATCGCCGCCAGCGAGCGAACCACTGCAGAGTGCGGCAGCGTGCGTCCGCGATTCTCTCCGCCTCCGACGTGCGACACCAATCCGGTTTCGGCAATCGCAACGACGATATCGGCGCGGGTGCGATTCTCGAGCGGCGGCGGTATGTCGACCGCGACCTCGATGCGCGCCTGCTTCCCCGTTACCACCGACGAGACGGCGACGGTCATTGACGGGCGCGCCGCGGCACCTGCAACCGCGCGCCGAACCGCCGCTGCGTCACTGCCAACTGCCTGGAATGAACCGCCCGCGATCAGCTGGGGCGTGTAGACCTCACCCATCCGGAATACGCGCGCCTCGTACTCGGACTGGCGCTTCGTAAAGACGGCTGACGAAAACGGATCGCGCCATCCGAGGCGATCCCAGTAGTCCACGTGTTCCTCCAGGCCGAGGACCTCGACGCTGTCAGCCGGGGAATCGGTTGCGAGTTGCTGGAGGAGCGCATCAGCGGGCGGACAGCTGGAGCATCCTTCCGAGGTGAACAACTCGGCGACGACCACCTGGCGCTTCGCTGGCGTGTCGCGGGAAGCGGACGGGTTGCCAGACCCCGCAAGTCCAAGGGCCAGAACCGCGGCCGCCGTCGCTCTTCGGATCGCGGAGCTTGTGCCCATACCCTCTTATACCCGGAGCGTGGGCCGGTATTCCGCGTCGGTGCCGGAAATATTCTGCCGGGTGGCGGAGCGCCACCGCGGCTCAGGGTAAGACCTTCAGGTTTGGCTTTGGGGTCCCCGATCCAGGCGTGCGAAAACCCCAGTTCACTCCGGCGGTGAGCGCGACTGCCGGACGCTGTATGTCGGCCCCCCAGGCCATGGTCGTTGCGGTCGCGAACACTCCCACCGAATCGGTCAAGGCGTAGGTCATGCCGCCGCCGAGCGTGACCACCCGGCTGCGAATCAGGCGATCGTGATTCAGGTAATGCTCAAACGTGAACGGGGCGCCGTTCGACACCGTCGCGGTGAACGTGTCGGGCGTGCCGTTGAAGTCGACGCCGTTGTGCGTGTGCACGAACGTCTGGACGAATTGGACGGCGAATCGCGGGTTCACGAAGTAGCCGACGGCGCTGTCGATACCCGTGCGGTTCGGCCTGATTTCCACCGCTTGCTGGACGAACGCGTACGACACGCGGGTCTGGAAGAACAGGCCGGGCAGCGCCTTCTCGACGAATCCGCCGACGGCGGCGCCGACGACGAGCGCGCGGAGGTCGCGTCCCACGACTGACTGGCCGAGGCTCTCGTAGTGGTGGCTCGGGAGGATTCCCTCGGCGAAGGGCGCCAGCGCGAAACGCGGCGTCTGGATCGCACCGAAGCGAACCCCGAAGTAGAAATCCTGAAAAGACCCGTGGTACGTCCCGTCGTCGATCGTGCTTGGTTGCCCGTTGACGCCCAGTGTGTGCGGATTCGGCCCCCCCGCGTACCTCACGGCCATGAAGGGAAGCGACGCGTGCACCGCGAGTCTATCCGCGAGCCCGTATTCGATCTGCGAGATCAGCGCGTGCGTGTCCGTGTTGTCGGGGAACAGCCGCTGACCCGTGCTGTTCATCTGCCAGCGGGTGAAGACGGCCTGGTATGAAGCACTGACAGTTCCTTCGCCTTTGACCGGGATATATGCCTGGGCAGCGGCCGCGCGCGGTACCAACGCGAGCGACAGCGCCAGCGCCGCCCGCCTCAATTCGACCGACCGGAATGTCAACGCGGCGCGAATCACCTGCTATGGCTGGTGCGAGGCCGCTTTCTCACGTTTCAGCTTCAGCTCCATCGCCTCGTCGACAGCGTGACAGTAGTAACCGGGACGCCCCGGGACTTCGACGATGACGGCGAATTCCTTCGAGGCCCTGTCGCGATCTGCTTTGGATTGCTGCTTCGGTGTCGCGTGCCCCGCTGGCGCAACGAGATAGATGGCAGGCAGCACGACGGCGTTGCGTTCCGCCACGGTCTTGGCCTTTTCCAGGTCGGGGGCAGTAGACACGTTTGCGAGAACGACGTCGAACGTTCCACCACGGAGCGCGGTTTCCAGTTCCCCCGGCGATGTCACCGTTCGAACCGTGTGGCCGGCTTCGCGGAGCGCCGTTTCGAGCTTGGGATCGGTGAGGGCTTCACCCGATGCGCTCTCGGGGAGATACACGAGAACAGCGGCCGCTCTGGGCGTGTGCTTCGACTGAAACCTGATGCCGCGTCCGAGCATCATCAGCTTGTCGCCGCATGCGGCGACAGGCACGCCGGCCTGAATCACCGCTGTCGAGAGAAGCGCGACCAAGGCAACCACGTGGCGCATGTTCTCACTCTCCACCTGAACCATATGCGGAAAACGATCCGGCCGTCAACCTGCTGACTACTTGAGCCCCTCCGCGAAGTAGAGCTCTCCCTCGAACGTCCAGTAGGTGTAGGCGTAGGTCTTTCCATCAGGAGTGAGCCGGATCTGGCCGGGATCCGAGCCGATGTCGATGAGGACGCTCGGGTCTGGCGGCACGAGTTCCTTCCAGAATTCGCGAGCGCCCGTCGAGACATTCAAGCGGTGCATTCGAAGCGTCAGGTTGCCTGCCTCGCGCACGAACATGAACCGGCCGTCCTCGCTCCATTGAAGCAACACGTCACCATCGACGTACCCCGGGAGGGGCCGTGGACCGCTGCTGCCGTCAACGGGGCACAGGTAGTACTCACCGTATCGATCGACGGTTGCGAGGGTCCGTCCGTCGGGCGACAGCAGCACGGCAACGAAGCCGTCGGGCGTGACCGCCGTCGGGTCCCCTCCATCGATGTTCTGAACGTAGGTCCGCCGCACGTCGCCCGCCTCGCGGCCCGAGAAAAAGATATGCCGGCGGTCCGGCGCCCATGCTGCCCAATCCAGATACTCGACGACAGCGCCGCGCGGTAGCTGCTTGACGTCGCCAGTGCGGGTCGGCAACAGGGCAATCCGCGAGGACGCCGCGTCCTGCACCGCGAGCGCCCACTCCCCGTCGGGGGACAACGCCAGCGGCCGTCCCTCCCCGAGTTGCACGGCGTCTCCTCCTTCGGTCGTGCGAATGAAGATCGTCGGCTTCGCCCCGACGCCTTCGCCCCACTCGTAGAACAATACCGTCTTCCCGTCAGCGGACAGATCGGCGACGGTCGAATAATCGAACCACGAGAGCTCCCGGTCCTTGATACCGTTGCCGCCGACGATCCCGCCGCGCGTCGTGCCTCGGGTCAACAACACACGCTGTCCGTCAGGCGATATGTCGAGCAGCTTGAGCGTGCCCGGCGAAGCAAAGACCTCCCGCTCCCGTCCGCCGAGCGTCACGGCATACAACGCCGAGCTGCCGCCCTTTCCCGTCCGCGAACCGGTAAACCAGACCTCGTCGCCCGTGTTCGACCACGCGAGGCCTTGCAGGGATTTCCAGCCGGCCGAGAGCGTCGCTCGCTTGCCGCTCGAATCGAGTACGGCGACCGAACCGCCGATGTCTCCGAGCGTCGGGTGATCGAGGAATGCGACCCGGTCGCCGGCGGGAGACACGCGAGCGTAAGTCATCCAGCCGGAGGAGTCGTACAACACCTTGCCGACCGGGTATTCCAAACGAAACTTTCCGCCGTCGAACGACACGACGGCGAGGCTCTGGCCATCGGGACTCCAGTCGGCGCCCTGCACGTCCTTCACGAGCTCGCGCGGTATGCCGCCGGTGATGGGCACCTGCGCGAGCGTTCCGACGCATTCGCCCCAGTTCAGACGGCAGCCGAGCGAGACTGCCAGCTCGCCTTTCGGCGATACCGAGAAAATGCCTGCCTGCGAGATTCCGATCGCTCCCGATTGGGCGCTCTCCGGTCGAATCACGAACAACTCTTGCGGCGCTCCCATCCATGCTGCGCTGTAGACGACCGTTTGACCGTCGCGCGCGAGTCTCGCCCCGCGGAGTGAACCGTGGCGGAACGTCAGCTGACGAAACGTTGGCTGCGGCGTCGGTTGCCGCCGGCCGACGATCAACGAGAAGACCGCAAGCGACAGCGCCGCGAGAGCCGCAATCGCCACCGAGCGAAACAACCAGCTTCGGACGACTGCCCTGCTCGCCGGCGCGCTCGTTCCCGAGCGGTCGGCGATCGGCCCCCTCGTGAGCGCCTCGTCGAGCTCGAGACGAGCGTCACCAATGTCGCGCAGCCGCTGGGTCCGATCTTTCTGCAGGCAGCGCCGCAACAGATCGATGATTCGGGGCGGACAGGACTCGGGCAGCTGCGTCCAATCGACGTCCCGCTCGAGTACGCGGGCGATGGTGTCGGAGACGGTCTCTCCGCCGAACGCCGTGCGGCCCGTGATGATCTCGAAGAGGACGCACCCGAACGACCAGATGTCCGTGCGCTTGTCGAGCACACGGCCGCGAGCCTGTTCGGGGCTCATGTAGGACGGCGTCCCCAGAACCGCGCGCTCTCCAAGCTCGGTCGCCGTCACGGTTGGAGTCGCCGCAAACGCGGCGTTTGGTGCGCCTTCCCACACTTTGGCGAGTCCGAAATCGAGGACCTTGACCGCGCCGGCGCTCGTAATCTTGATGTTTGCGGGCTTCAGGTCGCGATGGATGATTCCCTTTTCGTGAGCGGCCTCGAGCGCATCGGCCATCTGACGGGCAAAGCCGATCGCGTCGGCCAAGGGGACCGGGCCAGCGGCGATCAGGTCCGCAACCGTCGGGCCGTCGACGAGCTCGAGCACCAGCGCCTGCTGCGTGTCCGATTCCTCGAGCCCATAAATCGCCGCGATGTTCGGATGATTCAGCGCGGCAAGCATCTGCGCTTCCCGTTTGAATCGCGCCATTCGGTCTGGATCGAGGGCAAAGACGTCGGGCAGGACTTTCAACGCAACATCGCGATTCAATCGCGCGTCGCGTGCGCGGTACACGTCGCCCATTGCGCCCGCGCCGAGGAAATCGACAATCTCGTACGGCCCGATTCGGTCGCCGGTTCGAAGGCTCGTCGCAAGGTGCGGACGGACGTCTACTGCGGGATCGCTCGTCGCGGCGGAAAGGCCCGGCGTGGCCGCGAAGCCGGAGACAGGCAATGCCTCGAGGGCGCTGCCGCCGTCCGCGTCGGAGGCGAGCAACGACTCCACCTCGCGGCGGATCTGATCGTCGTCCCCGGCTTCCCGTCGCAAGAATGCGTCACGTTGTAACTCCGGGAGCTCGGAGGCCGCCAGGAACAGCGCCTTCACGCGTTGCCAACGCTCGTCGCTCACGGCTGCGCCCCGATGCCAAGCTCCCGGGCCAGCCATGCTTTGGCGATTCGCCATTCACGCTTCGTGGTGGACGGCGAGACGTTCAAAACGCACGCGGCCTCGTCAACCGTCAATCCGCCGAACGCGCGCAGTTCGACGAGCCTGGCAAGGTCGGCGTCGAGGTGCTCGAGGCGATGCAGCGCGAGATCCAGCGCCAGGATCGGAATCCCATTGACGGCGGCCACGTCGCCCGCCTCTTCGATCGGCACAGAAGGGACGCCATTGCCGCGCTTCTCCGCATCGTGCCTGCGGGCGTGATCGACCAGTATCCGGCGCATGACTTCCGAGGCAGCGCCGAAGAAATGGGCGCGGTTCCTCCAGTCGACCCGGCGCTGATCCACGAGACGCAGATAGGCCTCGTGAACCAGCGCGGTCGGTTCCAACGTGTGACCCGGACGTTCGCTTCGGAGCTGGGCGGCGGCAATCCGCCGCAGCTCGGCGTACACGAGCGGCAGTAACTCGTTAAGAGCGCTGCGGTTTCCGCGACTCCAATCGTCGAGGAGCGCTGTGACGTCGGGAGTTGAAGGCATGGCGCGCGGACCGGATCCGGTCGCGGCAACAGGATAGAGGCGCGCGGCCCTAAACCGCAATATTCCCGCGGTTGACCCCCTCCCGGGGGTGTTCTGCGCGATTAGATATGAAGGAGACAAGCATGCGGATCAGATACCGGTGGCTGCCGGCGGCCTTTACAGGGGTGATGCTGACAGCCGCACCGGCTTTCGCCGGGCAATTCAGCTACGTGTCATTCGATGTCGCGTGCGCCGCGGGCGCAGGCACGTGTCCCGCCGGTCTCGCGCCGGGAGCAGTGGCGAAGCAGACCGGCGCGAGAGGGATCAACCCGCGCGGCGATATCGTCGGCTTCTACGTTGACACGGCAGGCGTACAGCACGGATTCCTGCTGAAAGACGGCGAATTCACCACGATTGATTTTCCGCTGGCCGGCGTGCGGGCCAGCATCGCAAACGGAATCAACGCGCAAGGTGAAATCGTTGGGCAGTACGTGCTCCCGGTCAATCGCAACGTTCCCGCCGACAGCGCTCTCTATTGCCCGAGCGATCTTTCACCCAATAATGCTGATCCCGCATGCATCAAAGGCTTCTTTTATCGGCGCGGGAACTATTCGACGGTGATGTTCCCGGGACATCCCGGAGCGATCGCTCAGCGCATCACGCCGAACGGCGACATCTACGGATGCCTGCACGATCATGACACGGGTATGTCCATGTTCGGCGCCGCGTGGACGCGTTCGTTGGGACCCAAAGACTCGGTCACGATCCATGCGACGTTCAGCCTCACCGACGATGGCGGAGAACTAACCGATCCGATGGGGGTCCCGATGTCGATGAACAATGGCGCCACGGTGGGCGGTCAAATCATCGCGGGTTTGTTCGTCGACATGGTCGGCCGCCAGCATGGGTACGTCGTGGAGAAAGGCGACTTTGGGATCTACGATCCGACCGCCGATACGAACCTCACCGCGATCTGGGACATGAATCCGAGCGGGCACTTCGTGGGCGTCTACCGCAGAGCGGGCGAACCGGCGCCCAAGCGGCACGGGTTCCTGCAGCCTGCCGACGGATCCGAGCCGGTCACCCTGGACGTCACGCTCCAGGATTCGAACGGAAACACCATCACCGCCTTCACGACGGCAGCATTCGGGATCAACGCGGACGGCATCATCGTCGGGCAGTACAGCCTGGTTTCCGGCGGCGCGCCGCACGGCTACATCGCATATCCGCTGGGCGGGAACTGACAACGCTGGTCGAAGAGCGAAGAAACGGGCCGGTCGCGGGTGACGGATTGCCCCGTCGTTCTCATCCGGCCATCCATCCCACAATGGCCGTCAGCTTCACGGGGCGCGTCATTCGAATGGTAGTACCAGAGGCGTTCCGGAGTACCAGGTTGGTCAACGTGATGGTCGCACGACGCGCAGCCGGCATGTTCGCGCGGACGCCAGGAGGCGACAGTTCGATGGTTATCGCTCCCTCGACGGCCCGCCACGTTTCAGGCTCGGTTGATCCGGGCTCTTGCGGCTCACGCACGTCCGAGCAGAAGTCGAACCGTCTCTGGGGAGCGGCGTAGAGCATCGCCTCGACAGAGATGTTCGCGGACTCGCGCGAAAGATCGAACGTCGTTGCCGACGTCGAAAGACCGAGCGCCCGGCCATCGGCGCGCACGGTGATGACCTCCGCGTGGTCAGCCGCCCAACCGTACACGTAGATGTCGGCGCATCCGTCCGAATCCACGTATGTGAACGCGGGCGGCCGATGCACGTCATAGCGCCTGGCCCAGTCGACGCCTTTCAGCGCCGCGTCGCGCGCGGCCTTTTCTTCGCGAGCCTCACGCCGCTCGGCGTCCGACTCGATCCGCTGCGTCGCCGGATGCGGCCCCTTCAGCACAGCCCACTCGGCATTTCCGTCATCGTCCACGCGGACGACGGCGTACTCGCGGACGTCGAACGCGTCGCGTGATGGCGGTGTATCGCCGTCGACAGTGGCGAGCGACTCCACGTTATAGATCGGAATGATCTCGTCACGCACGATTTCGAACAGGTGCCATCGCAGCTTCCACGGGCCTGTCCGTCCCGATGGCTGCCACTCGAAGATCTCGATGAAGTGCCGCTCGAGCGAGCGGGTTGGCCCCGTCGCGAGCTCGGTGTGCTGCAGCGGCAGGAAGCGGGAACCGGCGGACGCGAACGGGTTTTCCCCGTACCTCGTTTTGCCGTCGTAGGTCACCGTCACCGCTGAGATCGTCCAGCGTACCGAGTGACCCGGTCCCAGATCGAACGTCACTGGCTCGAATCCGTTGTCGAACCCGATACTGGCGAGCAGTTGACACTCGTGGTCGAACTCGATGCCGCGCGAGATCGCCTTGCCGAAGAGCGCCGATGCTTCCTGACCGAACAAACGGTCGGAATTGCCCGCCACACGGGCGTACAGCGCGCACGCGCGAACCGGGTCCGCCGGCACACCGCGGCCCGTGTCGTACAGACCCGCCATGAAGAACTGCGCGGCAGCATCGTCGCTTCGGAAGTCTTCAGCGAGAGGCTTGAGAATCTCGGCGGCGCGTTGATAGTCGCCGCGCGCGAGAGCCGCCACTCCATCGGCAGTTCCGGTCTGAGAGAAGGCGCTGCTCACTGTGACGGCTATCATGCCCGCGCTGAGGAAGAGACGCCCTCTCATCAGCGCCTTCCCTGCCACGAGATCACCTGGGTCCGTGGCGAGCTTCCGCCCACGACGACGAGCTCGGCCTCGCCGGTCGCGTTGGCCCGCAACTCGACGAGGCTGGCGAAGTCGTACGATGGCGGCGGTGTGGCGCCCTTTACGACGAGGAGAGCGTCTTCCCCCATCATGCCGATCCACTGATCGTTGACGACTTCGCACAGCGTCCAGCTGAGCGTCCACGACGATGGATTCACCTGCCGGTCAGGTGTCCAGCCGAACCATTGGAAAAAATGACGGCGTGTGGCTGCCGGCTTCGTCACGGCAACAGGCGTGTACCGGACCGGCAGGAACTTCGTGCCGTGCGGAAGCAGGATTGGCGTTCGCTGTTCCTGATCACCATACGTGACGGTGATGCTGGTGTCCGCGAAAACGACGTGGTGCCTTGGGCCGAGCGAGAACGATTGCGGCGGTCCGCCCTGCCAGGTTTCGTTTGCGACGCACAGCATCGCCGCGCCACCCATCTGGTCGCGCAATTGAGCGGCGATCGTCGCAGACTGTTCCGCGAACGGATTCGCATCGCCGGAGACCCGCAAGAAGAGCCCGCATGCGCGATCCTGGTCTCGGCCGACGCCCCGGCCGCTGTAGTACAGAACGGCCATGAAGAACTCCGCCGCGCGATCCGGCTTCGCCGGGTCCTCAGCGAGCGGCCTGAGGATGCGAGCGGCAGCCTGGTAATCGCCGCGCAGCAGCGCGCGGATCCCGTCCTCAGTCGTCGATTGTGCGGAGGCCGGCGTCGCGACCAGCATCAACCCGCATACGAGATGCGCCCACGTTCGCATTGCGCCCTCCGAACATCGGAGCAAATCACAAGCCGCAGGCGACCGGAGAAATCCTACAGGTAATGCCGGAGCAAGCCGTCGACCGTCCCCGATCTGTTCGCCGCGTTACAAAGCTGTGGGTACCGAACATCGCTCATCGGTCCTCCTGAAAAATCTGTTATTTTTATAACACCTCGGAGGGCGTGCCGATTCGCAGCCTGACCTTGAACGTTCTATATGAAGGTCGTTCATGATTGCATTCGCGTGGGGGATGGTATCGATTCCGGCGGTGACGCTGCGACATTACGGTCGACAATTTCCACAACAGCCACGGAGACAAGAATGGTCGTTCAGCCGGATGGCGGCAGGTGTAGGATGCTGCCGACCTCGGCGGCCAAATCCGCGAGATGTCGGTAGCGAGGGAGCGGGATAGGAGGCAACCAATGGAAAAGACAAAAGACGCAACCCTTGGCAGTTGGGAGAGCGCCTTCTCCCGCCGCACCTTTCTCAAAGGCGCCGCCGCGTTTGCTGGCGTCGCGACTACGTCAAAAGCCTTTGGTCAACAGCCAACGGGCGCCCCAGCCGGAACGGTTTGGCTCTACGTCGGCACCTATACGGGCGCGCCCGGACCGCGCGGACGGAGTGGTTTGGGGATCTACTTGTGCGGGCTCAATCTCGCCACGGGCGAGCTGACCGTTGTAAAACTCGCAGCTCCCGCTCTGCCGGCGGCGGGAACGACCCCGTCAACGGCGAGTCCGTCTACCATTGCTCTCGATCCGACGCGGACGCACCTGTACGCGGGGAATGAATACGGACCTCCTGGAGCCGTGAGCGCTTACTCGATCAACCGGCTCACAGGCGATCTGACGCTTCTCAATGGTCAACCGACCCTGGGAGCTCCGGCTCACGTCAGCGTTGACCAGGGTGGGAATTACCTTTTCTCGGCTGAATACTCAGGCAGTTGGTTCGAAGTCTTCCCGATTTTGCCAGGCGGATCGCTCGGCCCTTCGGTGTTTCAGATACAAACTGTCGACAACGTCGACACGTCGTTCAGGACTAAGCCCGCCACCAATGCGCCTCCAGGGAGTTTCGCGTTCAGCGCGCATGAGGGGCCGAATGGCCACCCGCACCAGTTGGAAGTGGACCCCTCGAATCAGTGGGTCGTAGGCACCGATGCGGGACAAGATCGGATTTACGTCTGGAAACTGACCGCCGGAGCTATCCCGCCCCTGGCTCCCGCTGCGATACCGTTCGTGAACACGCCGCCGGGTGATGGACCGCGGCACTTCGCCTTTCACCCCAACGGTACCTGGATGTACTCCATTCAGGAAGAAGCGTCGACCATCATGTTCTGGCAGTTCAATCCCGCTACGGGAGCGCTTACGGCGCAACAGATCGTCTCCAGCGTACCGCCGGGATTTGCCGGCACGAACTTCACATCGGAAATCCGCGTTGCTCCCGACGGCGATTTCGTCTACGGGGCAAACCGCCTGAATGACACCATCGCCGTTTTCAAAGTCGGCCACGACGGCACGCTCACACAGCAAAGCTACGCTTCAACGCTCGGCGATTACCCACGAATCTTCGCCATCGATCCGTCCGGGCAATTCATGGCGGTTGGTAATCAGTTTGCCGACAACGTGACGACGTTCAGTATCAAGTCAGGAAGCGGCTCGTTGAAATTCACTGGTAACTACACACCGCTGGGAAGCCCATCGGGTATGGTTTTCCTGGTTTAAGACGTTTTCCGATGCCAGGGCCGAGGCGGGTTGGTTCGCGCTTCGGCTCTGGTGCGACATTCGAACGTCATTACCGCTATGCGGTGGACGACATACAGCGTCAGGCATTCAGGGTCGAGCTACTTCGCGGCCGGCTGTTTGCGTTTCAATTCCTCGAACCAGTTCAGGACGACTTGGATTTGCAGCGGTGCTTGACCCTTGGCTCCGCCCGCCTCGCCGACCGTGACGAAGCTTCCGTCCGGAAGCATGTCGTAGGGCCGCGGGTTTCCCGGAAACGCGAGCGCGAAGCGCCGTGGGACGTCAACCGCATCGCTGAACTCGAATCTCGGCCGCGTGCGAATGGTGACCGCCCTGAACTGCCCGGGCGCAGGCACGAAGAAGAGCTCCGTTCCATCGGGCGACCACACCGGCCGCCCGCCGTGCACGATCTGTTGCTTGCTGCCGGTGGGCGGAAAAGGCTGGACGTAGGTCCATGCCTCGGCTGAAGCCGCTTCTCCAACCTGATACGCGATCCAGCGGCCGTCAGGCGAGAACACGGCATCTGTTGGCATGCCGACCGACGTCACGTCGTCGAAACGGGATGCTTTCCGGGTACTTGTGGAGAACGTCCAGAGCGTCGTTTCCGTGCCTTTCGTGGCGCTGAAGAGCAGCACATCACTCGAGGGAGCCCAGGATTCGGGTGTGTGAACCACGCCGGGTTCGGGCCGTGTCAGTCGCTCGGCGGGACCGCCGTCAATGGACTGCCAGTAGATCGCGCGATCGCCCTCCCGGTCGGATTGGAACGCCAGGCGCTTGCCGTCCGCCGACCAGACCGGCACCCGGCTGTTGCCCTCATACGTGAGGCGCGCGAGCGAGTTTCCGCCCGATAACTCGTACAGCCCTATCGCCCGCCGATTGCCTTCGTTGATCTCGAGTGCCAGCCGCTTACCGTCGGGCGACACGCGCGGGTTCTGATAGGTGCCACGCGGCAACGGCAACACGCGCACGCTCCCCTTGCGGTCGTACGCGATGACGTTGTCCTGTTCGGATTGCGCGGGGCCGGGAAGATAGGCGAGCACGCCGGCATCGGACACCGCGTAGTGGGCACCGCCGGCGCGAAAAATGCCGGCTATCACCGGTACGGGCCCGCCGGTGAAATCCTTACGACGCATGTTGAAGGGCCGCATCATGAGCGTTCCGCGAACGACGTAGACGAGGTGGCCGGACGGAAGGTAGTGCGGGTCAAGGCCTCCTTCGACAATCACTTTCCGCTCGCCCGTCTTGATTGACTGGACGACAACGTCCCCCGTTGTCACGTCGTCGTTGCGGGTCACGCTGAACAGGATCGTGTCGCCGTCCGACAGCAGCTGCAGGTTTTGCATCAGGCCGTCCTTATCCGTCAGCCGCACGACTGGCTGCGGCGTGCCGCCGTCAGGTGAAACGCGTACGATGCCAGTGTCGCGCCGATCGAAGAAGATTCCGCTGGCGTTCCAGTCCAAAGCGAATGGCGCACCTGTTGAGGCACACACTCTGATCGCCACACCGCCCGCGACCGAGATGCGTTTTATCTCGCCGCCCGCCCAGAACGCGATGGATTGGCCGTCGGGTGAGAACGCCGGGAGAACACCGGGGTCGGCGCCGGCGAGTGCCCTCGACGCACCCTCTGAGATTGACCAGATGAACAGACGGCCGCTCGCGGCGTAGGCAATGTTCGACCCGTCGGGAGACACGGCCATGACCCGTCTGCTCAACGTGAGTGCATCGCCCGCCGTCGTTGGCAGCGTGAAGCGGACGACGGGCATCACCGGTGTGGAGGGACGCGGCCAGAGCGCTATCGTGGCAGCCGCGCCGCCCAGAACCGAACCCGCCGTGACAAGCGCGGCCAGCCTCCATGCGCGTGTGAGTCTCGACGCGGGAGGCCGCGCAGGCGAGTCGAGCAGACGCGATGCGTCTTGCTTGAGCACGAACAGAACCGTCGACATGTCGCTGATGCGCTCGCGGTGGTTCTTCTCGAGGCAGCCTTTCAGCAAGGTGCGAACCGGTACGGGAAGCGACGGCGGCAACGCGTCCCACGGCGGATCGCTCTTGAGCACCGACGCGAGGGTATCGCTTACATCGTCTCCCTCGAAGGCACGTCTCCCGGTGAGCATTTCGAAGAGCACGCACCCGAATGCCCACACGTCGCTGCGCTTGTCGGCAGCTCGCCCTCGCGTCTGCTCGGGACTCATATACGCAGCGGTGCCCAGAATCATCCCGACTCGTGTGAGCGTTGCGGGGGACGTTATGGTCGGTGAGTTCAACTGCCCGATGGATTCGGGACCGCCCGAGACATCGGTCGCCTTCGCCAGTCCGAAATCGAGGACCTTGACGCGATCGCGCGATGTCAGGGCAATGTTGGCCGGCTTCAGATCGCGATGAACGATTCCTCTTTCGTGCGCCGACTCGAGTGCTTCCGCGATCTCGCACGCAATGCCGAGCGCCTCAGCGACCGGCAGCGCGCCGCGTTGAATGCGCGACGCCAGCGTCTCGCCGTCGACCAGCTCGAGAACGAGGAACCGCTGCCGATCCACTTCCTCGAGACCGTAGATGCTGGCGATATGTTGGTGATTCAGCGCAGCCAGCAGTTGCGCCTCACGGCGGAAGCGCGCCAGCCGCTCGGGATCTTGCGTCACGCTGTCCGGGAGCGTTTTCAGCGCCACCTCGCGGGAGAGGCGTGTATCTCTGGCCCGGTACACCTCGCCCATGCCTCCGGCGCCGAGCAGGCCAACGATTTCGTACGCGCCAAGGTGCGTTCCAGGAGCCAGCGGCATGTTCCGAGATTATAAGGGGCAGTACGTTCGGGGCTTGCCAGTTCGCGATGCGAGTCCTGACAGCGTATGAGCTTTCGGTGCTCAGCGATGCACAGTAATCCCCGTACCT
>JBKPTT010000175.1:0-26593 GCA_046735635.1 Acidobacteriota bacterium | reverse complement strand
CGCGCGCCGATCGAGTGGGCGATCGTCATCTTCAGCATCGCATTCTTCGGCCAGCAGTCGTGGTCCACGCTCGTCATGATCGTCCCCACCGATCTCTTCGAGCCTCACGTCGTCGCATCGGTTGCCGGCCTGGTCGGATTGGGCGGCGCGACCGGCGGTCTGCTGATGAATTTTGCCGCCGGTCGGCTGCTCGACGCCGGGTTTACCTACGACACGGTGTTCGACATCGTGGGCACGCTCCACGTGATCGCGTTCGTCGTGATTCTGGTCGCGATTCCGCGGATTCGGGCGGTGGATGGGTGAAGATCTGACGGTTTCACTGTCGGTTTTTCGTTTTGGGTTTTGCGTTGTTCGTTTGGGTTCTCCGTTTTGGGTTTTCCGGTGAATAACGCAGAGCCCAGAACCCCAACGTAAAACGCAAAACCCAAAACCCAAAACCATTTCATGTCGTCGTCACACCCTATAGCGCGCCTCTTCGGCGTAGTACGCCGGGAATCCTACCGCCTGCTTCAACAGTTCGAAGTCCATGACGGTGGAGGGCCGTTCACCAGCCTTCAGACTGCACAACGCGTCACGCATTGCGCGGATCGAGACGTTCAAGAGCGTCAGCGGAAACACGGCGATTTTGTAGCCGATCGCTTCGAGCTGCGACAGGCCGAGGATCGGCGTCTTGCCGCCTTCGATGAGGTTGGCCATTTTCGGGCCGTCAACTTCGCTGCAATACCGTCGCATCTCTGCCTCGTCGAGCGGCGCCTCGAGGAACGTGATGTCGGCGCCGATGTCACGGAACAGCCGGCAGCGAAGGATGGCTTCATCCAGCGAGATGCAGGCACGAGCGTCGGTGCGCGCCATGATCAGAATGTCCCCGCCGGCGTCGTCGCGCGCGTCCACCGCGGCGTGGACGCGCATGAGCGCTTCATCTCGACCGACAACCGCCTTGCCCTCGGTATGACCGCATCGCTTCGGTGCGACTTGATCCTCGAGCATGATCGAAGCAAACCCGGCCGCGAGGTACCCCAGCACCGTTCGTTTGATGTTCTGCGCGCTGCCGAAGCCAGTGTCGCCGTCACCAATCATGGGAATCGACACGGCCCGGCAGATGTTCTGCCCCTGATCGACGAGCTCCGCATAGGAGATGAGCCCTGTATCAGGCATACCGAGCCTGTCGGCAGACACGGCGAAGCCGCTCATGAAGCCGAGCTCGAATCCGGCTTCCTCGATGAGACGCGCCGAGATCGCATCGTGACAGCCGGGCATGAGCAGAATGCCAGGACGATCGAGCAGGGCTCGCAGGCGAGCGGCGGCATTGGACATGTGGCGGATCTTATCGCGCTCGAAGGCTCACTCCGGGCATACGGCGGCTGAGCTGCCCGCCGGGAGCTACTGAAAAGCGCGCCTTCTCGGCCTGTTACGCAACAATACATGTTGCGCAACGAATATTGTTGCGTTATCATGGGCCGGTATGCCCGTTGCGGTCGCACGGAAGGTCGAGGCGCTTCGATCGGACTTTCGATCGTCGGCCCGGCTCGCGGACCTGCTCGGCGTGAATCGCTCACAGGTGACGCGGTGGCTGCGCGGCGCCGGCATCGATCCGCTCAACGCCGAAAAGGTGGACCTGCTCGAGCTCGTCTGGTCGAATCTTCTCCGCTTGTACGATCGCGACGCGGCGCTCTCGTGGCTGTTCGGGGTGAACCCGTCGCTCGGCGATCGCCGCCCGGTGGATCTCATCCGGATCGGACGTGCCGAGGAGCTGATGCGCGCGATTCGGGCCGAACGATCCGATTCGTTCGCATAAAGCTTCCGGCACCGCACGTGATCCTCTACCGCTGCTTCGCGTGGAACGAGCGGGCGCGCGACCGCGATTCCGATGGTCCGCTCTGGTTTCCCCGCGTGTACCAGGGTGAAGGGCGTCACGATAATCCCGACCTCTACGGCTGTCTGTATCTCTCCGATCACGTCCTGTCGCCGCTCGTCGAACAGCTCGCACGCTTTCGCGGCCAGCGGTTGATGCCCTCGGTGTTGCGTCGCCGCGGCCTCCCGCTTGCGCTGGCCGAACTCGAGCTCGCCGATCGTGCAGAACTCGTCGACCTGGACGACCCCACCGTTCTGCGCCGCGAGACGCTGAGACCGTCGCAGGTGGCGACCCGGCAGCGATCGATCACGCAACCGCAGGCGCGTCTGCTCCACGAGCGTCACCCACGGGCAGCAGGACTGCGATGGTGGTCGGTTTATGAAGCACTCTGGATGAACGTCACCGTGTTCGAACGCGCGGCGTCGCAGCTTCGCCTGGTTGCGGTGCGTTCGCTTGCCGTGGACGACCCGGCGCTCGTGGAAGCCGCCGACTTCTTTGGCCTCCGCACGTCTGCGTAGCTGAGCGTGAAGTGGAATGGAATGCTGCTCTCCGAGCACCAGACGTCTTCCCCGGGGCTCGTTACCGCTCGTGAGTTACCCGTTCACGTGCTAGCATCGCTCGTTCGCGTGCGAGGAATCGATGACGAAGAAGAAAACGACGCGCCGGGCCAAGAATTCAAGCCGTGCGAAACGGCCAACGCGTGTCCGCCGCGCGAAGGCGACCCGTGCAAGGAGAACGGCGGATGCGCTCCTCGCTCCCGTGAGGGGAGCCGAGCGGCGCGAGGTCGGCCACGTCCGCCTCGAGGTGGGCCGCGCCGGCCTGGCGCGCGTCAAGCGCATGATCTATCCGGCCGGCTTCCGTTGGTCGAAGGACATGAAGCCAATCGTAGGCACCGACCTGTGCATGCACGCGCATGTGGGCTTCCTCGCGCACGGTGAAATCCACATCGAGTATGCCGACGGGTGCGTCGTCGAGCATCGGGCGCCACAGATTGTCGCCATCGAGCCCGGACACGATGGCTGGGTCGTCGGCAAGGAATCGGTCGTCCTGATCGAGTTCGACTTCGAGGGCGACACGGTCGCGCGGCTCGGAATGCCGCCGGTCCATCGTCACGGGTAGGCGGCACACCGGTTCATTGGTCAGGAGCAGCTGTGAAGAAGGTTCAGATACAAGGCCTTCACCACATCACGATCGTCGGATCGACGAGGCAGAGCGCGATCGATTTCTGGCAGGGCGCGCTCGGGATGCCGTTCGTCTTCGAGCAGCCGAACCTCGGCAAGCCCGACGAGAACCACCTGTATTTCGATCCCGGCGACGGGCGCCTCCTGACGGTGTTCACCAACGAATCGCGGGAAGACGCGCGACGGCAGGCGCCCCGTGAGATTGGGTGCGTCGAGCACATCGCCTTCAACGTATCGCGCGCGTCTTTCGTGCAGGCGCCCGCCCGTCTTCGAGAGCGCGGCATCGAGTTCATCCAGCGCGACCGCGGCTTCATGGATTCAATCTACCTGCACGATCCCAATGGACTGAAGGTCGAACTGTCCTGCTACAAGTTCGAGCCGCCGCTAGGAGTCCGGGCGGTCGACGTGCTGATGAAGGCGCACGCGTTACGCGTCGAGCGGGGCGACCACCACATGACCGAGGAGCATCTGGCAGATGCGATCGAGGACCTGCTGGCGAGCCGCCCGCGTGTGTCCGATGTACAATCCCCCCGGACGTGAATCCGTCCGGGCATCTTTCACACACCGGACGCTTCGATCTCTGAGGACACCATGAAGAGAACCATCCTCGTGGGCTCGCTCGTGCTGCTCGCGGCCTTCGCCGCCGTGCGGGCACAGCCTGCACCCGGCAAGGAGGAGCTCAAGCTGAAGCTTCCCAAGCCGATGTTCATCGGCACCCCCACGAACCTGAAAAGCCCGAACCTCGAGGTCGTCACGGGAAAGTCGAGGCCGCCGTTCTACGTGCCGAAGGGCACTGTGTTGTTGTCGGGCAAGAAAAAGGTCACCTCCAGCGACGCGAATCCCGTGATCGGTGAACTCGACATGATCACCGATGGAGAGAAGTCCGGAGGCGACGGTTACTTCGTCGAGCTGGGCCCAGGGGTACAGTGGGTACAGATCGATCTCGGAGCGTCCTACCCGCTGCAGGCGATCCTCACCTGGCACTATCACAGCCAGGCGCGGATCTATCACGACGTCATCGTGCAGGTGTCCGACGATCCGGCATTCAAGACAGGCGTGACCACCGTCTTCAACAACGATCACGACAATTCGTCGAAGCTCGGACAGGGCAGCGACAAGGAATACATCGAAGTCGCCGAAGGCAAGCTGTTCGATCCAAAGGGTGCGAAGGGCCGGTACGTGCGGCTCTCGTCGAAGGGCAACACCACGAACGATTTGAACCATTACGTGGAAGTCGAGGTCTACGGCTTGCCGAAATGACCCGCGCCGCCGCCGGTGCGCTCGTCGCGATTGCGCTGGCGATCGGCATCGGGCTGCGCGGCGCTCGGCTGGACGTTCGGCCGATGCACCACGACGAGGCGAACCAGGCCATCAAGTTCGGCGATCTGCTCGAACGCGGAGATTACCGGTACGACTTCAGGGATCATCACGGTCCTACCCTCTATTACCTGACGCTGCCGTCCGCGTGGCTGGCCGGCCGGCACACGCTTGCGTCGCTGGACGAAGTGACGCTCCGGCGCGTGCCTGTGGCATTCGGCCTTGCGACGATCCTCGCTCTCCCACTGCTCGCGGCTGGAATCGGCCGAACCGCCACCGGGGTTGCCGCGGTTCTGATGTCGGTATCCCCCGCGATGGTGTTTTACTCGCGGATGTTCATTCACGAGGCGCTGCTCGCTTGCTTCACGCTTGCGTTCGTGACTGCGGTCGGCCGTATCGCGACTGGAACGGAGCGCCGCTGGTGGTTACTCGCGGGGATTGCGGCAGGTTTCGCCATGGCGACCAAGGAGACGGCCGTCATCGTGCTGCCCGCAGCGATCCTCGCGTGCGCGATCGCCTGGTGGTCCATGGCATCGGTCCGATTTCCCTACGCCCAACGGCGCTGGGCTGGACCAGTTGCCGCGAGCGTGCTCGCTGCGGCAGCCGTTGCCGCCGTGTTCTTTTCCTCCTTCTTTTCTGCGCCCGCCGCGATGTTCGAGCCGTTTCGCGGGGCCCGCACCTATCTCGCACGTGGAATCAATCCGGTCAGCCACGCTCACCCGTGGCATTACTACCTGCGCCTCCTCAGTTACACGTCCTCTGGCGGGTTGAGGTGGACCGAAGGTGTCATCGTCGCGCTGGCCGTCGTAGGCGGGGCGCTTGCGTGGCGGCGCCCGGATGCTGGCCATCCTGAACGGATCTTCTGGGCCCGGTTTCTTGCCTGTGACGTCGCCATCTCCGCGACGATCTTCTCGCTCATTCCCTACAAGACGCCGTGGAATGTGCTTTCGTTCTACGTCGTCACCGTAGTGGTCGCGGGCGTCGGGTTTGCGGCGCTGGTCGACGTGATGCGGGCACGGGCAGCGCGCGGCGCGCTCGTGGCGGCTCTTGCGCTCGCGTGTGTCCATCTGGGTTGGCAGGCGTGGCGCGCGGCCGTCGTGTACGCGGCCGACCCGCGCAACCCGTACGTGTACGCGCAGACCGTCCCGGATGCCGTACGAATGGCGGCTCGCATCCGCGATCTGTCGACGCTGCATCCCGACGGTGCGCGCATGCAGGTCTCGGTCATTGCGTCGCCGTACGAGCAGTGGCCGCTGCCCTGGTATCTGCGCGCGATGCCGAACGTCGGCTATTGGACGGCACCCGGCGATCCGCTCGCGCTGCAAGCGCCCGTCATCGTCAGCGCGATCGAGCACACGCCGGCCCTGGACGCGGCGCTCGGGGATCGGTACGTCTCCGAGTTCTTCGGCCTGCGGCCCGAAGTACCCCTCGCGCTCTATACCGAACGCGGGTTGTGGGATCGCTTCCTCCAGAGCGCGAAGTGACAAGGCCGAGCCTTGCGCTTGTCGTGCCGTGCTACAACGAGGCGGACCGTCTCGATACTGACGCATTCGTCCGCTTTCTCGCGACACACCCAGGCGTGCGGCTGTTCATGGTCGACGATGGCAGCGGTGACGACACGGCGGCGGTACTCGAACGGCTTCGCGCCGCGATGCCAGTGGCGGTGAGGGTCCTGCGCCACTCACGCAATCTTGGCAAGGGCGAGGCGGTCCGTGCAGGCGTGCTCGCGGCGCTACGCGAGGAGCCCACAGTGGTGGGGTTCTTCGATGCCGATCTCGCAACGCCGCTCCGGGCAATCGATGACTTCCTGGCCGTGCTCGGCACACGACCGGACATCGAGTTCGTCCTCGGGTCCCGCGTCCTGCTCCTGGGACGGGACGTGCGGCGAAAATCGACGCGCCACTACCTTGGACGGGTGTTCGCCACCGCGGTTTCGCTCGCGCTCGATCTTCCTGTCTACGACACGCAGTGTGGCGCTAAGATGCTCCGCGTGAACGCCGCAACGGCGACCCTTTTCGACAGCCCGTTCCGTAGCCGCTGGATTTTCGACGTCGAGCTGATTGCCCGTTACCTTCGTCTGACAGCCGGATCAGGCGAGTCTCCCCGGCGAGATCGCCTCTACGAGCTGGTGCTGCCGGCCTGGCACGACAAACCAGGTTCGAAGCTGCACTGGCACGACTTTGTGCGCGCGATGGTCGATCTCGCCTGGATCTGGCGAGACCGCGCGGCTTCTCATTCCCCCGACGACACCGTTCCGGCGGCCTTCCAGAAACGGTGACGACATGATTGAATGGACAACACAGGCCCACCAGGAGAGCACACGATGAGCACTGAAAAAGCCCCACCGACCGGAGTGTCTCGCCGCACGTTCATGGGCACGGCCGCTGCCGCTGCCGGACTCACGATCGTTCCGCGCCACGTCCTTGGCGCCGGGTTCCAGGCGCCGAGCGACACGGTGAACGTCGCCGTGGTCGGCTACGCGCACGGAATGGGCAGCAACAACTTGAAGAACGCGATGAAGTCCGACAACATCATCGCGCTCTGCGACGTCGACGAAAGCGCCGCCGCGAAGCAAGCGCGCGTACGGCAGGGCACGACGCCGGAGAAGTTCCCGAAGCCGCCCGCGGAGTACAAGGACTACCGCGTGATGTTCGAAAAGCAGAAGGACATCGACGCGGTGATCGTGGCCACTCCCGATCACATGCACGCGCTCGTGGCCATGACCGCCATGCAGCTCGGAAAGCACGTCTACGTGCAGAAGCCGCTGACGCGCACGATCAGCGAAGCGCGCGCGCTGACCGAGGCGGCGCGGAAGTACAAAGTCGTGACGCAGATGGGCAACCAGGGGCATTCCGAAGAGGGGCTGCGCCTGATGCAGGAGTGGTTCAACGCCGGCGTGATCGGCGACGTGCGTGAAGTGCACTGCTGGACCAACCGGCCGATCTGGCCGCAGGGCATGCCGCGCCCGACCGAAGAGATGCCCGTGCCCGAGGGCATGGATTGGGATCTGTGGCTTGGCGGCGCGCCGCCGCGACCGTTCCACAAGACCTACCATCCGTCATTCTGGCGCGCCTGGCAGGACTTCGGCGCCGGCGCGATGGGCGACATGGCGTGCCACGTGATGGACGCTTCCTACACGGTGCTGAAGCTGGGCGCGCCGACGAGCGTCATCGCGACGGCCGGCGCCATCGTGCAGGCCCCGCCGGCCGGACAGGGTGGCTGGGGCGTGCGCGTGAAGTACAACGACAGCTATCCGCCCTCGTCGCTCATCCATCTGTCCTACCCGCAGCGCGGCAACCTGCCGCCGGTGAAGATGCATTGGTACGACGGCGGCCTGCTGCCGGAGCGGCCGGACGACCTCGAGTCCGATCGCAAGCTGCCGGAATCGGGCACGATCTTCGTCGGGGACAAGGGCAAGATGTGGTGCGAGACGTACTCGGAGAGCCCGCGCCTCATCCCCGAGTCGGCGATGACCGCCTTCAGCAACCGTCCGGCGAAGACGCTGCCGCGCGTGCCGGGTGGACGCGAGGGCCACGAGAAGAACTGGCTCGACGCGATCCGTTCGCACGGCCAGGCGGTGTCGCACTTCGACTACGCCGGCCCGTTCACGGAGAGCGTGCTGCTCGGCAACGTGGCGCTGCGCTTCCCTGGACAGCGCCTGGAGTGGGACGCGGCGAACATGAAGATCACCAACGTGCCCGAGGCCAATCAGTACGTCGTGCACAATTATCGGAACGGTTGGACGTTGCCGTAACCAGCGTTCATGCCTGACGGCGGCGCGGAGATCGACGGCGGTGTTGGCATCGAGCAGCCCCGCGATCTCCGCGACGTGCGCCGTTTCTCGCACGAGGCGATGGCGACCGTGTACGAGGTGTACACGGTGCACGCCGATCGTGAGTACGCTGCGCAGGCCGCGCAGGCGGCGTTCGACCTCGTCGATCGGCTCGAACGCGAGCTGAGCCGGTTCCTCCCAAACAGCGACATCACGCGAATCAATCATCTCGCCGGCGGTGAGAGCACGCGCGTTACTCAATCGACGCTCGAGTGTCTCGTGATCGCGCGGCACATGTTCGAGCTCACCGGCGGCGCATTTGACGTCTCGATCGGGACCGGGTTGCCGTCGCTCGATCTCGACACGGATGAATCGGTGGTGCGTGCGACGGCACAGGGCGTTCGAATCGATCTCGGCGGCATCGGCAAGGGATACGCTGTGGATTTGATGGCGGAACTGCTCGAAGAATGGGACCTGCAGACGACCCTCGTGCACGGCGGGTTCAGTTCCGTCCTCGCTCTCGACCCGCCGGCGGCGCACGACGGATGGCCGCTCACATTGAGCGATCCCGGCGCGCCGTCCCGAGTGCTGGCCCGTCTTTCGGGACGTCAGACGGCACTTGGCGCGTCCGGGTTGCGAAAACGCGATCACATCGTGGACCCGCGCACCGGCGAGCCGGCACGTCGACGACGCGCGGCATGGGTTGCGATTGCGCGCCCACCCGTACCCGCACGTGCCGCTGCCGTCACCGACGCGCTGACGACTGCGTGCATGCTGCTGAGCGCTGAGGGCGTCGAGGCGCTCTGCCGCAACAGCCCGGGGCTGGAAGCCTGGATCTTCGAGGATTCGCAGCTGGTTCACTTTTGCGGCGTTTCGCCGGAGTCTTCGTCGTAGGCAGTCCGCTGATATACTTCCGAAACAACTTCTGCCTCACATCCCAATCGCGGCGGTGTCGGCCCGGACAACCGCCGCGTGCAGTGCGCTGAGCGCAAGACGGAGAACGAGCCATGCCTGCCGACGACGAGAAGGGCAAAGTCACGCGCCGCGATGTACTGAAAGGGCTCTCGACGGTTCCCGCGCTGGGACTGTTCGCGTACGCGTGGGAGAAACAACGGGAGTACCAGCAGGCCAGGGTCGAGGAAGTCGCCGCGGCCGCGACAGCGCCCAGCGACCTGCAGGTCGTCAATGTCGCGCTCCTTGGAGCGGGCGCTCAGGGGCAGGTGCTCACCGACTCGATGCTCCGGATCCAGGGTCTGCGGTTCCGGGCGGTGTGTGACATCTGGACCGAATACAACCAGAAACGTGTCGTCAACAGCCTCAAGCGGTTCAAGCACGAGCCGAACGCGTACGAGGATTACCGCGACATGCTCGATAAGGAGAAAGAGCTTGACGCGGTCGTCGTTGCCACTCCCGACTTCTGGCACGCACAGCACGCGATTGACTGCCTGAAGGCCGGCAAGCACGTGTACTGCGAAAAGGAGATGTCGAACACGCTCGAAGGGGCCCGCAGCATGGTGGCGGCCCAGCGCGAGACCGGCAAGCTCCTGCAGATAGGGCATCAAAGGCGCTCGAATCCACGCTACGTCCACTGCTACACAAAGATCCTGCAGGAAGCCAAGATGCTCGGCCGCATCGTGACGGTGTACGGCCAATGGAACCGCGGTGTCACGCCGGATCTCGGAGCGCCGGATCGCTACCTGATTCCCGAAGCTCGATTGAAGCAGTACGGGTTCAAGGACATGCACCAGTTCCGCAACTGGCGTTGGTACAAGGGAAAGGGTGGCGGGCCGATTGTCGATCTCGGGTCACATCAGATCGACATTTACGGCTGGTTCCTGGGTGCGAACCCGTCGCACGTCATGGCGAGCGGCGGCAACCTCTATTACGACCCGAAAACGCACGAATGGTACGACACGGTCATGGCGATCTATGACTACGACACTCCAGCTGGTCCAGCGAAGGGCTACTACACCACCCAGACCACAAACGGGAGCCAGGGATATTTCGAGAACTTCATGGGCGATCAGGGCACGCTGCTCATCTCGGAATCGGAGGTCAACTACGCGGGCCAGCTGTACCGGGACCCGAACGCGCCGGCGTGGGACGAATGGGTGCAGAAGGGCTATGTCAGCGCTCCCAAGGAGCAAGAAGCGAAGGCGAAGACCGAATCGGGTGCGATTGCCGACGTGCGCGAGTCCGTGGCGCCCGATCAGCACACGGTCCCGGTGACTCTGCGCGATCCGTATCACCAGCCGCATCTGCAGAACTTCTTCGATGCGGTCCGCGGAAAGGCGCAGCTCAATTGTCCGGCGGAGGAGGCGTATCAGACCGCGGTGGCGGTGCTGAAAGTGAACGACGCGATAGAAGCAAAAACGCGGCTGGCGTTCAAGCCGGAAGACTTCAAAGCTTAGTGGCTGGGAGCGAGAACCATGGAAGAAGCAAAGCTCTCGCGATCGGCGCTGATCGCGATCACCGTCTTGCGCGTCATCGTGGGCTGGCACTTCCTGTATGAGGGCATCTCGAAACTCACATCGCCGTCGTGGTCCGCTGCCGGCTACATGAGAGTCTCGCGCGGGCCGTTCGCAGCGTTCTTCAAATGGATCGCGGGCAATCCGCAAATGCTCGACAAGGCGAACCTGATTACGATGTATGGCCTGACGATCATCGGCGTTCTGCTGATTCTCGGCCTGTTCACGCGGATCGCGGCGGCTGGGGGCATCGCCTTCATCCTGCTGATCTATCTCTGCAACCCGCCGTTTGTCGGCTACTTCTACACGATCCCGATGGAAGGCAGCTATCTGATCGTGAACAAGAATCTCGTAGAGCTCTGCGCGCTGGCGGTGATCCTGCTGACGCGAAGCGGTCTGTTCGCGGGCCTCGATCGCATCCTGCACGACCTGATGTTCCGGCGAACCCGCCTGGCCGCCGCATGAAAGGGTGAATCATGGAGAACGTCTCGCGCCGGCGCTTTCTGAAGAACGCAGGAGGTGCCGCCGTGGCGCTCTCCATCGTCAAGCCCGAGCTCGTTCGCGGCACTTCCGCGAACTCCAAAGTGGACCTCGGCGTCATCGGCTGCGGTGGCCGCGGCACCTGGATCGCCAACCTGTTCCAGAAGCATGGCGGTTACAACATCGTGGCCGCCGCGGACTACTTCCCTGATCGCGTCAGCGCCTTCGGCGGGAAGCTGGGCGTTCCCGAGGCGCGCCGCTTCACCGGACTCTCGGCCTACCGGCGGTTGCTCGACGAGAAGGTGGACGCTGTCGCGATCGAGAGCCCACCCTTCTTCCATCCCGTTCACGCGGCTGCGGCAGTCGCCGCCGGCCGCCACGTGTATCTCGCAAAACCCGTCGCCGTCGATGTCCCCGGTTGCCGGACGATCGAAGAGAGCGCCGCGAAAGCGACGGCGAACCGGCAATGTTTTCTGGTCGATTTTCAGACCAGGGCGAACGAGTTCTTCATCGAAGCACTGCAGCGCGTCCATGCCGGCGCGCTGGGACGGTTCGCGTTCGGCGAGGCCACGTACCATGCCGACGATCCGTTCGGCGAGCAGGCGCAATACGCGCACTCGAACGACGCAGAGAGCCGGCTGCGTGCGTGGGGCCTGTCGCGGGAATTGTCGGGCGACATCATCACCGAGCAGAACATCCACACGCTGGACGTCGCGAGCTGGATCATGGGCAAGCCTCCGGTCTGCGCGTACGGCACCGGCGGGCGCAAGTTCCGAAACGTTGGAACGTGTTACGACACATTCAGCATCGTCTTCAAATATGCGGATAACGTGGGCGTCACTTTCAGCTCGCGGCAGTTCAACGGCCAAGGGACGCGGCCTGAGGGCATCCGGAACCGTATGTTCGGGTCCGAGGGAGTGCTCGAGACCGAATACGGCGGGCAAGTGCTGATTCGAGGCAAGCAGTTCTACCGCGGCGGGGAGACGCCGACGATCTACGAACAGGGAGCGGTCAGCAATATCGCGGCATTTCACGAGGCCATCCAGCGCGAGGACTACGGCAATCAGACAGTCGCTGAAAGCGTACGCAGCAATCTCCTGACGATTCTCGGACGGACCGCGGCCTATACGGGATCACTGGTGACGTGGGACGAGCTGCAGCGCAGTGACGAGCGTCTCACCCCCGACTTGACCGGCCTCAAGGACTGACGACGAATGCGGGTCGCCAGAGCAGCATTTACGAAGGGTTGACGGCGTCGAGGATCTCCGCCCGAATCTGGTTGCGCCCTGCAGCCTTCGCAACATAGAGCGCACGATCTGCGGCACGGAATAGTGGCTCCGCCGGATCCAGATTCACGTCTGTTGGCTGCGGCGGTCCATTGAAACGCGAACGGCAGGCGAGGCCGATGCTGACCGATAGCGTGCCGGCCGGAAACGGCATGCCCGAGAGGACAGGTTCGGCTGAATGCACGGATCGGCGTAATGCTTCGACTGTGTCGGTCGCCGCGGCGAGATCCATTCCTGGGAGTGCGATGACGAACTCGTCTCCGCCGAACCGACACGCGAATGCGGCGTCCGGCAAGCACGCGTCGACGAGGCGGCCCACGATCCGAACGGCATCCGCACCTGCGCGATGCCCGTGTGTGTCATTGAGAGACTTCAGGCGGTCGACATCGAGCACGGCGAGCGTGACGGGCGAGTTGGCTTCCTGAGCGGCACGAATGATCGGCGTCAGCTTCGCCTCGAATCCGCGCAGGTTGTAGAGACCGGTCAAGTCATCCGTCACGGAAAGCTGCTGGAGCTGCCGCCGATCATCCGCGAGCTTTGCCGTCACCACCCCGATCCCCACGAACAGCGCGATCTGTACGATGTCGGATTCGCGATAGCGCGATTCGAGCAAGAGCGGATTCGCGAGGTGATAAAGAACCACAGCGGCGAGTCCGACCGCCGGGCCCGCATAGCGCGGCATGGTCAGTCCCGCAGCGACAATAGGCAGGTAGTACAGGTGCTGGAACGGCGCCGATCCAGTCGATTGATCCAGCTTGAAGATGACGGCGAGGCACACGACGACCGCGGCGGCGAGTGCGGCTCGCAACCGTATCGACATGTCCGAATCGTTGCCACCGCGACCGTCGAGCCTGGGCAATGCAACACGTCCGCTCAGTCGAGAATCGAGTCGAAACCGCAGCGCGCGATCAGCGGACCTGAACCGATCCCATTCGGGTCCACCGTTACAAATATCAGATGAACGTCGCGTGCGTCATACGGGTTAAGACTGCATGGTGACTGAGGCCGTCCAGCGGGGATTCGCGCTCGGGTCCTTCGCCGGGTCAGGAAGGAGGCCGGGGATGTGATATATGTGGCCTCGCGAGGGCCCAAATGTGCGAACAGGATCAATTTGAAAGGGATCGGCTGGAGTACGAGGCGCGCGGTCTCGTCACGCGCCGGCAGTTCGGTGTGCTGGTCGGCGCAGGCATCTCCTTGATGCTGCCGCGCGTCGTCAATGCGATCGCCGTCGCCGAGTCCGACGTCACGATCACGACTCCTGACGGCTCCGCCGACGCATATTTCGTGCACCCGAGCAGTGGTACGGCGCCGGGCGTTCTCATGTGGCCGGACATCTTCGGGTTGCGCCCGGCATTCCGGCAGATGGGCAAACGGCTCGCGGAGTCGGGTTACTCAGTGCTCGTCGTCAACCCGTTCTACCGAGTGAAGAAAGCGCCGACGGCCGAGGCGGGGGGCGCGACGCCGATCGATCAGGTGCGTCCGCTCGCGCAAGGGCTGAACGAGACCACGCAGACGACGGATGCGAAGGCATTTGTCGGCTGGCTCGATCAGCAGCCTTCGGTGGCGAAGAACCGCAAGATGGGGACACAGGGCTACTGCATGAGCGGACCCTTTGCATTTCGCACGGCTGCGACAGTGCCGGATCGGATCGGCGCGGTTGCAACTTTCCACGGCGGCGGTCTGGTGACGAATGCGCCGAACAGCCCGCATCTCCAGGCAGTGAAGAGCCACGCGCAGTTCCTGATTTGCATCGCGGAGAACGACGACGCGCGCTCGCCGAACGACAAGACGGTCATGAAGGACGCGTTTGCACAGGCGAACCTGCCGGCCGAAATCGAAGTGTACGCGGGCGCCGCGCACGGCTGGTGCCCGCCGGACTCGACGGTGTACAACGAACCGCAGGCCGAGAAGGCGTGGACCCGGCTGCTGGCCCTCTACGGGAAGGCCCTGGCCTGAGCCACGGGCATCCAAGGTCATGGCGCTTTCCTTCCAGACGCGTTTCGTACGCGATGTGGCCATCGTCAACTGCGTGGGGCGAATCGGCGAAGGCGCCGAGTCGACAGCGCTCCGTGAGCACGTCGACCAGGTGCTGCAAAGTGCCCCCGCGATAATTCTGGATCTGGGCGGGGTGCAGTTCATCGACAGCAGCGGTCTTGGACTTCTCGTTCGCATTGTTGCGCGAACGGGCCAAGGCAACCTCAAGCTCTGCGCGGTGCCGGCGCGCGTCGGCCACCTGCTGAAGATGACGAGGCTCGCCGACGTGTTCGAGTGCTGCGACTCCGAGCAGGAAGCGCTCGCTTCCTTCGATCGCGGCACACGCGCGTCGACCTATGCCTCGCACGTGGTTTCCGCGGATATCGTGTGCGTGCACGGCTCGGCCGACGTGCTCGTCTTCGTACAGGAGGTCCTGCGACACACGGGTTTCAGCGTGCTCGCGACGAACAACGTGCCTGACGCCGTGCTGCTGTTGAAGACAACGCAGCCGAAGCTCGCGATTGTGAGCAGCGGCTTACGAGCGGGGCCCGCGCCGGCCCAGGCCTCGTTGGCTGCACTCCTGGACAGGACGAGAGTGCTCGAGTTGCCAGCCGACTTCGGACGCCGGGATCCAGCCGAAGCCGGGCAGCAGCTCGTGAGCGATGTTCGGCGGCTGATGGGACAGGATCTCGCCGCGCTGTAACCGAGTTACCTGTCACGACACGCTGATCCAGCTCGCAGAGCTTTCCAATCAGCAATCAGCAATCAGCAATCGAAAATCAGCAATTGTCATGGCTTTCTCGGATTTCCATCCCGTCGTTTGTCGGTGGTTTACGACTCAAGTCGGCGAGCCCACCGCTGCGCAGCTGCACGCGTGGGAAGCGATTGCCGCAGGAAGGCATACGCTCGTCGCGGCCCCGACCGGCTCCGGAAAAACGCTGGCAGCCTTTCTGACCGCCATCAACGGGCTTCTCGAAGAAAGCCAGCTCGCGCCGGTTCCCGACGAGGTGCGTGTCGTTTACGTCTCGCCGTTGAAGGCGCTCAGCACCGACATTCACAAGAATCTGGCGGAGCCGGTGTCGGCCATTCAGCGCCTGGCAGAGGAGTCCCGTCTGGCACCGCCGCGAATCACGACTGCCGTGAGGACCGGGGACACGCCCCAGGCCGAACGTGCCGCGATGCTGCGCAGACCGCCGCACATTCTGGTGACGACGCCCGAGTCGCTGTATCTGCTGCTCACGTCCGATCGAAGCCGGCAGATGCTTCGAACGGCGCGCACCGTGATTGTCGACGAAATCCACGCGGTGATCGGGACGCGGCGCGGCGCGCATCTCGCGTTGACGCTCGAGCGTCTGCGGCATGTGGCCGAACATCCCCTGCAGCGAATCGGGCTCTCGGCGACGCAGACACCTATTGAAACCGTCGCGGACTACCTGACGGCAGGCGAGGGGCCATGCGCCGTAGTCGACGTGGGCCATCGCCGCGAGATGGACCTCGGTCTCGAGATTCCACGGTCGGACCTCGAGGCTGTGATGTCTCACGAGGTCTGGGAGGAGTACTACGATCGGCTCGCGTCGCTCGTCAGCAGCCATCGAACCACGCTCGTATTCGTCAACACGCGACGCATGGCCGAACGGCTGGCGCGACATCTCAGCGACCGGCTGGGTGAAGACGCGGTCACGGCGCATCACGGCAGCCTCTCGAAGGAGAAGCGGCTCGACGCCGAGATGCGGCTCAAAGAGGGGCGCCTGAAGGCGCTCGTCGCCACCGCGTCGCTCGAGCTCGGCATCGACATCGGGCACGTCGATCTCGTCTGCCAGGTCGGCTCGCCTCATCGGATCGCCACGCTCCTTCAGCGCGCGGGGCGGTCGGGCCACACCATCGCGGGCATTCCGAAAGGGCGAGTCTTTCCGATTTCGCGTGACGATCTCGTCGAATGTGTCGCACTCCTGCGGGCCGTGCACGCCGGGACGCTGGATGCAATCGTCACGCACGACGCGCCGCTCGACGTTCTGGCGCAGCAGATCGTCGCCGAGTGCGCATGCCGCGAGTACCAGGAAGACGACCTGTTCGCTCTCGTACGGCGCGCGTGGCCCTATCGTGCGCTGGCCCGCCCGGTATTCGACAGCGTGCTCGGCATGGCCGCGGAGGGTTTTGCCACGCGCCGGGGACGCCGCAGCGCACTGCTCCATCGCGACGAAATCAATGGGACGGTCCGCGCGCGGCGGGGCGCCCGGCTGCTCGCGCAGACCTCGGGCGGCGCGATTCCCGAAATCGCCGACTATCGCGTGATACTCGAACCCGACGATACGTTCATCGGCACGCTGAACGAAGACTTCGCGATCGAGAGTATCGCGGGCGACATCTTTCAGCTCGGCAACGCGTCGTGGCGGATCCTGCAGGTCGTCGCGGGCGATGTGAGGGTTGCCGATGCCAACGGCGCTCCGCCAACGATTCCGTTCTGGCTCGGCGAGGCGCCCGCGCGCAGCGACGAGCTGTCGCGCGCGGTCAGCGACCTTCGCGCCGAGGCGGATCGCAGACTCGAGACCGCGACATCCAACAATCATGCGATTGAATGGTTGATCGCCGAAGCGCACGTCGAGCCAGCCGCAGCCGAGCAGACGATCGCGTATCTGGCAGACGGGCGCTCTGCGCTCGGCGTCATTCCATCGCAGCAGACGCTCGTGATCGAACGCTTCTTCGACGAATCCGGCGGCATGCAGCTGGTGCTGCACGCGCCGTTTGGAAGCCGCATCAACAAGGCCTGGGGACTCGCGCTGCGCAAGCGGTTCTGCCGCCAGTTCAATTTCGAGTTGCAGGCGGCCGCGACCGAAGACGCGCTGATGCTGTCGCTCGGTCCGCAGCATTCGTTTCCCCTCGCCGACGTCTTCCGGTATCTGCACCCGGAAACGACGAAAGACGTTCTCGTTCAGGCATTCCTCGATGCGCCGGTATTCAAGACCCGCTGGCGGTGGAACGCCACGATCTCCCTTGCGGTGCCGAGAGCCAGGGGTGCACGCAAGGTGCCGCCGCAGGTCCAGCGCATGCTCGCGGACGATTTGATGGCCGCCGTCTTTCCCGATGCCGCGGCGTGCCTGGAGAACATTCCCGGCGACCGCCAGATTCCCGATCATCCGCTCGTGGCCCAGGCGGTGCGCGACTGCCTCGAGGAAGCAATGGATCTCCCTGGGTTGCGCGCGGTCCTCGAGCGGATTCACCGCGGCGATCTGCGCCTGGTTGCCCGTGACACGCCCGAGCCGTCCGTCTTCGCCGGCGAAATCCTCAACGCAAGGCCGTACGCGTTTCTGGACGATGCGCCGCTGGAGGAGCGGCGGAGCCATGCGGTGCAATCGCGGCGTGCGACCGATCCGTCGTCGGCAGAAGATCTGGGCGCGCTGGATGTGGAAGCCATTGCACGTGTGCGCGCCGAAGTACGTCCCGAGCCGCGGGATGCCGACGAGCTGCACGACGCGCTGCTCACGGCGGGGTTCCTTTGCTCGAGCGAGATACCGGAGGTGCCGCCAGAGCTGTTCCAGGAGCTCGTTTCGACGCGCCGCGCCGCAACCGTGGGGATCGATGAACGCGTGATCTTTATCGCGGCGGAGCGGCTGCCGGAGCTGCGCGCGATTCACCCCGACCTCGTCGTCACACCCCGCGTCGAACCGCCCGCCTCGCGATTGTCGAAATCATGGACGCGCACAGAGGCAATCGCGGAGCTGGTTCGTGGACGGATGACGTTGAGCGGGCCGATCGGCGCGGCAGCCCTCGCCGGTTCGCTCGGCGTTTCGCCGCAGGACGTCGACTCGGCGCTCCTGCTGCTCGAGGCGGACGGCGTTGTGCTCCGTGGCCGATTTACGCCCGGGGAGAACGGGCTCGAATGGTGCGATCGGACGCTGCTCGCGCGGATTCATCGGTACACGCTGAACAGGCTGCGTGCGGAAATCGCTCCGGTGAGCCCCGCGGATTTCATGCGCTTCCTTTTCCGGTGGCAGCACGTCGAGTCGTCATCGAGGTTGATGGGAATCGATGGGCTGCGGGAGGTCGTGGCTGCGCTCGACGGCTACGAGCTCGCCGCCGGCGCGTGGGAGCGTCACGTGCTGTCGGCGCGGCTCGATCGCTACGATCCGGCGATGCTCGACATGATGTGTCTCTCTGGCGAAGCAGGGTGGGCGCGGTTGTCGGCGACGACTGCACGGGCTGACGGCAACCATGTGGAGAAGCGAAGAAGCGAGCCTCTTCGCATCTCCCCCCTGGCCGTGGGCGCGTCTCAGTCACTTTCGGCACCGTCCTGCACTTCACTCGTGTCGGCAACGCCGATCGCGCTCTTCATGCGCGAGCACGCTGCCGCGTGGCGGACACTTAGGCCCACGGGCGCGGAGCCGCCGCTGACCGAAGCCGCTCGCAACGTGCTGTCTACGCTGCGCGCGCGCGGCGCCTCGTTCTTTGCGGATCTGGCATCAGCGTGCGGGCTGGATTCGGACGCTCTGCGGCAGGCGATCGGCACGCTCGTCTCGAGCGGGCTGGCGACATCGGACGGATTCTCGGGGGTGCGGGCGCTCGTCTGGGCGGCGCGCGGACGCCCAGGCCGGCCCGACCCGCGCAGCAGTTTTGCGGGGCGTTGGACGGCCATCGAGCCGGCGACGATCCCTCGCGACGAGGCAATCGAGCTCCAGGCGTGGACGCTGCTGCGGCGATATGGCGTCGTCTTCAGGCGACTGCTCACCCGCGAGACGAATGCCGCGCCGTGGCGCGAGCTCGTGCGCGTGTACCGGCGGCTGGAAGCGCGCGGCGAGATTCGCGGCGGCCGCTTCGTCACAGGGATGTCAGGCGAACAGTTCGCGTTGCCCGACGCCATCGAACGGCTGCGCGAGGTCCGGCGCAGTGGACCCGACCGCGCGCTCGTCACGATCAGCGCGGCGGATCCGTTGAATCTCACCGGCATTGTCACACCGGGCGAACGGCTTCGCACCGCATCACGCAACCGCGTCGTCTACCGCGACGGCGTTCCGCTCGCCGTGCGAGAAGGGGACTTCCTCCGGGAGCTGGCGCCGATCGATGCGAGCACTGCCGCCGACGTGTCCCGCGCACTGAGGGCACGGCGCGCCGCTGCGACCGTCCACTACTCGACCCTCCACACATGAATGATCACGTCGTCGGGGTGCCGCTCGGCGCTGCCGATGAAGATGGCACGACGCTTGACACGGCACGCGATATATATAACCATATGGTTATTGAACCATATGGTTATGCACGAGTCGGTCAAGAACCTCGACGCGACTTTTCTTGCGCTTGCCGATCCGACGCGGCGCGCCATTCTTGCACGGCTGGCGCGAGGCGAAGCCTCTGTCAACGAGCTGGCGGAGCCGTTTGCGATTAGCCAGCCGGCCATCTCCAAGCATCTGAAGATCCTGCAACGCGCGGGGCTCATCAGCGTTGGACAGGATGCGCAACGGCGTCCGCGACGCCTCGAAGGCAAGCCGCTCGCGCAAGCCAGCGCATGGCTCGAGCAGTATCGCGATGCGTGGGAAGCCAACTTCAAACGTCTGGATGGGCTTCTCCAGCACATGCAGCGCTCGTCAGGGTCGACGCGACCGCGAAGGCGAGCGAAGCGATCGGAGGAACGATGAAGAACGATGGAACCATGGATCAGGCGCACGTCATGCTGCCGGGCGATTGCGAGGTGAAGGTCACGCGCTCGTTCAAGGCGCCTCGCACGCTGGTCTACCGCGCGTACACCGAGCCCGATCTCGTTCGACAATGGCTGCTCGGGCCGCCGGGATGGTCGATGCCCGTCTGCGAGATGGACGTGCGGGTCGGGGGCCGCTATCGCTGGCGCTGGCGCAACGAGAAAGATGGAAAAGAGTTTGGTTTCGCCGGCAGCTTCCGCGAGGTGCAGCCGGCATCGAGGCTCGTCCACACCGAAACATACGACTCCGGCACGGTGGGCGACGACTTCCCCGGCAATGAGGCCCTCGTCACTGTCACCTTCACCGAAAACAGCGGCCTGACGACGGTGGTGACGCTCATCGATTTCGGATCGAAGCAGGCGCGCGACGCGGCCCTGGCCACCGGAATGACCGGCGGGATGGAGCAGAGCTATCAACTGCTCGACACGCTGCTCGAGGAGCAGTCGCACGCTTGAATGAACGCGAGGCACGGTGCTGGCGCGAGACCGTCGACGGCCGATCCGACCGAGTCGAGCCGTGTCAGGGAACTTCGAGTCTCAACGCCGCGGCCAGCGACTCCACGGTGTAGGGTTTCAGCAGCACCGCGAACTCGCCGTCGTTCATGCCGCTGAGCGACTCGACGTAGCCCGTCGTCAACAGAATCGGAATCGCCGGATGCCGCCGTCGGATTTCACGCGCGAGCTGCAGACCGCTGACGCCTCCCGGCATCATGACGTCAGACAGGATCAGATCGATGTTCCGCGAATTGGCGAGCGCGCCGAGCGCAGCGTCGGCGCTGGCGACTTGGATGACGGAAAAGCCCAGCGAGGCGAGCAGCTCGCGCGTCAACGCCGACACTTCCCGATCGTCTTCGACGAGCAGCACGTGACCGCGGCCGTCGCGATCGCCCACCGCATGCGTCACGTTCGCACGTTCTTCGCCGCTTCGCGCCGCGGTCGGCTGTTCGAACGACCGCGGCAGCAGCAGCGTTACCGTCGTGCCGACGCCGACCTCGCTGTGAATCGACACGGCGCCGCCGGACTGTTGTGCGAAGCCGTACACCTGCGGCAGCCCCAGCCCTGAACCCTTGCTGACGTCTTTCGTCGTGAAGAAGGGCTCGAACACGCGGGCCTGCACCGCCGGCGGCATGCCCGTTCCGGTATCCGTAATCGAAATTCTGACGCAGTCGCCGCGCGGATCGGAGTCCTGCCCGCGGACGTTCTCGACCACGATTCTGATCACGCCACCGCCGGCCATCGCATCGCGCGCGTTGACGCACAGGTTGACGATGGCGAGCTCGAGTTCTCCGGGGTCGACTTCGACAGGCCACATTTCGCCGGCGAACCGCATCTGAACCTCGATATGCCCGCCCAGTGATGCATCGAGCATGGCACGCATGCCGTTCAGGTGTGCGGACAGATCGATCGCTTCCGTGTTCACCGGACGCCGGCGCGAGAACGCAAGGAGATGGCGTGTGAGACCGGTTCCGCGCGCAACGGCGCGGCGCATGGCGGCCAGCATGCTCGGCGTCGCGGGCGCTCGCGTGTGCTCCAGCAGTTGCAGTGCGCCGGCGAACACGGCGAGGAGGTTGTTGAAGTCGTGGGCGACGCCGCCGGTCAGCTGCCCGAGCGATTCCATCTTTTGCGCCTGCCGCAGGGCCTCTTCCGCCGCGCGCAACCGCTCCTGATTCCGCACTCGCTCGGTGACGTCATACACGAACTGGTAGGCGCCGATCCGGTTGCCGTCGCGGTCACGCAGCGTGTTGAACCGGATCTCGTGCGCGCGGCGCCCCCCGGACGCATCCTCGAACTCGTCTACCTGCGTGAACTCGTCTCCCGCGAGCGCCCGACCCCACACGGCCTTGACGGCTGCCTGCTGATCCGGGCGCCCGTTGAGCACGTCCAGCATGTTGTCGCCCACCCGCGGACGGATCCGGAACAACCGCTCGAATTCATCGGCAGCGGCCCGATTGATGGCGAGCCATCGGTAATCGAGGTCCGCAACCTGGACGAAGGCGTCGGTGCCCTCGACGATGTCGGCGAGGAGCTTGCGTTCTTTGAGGGCCGCGTCCACCCTGCGCTCGAGCGTCTCGTTCAACTCCCGCAGCGCCCGCTCGACGAGAACCCGCTGTGTGGTCTCCGACACCGCGCAGAACATGCCGGCAATCCGGCCGCTATCGTCGCGCACAGGGGAGTACGAGAAGGTGAACCAGGTCTGCTCGTCATATCCCCTTCGGTTCATGACGAGCGGGAGATCCTCGCGATACGTGGCGTCGCCCGCCATCGCGGCGTCGATGAGCGGGCTGATGTCCGGCCAGATTTCGGACCAGATGTCGGAAAACCGGCTCCCGAGCGCCTGTGGGTGCTTCGTGCCCAGGATGTCGGCGTAGGGATCGTTGTACAGAAAGCCGAGTTCTTTACCCCATGCGACAAACATGGGGAACCGCGACTGCAGCAAGAGCCCGACGATCGTGCGAAGGGACTGCGGCCACGTCTCCGGGTTACCGAGTGGAGATGTGGCCCAATCGCGCTCGCGCATCAGCGCCCCGACCCGTCCGCCGCCCGCCAGGAATTCCAACCGGCGCATGGTGCCTGAGCCGGATTTTAGCCGACTTCAATCGGCGTGCGTGCCCTTCAGGTGGACAGAGGAATGTGGGACGCGAACTCGACCTGCTGCACGCAGCGACGCGATCGATCGGCATCACCCGCACGGCAAGCTTCGTTGGCAGCACCTTCTGAAACTCGGCCAGCCACTTCTAGCGGAGCTCGACCATTTTCTGGTCCCGTGTGAAGTGAGCCTTGATCAGGCCGAGCGATGCGGCGTCATCGAGCGTGTCGAAGCCGTCGACGTATCAGAATCTTCGGTTCTGCTCAGCGGAAGATTCGGCCGATTCCGAAAATCGTGCGCCATCCGCCGTCCACTCCACTGCTCACCGCGACGAGGACGGGCCCGACGAGCGTCTCCGTCATGATTCCGCCGGCGATCTGAGTGTGGAAGTCGGCGTTTTCGTGCGAGTTGAACGCGGCGCCGTTCTCGAGCCATGCGCCCGCGAAGATCGGTCCGCCGAGGAAGTCCGGCAGCCTCGCGATCTGCCGCAACACGCCGAACGTCGCGACCCCGTAATGATCGTCCCGCTCTTCGCCGACGCCGAATGCGTCGAGCACGTACGGATACCCCAGGCTGAACTGCCGCGTGGCCAGCGGGTGATCGCCGAATGACGTGCCCGCCGTGAGCACGGCAAAAACACGATGCCGCGAACCAGCGCGCATGAACGAGGACATCGAGACTTCAGCCTGGGTCAATCCGCTGTTCGTCCTGGTCAGTCCGGGCGCCTCGGGCGACGTGAAGGTGTGCGAGAGCCTGCCGATCGCGCGCGTGCCGCGCGACGGGATTGCGGGATTGTCCTGCGAGTCGAAAACCCACCGCACATGAGTCCCGACCTCGCCTCCCGACATCTGCGGCAGCCCGGGATCGCCCGTCCGCACCTCGTCGTTCACGTGGGCGAAGGTAAAGCCGCCGGAGACCTCGCTGATTCTCGAGAGGTTCACGCCTGCTTCCGCAATGAGCGACGCGCGCTGGTCGGAGTATTCGGCGACCACCGCGTCGTTCTGAACGATGCTCAGCGTGCGCCGGTTCAGACCGACGATTGGCCGCACGAACAGCCGCGTCCCCCAGATGGGCACGTACAACGCGGCCGCGAGGTTCGGGTCAGCGCCGAGCCCGCCGTCGATCCGCAGCTCGGAGCCGGAGCGTAAGACGTCGAACGCCAGGTATCGCGCAGCGAGCTGCACTCGGAAGTTCTCGGACGTCGTGTTCTCGACGTTGAGGCCGAGCATCAGAAACGGCGGCGCGTACACCTTCTCGCGTGCCCGCACCAGAATCCCGGTTTGTCCTCCGCCGTCGGTGGTCAACTGCCAATCGACCGATTGATAGCGGTCCAGACCGGACAAGGCGGACAGGTCCCGCTCGAGCGTCGGAATATCGAGCGGCTGGTTCAGATGCGGCTCGAGCGATCGCTTCACGATCGACGCGTCGGACGGGGCGACGCCGTCGGTCGTCAGGAACGACGGATCGGGCAGTGCCGTTCGCCGCCGTGCCTGGCGCGACCCGAGCCAGCGCTGCCACTCCTCGTCGGAGACGCGGTATTTGATCAACTCCGCGCGGTGACTCTCGGCGGCCTGGTATCCACGCGCGATCAGCTCGTCAGCGCGCCGCCAGTCCAGCGACCCGAATCCGCCGACGTCGACCGCAATCGTAAGATCCGCGTCCTTCAACGCCAGGCGCGTGGCCGCGCGCATCATCGTATCGACGGTTCCCCCAATCAGCCCGAATAGCGACAGATCGACTTCACCCGGGGGAACTCCCACATCGACGGCGATGACCGTCGAGGCGCCCATGGAGCGGACGACGTCTGCAGGCACGTTGTCGAGCGCGCCGCCGTCCACGAGCACACGCCCGTCGCGCTCGACCGGCGGAAAGACGCCTGGCAACGACATGGTTGCGCGCAGCGCAGTCGCCAGGGGGCCGCGATCGAGCACGACTTTCTCGGCGGCCCGGAGATCGACCGCAACGACTCGGAATGGCGTCGGGAGCTGATCGAACGTCTCGAGTGCGTAGTACGGCGCGGCGATTCGCGCGAGCAGGAGGTCGACCTGCTGCCCGTCGTTCAGCGCCGAAGGCGGCACGATCCCCCGTTTGAGGCCGAACTCCAGCCGCGACGGATAGCTGCGCGCATCCTCCTTGCGGCGCAGATTCTTGAATGGAAACGAGGTGCTCCCGAACATCGTGTCCCAGTCGGTCGTGACGATCAGGTCACGGAGCTCCTGCGCCGACATGCCGGTCGCGAAGGCGCCGCCGACGAGTCCGCCCATGCTCGTGCCCGCGGCGACATCCACGGGGATATGGTTTTCTTCGAACCACTGGATGATGCCGATGTGTGCGATGCCTCGCGCGCTGCCCCCGCCGAACGCGACACCGACCGACGGGTGCACGGCTTGGGCGGTTGCGACACGGTCGGACACGCCTGAGAGCAGAAGACAAACGATGAGGGTGCGCGTTGAAGAGGCCATGCGCTGACGGTCTGTGATGCACGCGGGAGCGAAATGACTGCCAGCGGGATGAGCTGAAACGCTAAGAATTTCGCGGGGCTGCCCCGGTATATCGGAGTCCGATCAGCGGATTTGGAGGCGAGTCCGCAACCGAGGATCAGTCGATTCTGTTGAGGTCGAGGAGTGTCGGCAGGAGGACACCAGGTGTAACTATTTACTTCCGTCCCAATTAACGCAAATTCCGGCCGCTGTCGGCTGCCTCCGAAACGGCTTGCGGCCGCCGCTCGGGCTCGTCGCTTTCGCCCTGGGTGAGCGATTGGCTCAGCTGATGTCGACGTTCCAGGTAAACCTGGCGAACTTCGCGGCGTCGCTCCTCGGCGACCGCCCACTCTTCGGCAACCAGCAGGCGTGCTTTCGCCGGCGGAAGGTCGAGCAGATCGCCGACGTGGTTGCGCGACACATCCACACCGTCGAGCCGCTCTGCGAGCTTCTTGGTCAAACGGACCTTCACGCCCGCCGATTCAGCAAGGGTTGTGCCGAATCGAGTATGAAATACATACATATCGCAGAGCTCAAGAATGAATTCGATTCGTTCGAATGAAGGCAATGCCCTCGTTCGCCCTAATTCGTTCGCAGGAACGCAATCACATCGGCGACGTCCTGAGCTGACAGTCCAAGCTGCGCTCCTCCGATCATCAACGACGTCATCATGCGTCGGCGGCTCGCGACGCGATCCGCGGGGATGACTTGGGTGACGCCGCCCATACTGCGCATCATGAGCGGATCCCCATCCTTGATGAGGAGACCCTGAATCGTGAGGCCATCCTTCGTTTTGATTTCCATCCCCTCGAAGCCCTGTGCGATCTCCGCGCTTGGCTGGACGATCGCCTTTGCGATGACGTCGGGCGCTTTCCCGCGTCCCCACCCATCGAGTACGGGACCGACCTCGGCCCCCGTGCCGCCGATGACGTGACACATCAGGCATTTGGTCGTCGTGTTCTTGCCGCGCGCCGGGTCTCCCTGAAGCTTCACGATCTCCTCGATCGAAAGCTGCGGCAGATCTGCCGGCGCCGGAGGCACCACGATCTCCTTGAGCGTGATTGCGTCGGGGTCGTAAATGCCGGCTGCCTTGAGGGCGGGTTTCAACCCGTAGTCGGCCCAGTCGTTCGACATCCTGTTCAACAGCCACCACGTCGCCATCTCGCGTTCGGTGCTCGCCGGCGCGGCGAGCTCGAGCATCGCCTTCGACGCCGCTGGATCCTTGATGAAGGCGAGGGTGTCGATCGCGACCCGCCGGTCCGCGGCCGACAGCGACGGCGCCTTCGCGCGAGCGACGACGTCGTTCAGTGACGCCGGGACGTGAAGGCGCCAGGCGATGCGCGTGAAGGCGGGCGACCAGGCGAGCGGGTCGGCCTTGACGCCGAGTGCGGTGCGCACGCGATCGTACACGGCAGGTTCCTTGCCCGTCGCGCCGATCCCGAACGCTTCGAGATAGCTGCGGTCCTGACCGTCGTAGCCGCGTGCGATGTCGACGAGAATGTCGAGCGCC
>JBKPTT010000174.1:0-4676 GCA_046735635.1 Acidobacteriota bacterium | reverse complement strand
CGACGGTGACGACCCGCGAGCTCGAGCAATGGTTTTTCCGGATCACGCAATACGCGGACGAACTGCTCGACGCGACCGAGACGCTGAAGGACTGGCCCGACAAGGTTCTGACGATGCAGCAGAACTGGATCGGGCGATCGGAAGGCGCTCGCGTGCAGTTTTCGCTCGCGCACGACGGGATGCGGGATGCGGGACCCGGAAAAAGTGCGCGAGAATCGGATCCCGGATCCCGCGTCCCGGATCCCGGCGCGATCGACGTCTTCACCACACGTATCGACACCATCTACGGCGCCAACTTCCTGTTGCTCGCGCCCGAGCATCCGCTCGTCCAGCAGTGGAGCAGCGAACCGGACGCCGACGACTTCCGGCGCAACCTGCGGCGTTTCCAGGCGCAGGACCGCACCGCGCGGCTGACCGGCGAGATCGAGAAGGAAGGCTTCGACACCGGACGTGCCGCGATCAACCCGTTCACCGGAAAGCCGGTGCCGATCTGGGTCGCGAATTTCGTCCTCGTCGAATACGGGACCGGCGCGGTAATGGGTGTGCCGGGACATGATCAGCGCGACTTCGAGTTCGCGAAGAAGTACGGTCTGCCGATCACGAGGGTCGTTCAGCCCGCCTCCGCCACAGGCTCCGGCGGGGCAGGCGCCGCCTTCGCCACAGGCTCCGGCGGGGCAGGCTCCGCCTCCGCCACAGGCTCCGGCGAGACAGGGTCCGAGAGGCAACCACTGAGCGCCGAGACGATGACGCAGGCCGAGCCCGGTGCCGGAACGCTCGTAAACTCGGGCGAGTTCAACGGGCTGGATTGGGAGGAGGCGAATCGCCGCATGACCGAGGCCGCGAAGGCGCGCGGTATCGGCGAGGGAACCATCCAATACCGATTGAAGGATTGGGGCATTTCGCGCCAGCGCTACTGGGGCACGCCCATTCCGGTCGTGTACTGCGACAAGTGCGGCATGGTTCCCGTGCCAATCGAAGCGCTCCCTGTGCTGCTCCCGAAAGTGGCGGAGTTCAGCGGGCGCGGCGACTCGCCGCTCGCGCAGATTCCGGAGTTCGTCAACACGACGTGTCCGACGTGCGGCGAGCCGGCCCGCCGCGACACCGACACGATGGATACATTCGTCGATTCGTCGTGGTACTTCTTCCGTTTCTGCGACCCCCAAGACAGTGCGCTTCCATTCGATCCGGAGAAAGTTGGCTACTGGGGTCCAGTCGATTTCTACAGCGGGGGGGTCGAGCACGCGATCCTGCACTTGATTTACTCGCGTTTTTTCTGCCGCGTGTTCCGCGATCTGGGGATGACGAGCCTCAGCGAGCCATTCGCCCGTCTGCTGACGCAAGGCATGGTGCTCAAGTCCGGCCAGGTGATGTCGAAGTCGAAGGGAAATGTCGTCGACCCGGACGACATGATTCAGAAGTACGGCGCCGACGCGCTGCGGCTCTACGTCATGTTCGTCGCACCGCCCGAGAAAGAGATCGAATGGACCGACGCGGGGCTCGAGGGGAGCTGGCGCTTCCTCGCGCGTGTATGGCGGCTGGTCGATCAGCTGTGCGAGACGATTGGCGGAGACGGAATTCCCTCGCCCGGCGAGCTCGAGCTGAACGACGCCGAGCGGAGCCTGCGCCGCAAGACGCACGAGACCATCAAGCGCGTCACGCTCGATCTGGACCCGCGCGTCCATCTCAACACGGCGGTGTCGGCTCTCATGGAGCTCGTCAACGAGCTGTACGCGTTCTGCGCGAAAACCGAGTGCATGCGCATCACACAGCAGTCCGACGATGTGACGGCCGTGGGCACGGTCGAGCGTACGCAGACCGTGGCGGTCGTCAAAGAGGCTGTCGAAGCGCTCGTGCGCATGCTGTCGCCTTTCACGCCGCACATGGCCGAAGAGCTGTGGGAGCGGCTCGGGCATGCGGGTGGTATCGTCGCGGCAGGCTGGCCCGAGTTCGACGAAGCCGTGGCCAAGGCGGAGGAAATCGTGATTCCCGTCCAGGTGAACGGCAAGTTGCGCGCGCGGCTCACCGTCGCCGCCGACACCGAGGAGGATCGGCTGCGCGAGCTGGCACTGTCCGACCCGCAGGTGATGAAACACGTTGAAGGCAAGACGGTCCAAAAGGTCGTCGTTGCAGGTGGCCGTCTGGTCAGCATCGTCGCGTCATGAAGTCCCCCGACCCTTCGGTAGTGCCGGCCTCTAGGCCGGCCGCGTTCAGGCCGGCCGCGTTTAAGTCGGTCCTGTTTCTGCTGCTGGCATTCATGTCCTCGAGCTGCGGCTATTCGCTTGCGGGCCGCGGCTCCTTTCTTCCAGCGTCGATAAGGGTCATCGGGATCCCCGAATTCGTGAACAACACGCCGGTGTTCGAGGCCGAGAAGCGGATCAGCGCGCGCGTTCGCTCGGAGTTCATCGGGCGGGGCAAGTGGACCATCAAGTCTGACGTCACGCCCGAGAACAAGGACGTCGACGCGCTGCTGCTCGGCGAGATCTCGTCGATCACGATCGTTCCGGCGGCGGTCAACGAACAGCGCCAGGCATCCAGCTATGCGTTCGTCCTGACGGCGAAGATCGAGTTCAAGGACGTGAAAGCCGACAAAGTGCTCTGGTCGAACCCCGCGATGCAGTTTCGGGAGGAATTCGAGGTCACCAACACCCAGAACGTGACCGACCCCAACGCCTTTTTTGGCTCGGACCAGAACGCGCTCGAGCGGCTGGCCGGCGAGTTCGCCCGGGCAGTCGTCAGCGCGATTCTCGAGGCATTCTGATGCCGCCTGCGACGCTGCAGGCTGTCCGCAAACAAATCGCTCAAGGAAAACCCGAACCCGTTTACCTCATCGTCGGAGATGACGAAGCGGAGATGTCGCGTCTGGCCAACGAGCTCTCGGGGCTGGTCGAAGACGAACTCCGCGCGTTCAATCTCGAACGGATGTATGCGGGCGACAAAGGCACCGCACCCGACGACATCGTCGGATCCGCTCGGACGCTCCCGATGCTCGGCGATCGCCGGGTGATCGTCGTTTTGCGCGCGGAACGAATCCTCAAGCCGAAGCGCCGCGGGAAGGCTCCGGTCGAGGAGGAGATCCCGGATGAAGTGACCGACGCGGGGGACGTCGACGCCCTGGATTCATACGTCAAAAAGCCAGAACCGCAGACGACGCTCGTCTTCGTGGCGTCCGATGTCGACCGTGGGAGACGCCTGTACAAGAGCCTGCAGAAGCACGCGACGATTGTCGAATGCTGGGGTCTGAAAGGCAGCAAGGACACGCGCATTGACCTTCGGCAGGTCGCGCGGACGGCGGACGCGCTCGTGAAGCAGGCGGTGGCCGACGCCGGTCAGCAGATTGATCCCGCCGCGTCGCGCTTGATCGCCGAGCGCGCCGGTACGGATATCGCACGGCTGCGCGGCGACGTCGAGCGGCTGTTGCTGTTCGCGGCGGGGAAGAAGCGAATCGAGTTGAAGGACGTTCAGGAGATCGTCAGTGCCGAAACCGCGCAGGATGACTGGGCGGTGACGAGCGCCATCCAGCGGGGCGACACCGCCGAGGCCGTGCGTCAAGTCGGACTCGCGCTCGAGTCGGGCGGTGTGCCCTACATGATCCTGGGACAGCTCGGCTGGTTCGTGCGAGAGAAGCTGGCGATGACCGACGCGCGCCGGGTTCCGGCCGCGGTCGAAGCGTTGTTCCGCACCGACCTCGACCTCAAGAGCTCCGGCGGCGATCCGCGGGTGCTGCTCGAACGGCTGGTGGTGGACTTATGCCGCCGCTGACGAACGCTTGGCGACGCGTGCGGCGAGCCGCGACTTGTACCGCCCTGCCGTGTTGCGATGAATGATCTTCTTGGAGGCCATCTTGTCGACGAGCGAGATGGTCTCGCGCAGCGCATCCTTCACCTTGGCCGGGTCGTCTGAATCGATCGCGGCGCGAATGTCGCGCAGGGCGCTCCGGAGGCGCGTGCGAAGCTGCCGGTTGTGCTCGCGGCGTTTGACGTTCTGACGGTGCGCTTTCAGCGCGGAATCATGGCTGGCCACTCGGTTGAATCCCCTTTTTCAGCTGTTACAAACCACCAATTGTAGCATGACGAGTGCACTTCACCACCTGACTTCGCCGCGCTCAGGGAACACTGCCCCGCGGCTCCCGATTCGACGGCGTGGTAAATCGGGCCCTCCGGCGCGCGCCTCACGATGCGCCCTCGCCTGGTGGTTATTCGCTCGACAGCCACCCATCGGTTGGACGTCCGCGGTTCACCGAGCGTCTGCGGCGAAACGGCGGCGAGGGCGATCGGTTCGCCTCCGGCCCCGATTTACACCTTCGCTGCCACGCCGCTCAAGGTCGCCGCGGGCCAGCATCCCCTGAGCACGGCGAAGTTGCGAACCGACAGGTCCGTCGCAGCCCGATGGGCCGGCGGCATGTTTGGACTCACCGCGACTTTGAGCCCCGTGACACGCGACAGAAGTAAACCGGCGCCGGACGCGAACCGATCAATGGAGGACCGTTTCAAAACCCGATACGCGGGTGACGCCGAACGGGGCGCCCCGCCGGGCGCGCAGGCCTCTCCCGTGATCATGCTTTTGGCCGAGCACCCGGTGGGGCTGTTCGGCGGCAGGACCCGCGCGTAACACGGGTTTTGAAGCGAACCGGCCAGTAGAGGACACGTTTCAAAACCCGATACGCGGGTGACGCCGAA
>JBKPTT010000173.1:0-4990 GCA_046735635.1 Acidobacteriota bacterium | reverse complement strand
TTCCCGGTGAGTCGCGCGATGACCACTTCACTGCCATAGACGCGCAGGCTCCGCCGCTCATCGGTCAAATCGCGGCGCACCCGCATCGCGAACGCGCTCGGATCTGCTGCGTCCTGCTTCGAGTACTCGGGACTGCCGATGACAACGTTCAGAGGAAGCTGCGGCACCGGCGACGGCACGATTCGGTACAGCAGGTTGCGCCGCGTCAGCAGGTTGAGGACCTCTCCCGTGAGATTGGATCCATCATCGACGATGCCGATGTCGGCAATGGCAGCCAGATCGAGAACGGGCACGCTCTCCAGGAATGTCAGCATGTCGCCCGCGCGTTTGGCATCCGCGGGATCAATCTTCAGCACCGCATCCGCGCCGTAGGCATACGCCTCGGCGGCCGCGAGCGCCGCCGCGCCGGCGTTGGCGGCGTACGAGTACTTCGTCCCGGGATGGCGGGCAATCCGCCAGCCGCTCGCGACGATCCATGGAGCTCGCGTCGGGGAGGCGACCCCGGCGCGCGCCGTCACGCCAGGCGACGGCAGCGCCTCGCGCGCGGCGAACTCGGCTTCGCTGATCGTCGACACCTGAACGCCCGCCGCCCGCCACACGTCGGCCTGGTCCACAGGGACACACAGCCGCCGGAGACCTGCGGATTCGACTGCCGCGCGGCTGGCAGGTCCCTGCGTCCAGTACACGCACGGAACGGACAGCACGAGCGCCGCAAGAATGGGCACGAACGGGCTCACACGGTTTCCTGCACTACCGTCATCCGTGCCTTGTCGTGCACGCCGAGGCCAAGCGTCGACGCGTACTCCACGTGTCCCGGCTCCCTGATGATGATGTTCACGTTTGGGTCCGCATCGCGGGCACGTGCGTCGTCCATCCGCAGCGATTCGGGTGATCGGTCCCAGATGGACCGCGCGCCGTGCGCGCGCCGCTCGTTCTCGATGATATCGAGCAGCAGCCGGTCGATCGCGACGGGATCGGTGCTGAACATGATTTGGCGAGGGTAGAACACGTAACGCGTCGTTCGAGCGAATGGACCCCCATGCCACACACCACGCAGGCCGTCCATGATCTGCAGCACCGTGCGCGATCGCAACGGCTCCATGGCGGCCAGTGTGCCCACGACCGAGTACGTGTGGGACTTTCCACGTTGATGCGTGCGCGCCACGTTGGAGAAGCTGCCGTACGCGATGTTCTTGAGGCAGCCGGTGACCCCGGTCGCGCCGTGGTCCTTCATATTCGGGATATTGATGATCTTCGTGAGCCGCTGCGACACCAGCCGCATCATGTTGGACCGCGTGTCGTCTTCTCCGAAGAAATCGGCCTCGAGATACGTGGCCGGGTCGTACCCGCTGTTGTCGGCGTTCCGATTCGCCCGCTCGGCCGCGACGATGCGGACGCCGTCGGCGAGGTGCGGCGCGTAGTTGCATTCGTCGAGCTGATTCTGGAACCGCTCGTACACGAAAATCTGCGACGCGGACACGCCGATCTCCATCAGCCGCTGCACGGTCTCGGTGACAATTTCGTACGCGGAGATGACGTACGGGTATCCGCCGCAATTCACCTTAATGCCAACGATATCGGCAGGCTGAAAGAAGCGGCGCCACGCGTCGGCCGTCGAGGACGCGCCCGTCAAGGTCCGCATGCCGCGCGCCATCATCTCGCGGACCACGTCTGCATTCGCAGTACCGCTCGTCACATCGACTGACTTGTCCGACGTGACCGTCACCACGCGGCCCGGATACGGCCCGGGCATGCCGGGCTGCGCCGCCGGCGGGTAACGGGACACGACGCGAAGAGTTGGCAGACTTGCGTCGGGTGAGGGCTTTGTCGCTTGGGCCTGGCTCGCCGGAGGCGTGTCCGCCGTCGCGCCTAGCGCTCCGGCGAGACCTCGACGAAGCTCATAGAGCGGAGTCGGGGCGAAGGCGGCTGTGGTCGCAAGGAGCCGGACGAACGCTCTGCGGTGCATAGCGGGATCCTTACCTTTCAGTATTCGCGGGCCCCAGATTATACGTCCCCGTTGCGCGCAACCTCTATATAATCCAGCGCGGTCCCAGTCCAGGAGACTCCGAAAGATGCTGCCGCGCCTCGCGACCGCGCTGTTCACGCTGATGTTCCTTCCGCTGCCCATGAGCCGCTATGATGCGCGCGTGAATGCGCAATCGGCGGCGCGGCCGCAGCTGACGATTAAACAGGTCGGCGACTTTGACGTGACGGGGAACGGCGATCACGCGAATTGGCAGAAGGCGCCGTGGACGCCGCTCAACCGAAGGCAGGCCGACGGACATCCGTACGACAGCAGGTTCAAGGCCGTGTATTCGACGACCGGTCTGTACGTGCTGATGGATGCGACCGATCGGAAGCTGACGGCGACGATGACCGAGGACTTCATGCACCTCTGGACCGAGGACGTGTTCGAGGTGTTTCTCTGGACCGACGAGCGCTACCCGGTCTACTTCGAGTACGAGATCTCGCCGCTGAACCGGGAGCTTCCCATCATCATTCCGAATTTCGAAGGGAAGTTTCTCGGTTGGCGGCCCTGGGATTACGAAGGAGAGCGCAAGATTCGGAAAGCCACCAGCGTCACCGGAGGGCCGAAGCAGTCGGGCGCCGCGATCCAGGGGTGGCGCGCGGAGTTCTTCATTCCGTACGCGCTCCTGCGTCCCCTGCAGAACGTGCCTCCCGTCCCGGGCACACGCTGGCGCGTCAACTTCTACCGGATGGATCATGACGACGGGCGGCAGACCCTGTGGGACTGGGCCCGTGTTGGAGTGACGTTTCACGACTACCAGAAATTCGGCGATTTGATTTTCGGCGACAAGTAATTTCTTGATCGGCGGCGGGCTCTAAAAGACCTTGAGACCCCGCCAGGGGAGCACCATGAACGATTCCACCATCACCCGGCGTGAGTTGTTCCGCCGCGGCGGTCTTGTCGGCAGCCTGCTGGCGTTTCCTGCCGCCCTGGAGGCCGCTGTTCAATCCTCGCCGGCTGCTGGCCCCGTCACGCCGACAGGCGCTGGCCCACTCAAGCTCGGCGCCGACATCTATCAGTCGATTGGCGTCCGCCCGCTCATCAACGCGCGCGGGACCTTCACGATCATCAGCGGCTCGACGATGCTGCCGGAAGTGCGCACCGCAATGGACTGGGCGGCTCAAAAATATGTGCACCTCGACGAGCTGAGTGAAGCAGTCGGTGCACGCCTCGCGACGCTGACCGGCGCGGAGTGGGGGCTGGTTTCAAACGGCTGTTCTGCGGGACTGACGCTCGCCACGTGCGCCTGTGTCGCCGGCGGCAATCCGGACCTCCACGTCCGGTTGCCGAACCTCAGCGGCTTCCCGAAGGATGAGGCCATCATCCCGACACATTCACGAAACGTGTACGACGCCGCGCTCCGAGCTGTCGGCCTGCGCGTGGTCGAAGTGTCGACGATGGCGGAATTCGAGGCGTCGCTCGGGCCGCGGACCGCCATGATCTACATCCTCGCCGGGCCGAATGCGGACAACAGCCCGCTCAATGTGAAAGCGATTGCTCCGGCCGCGAAGGCGAAGGGCGTCCCGATCCTTGTCGACGCCGCCGCCGAGATCCTGACGATCCCCAACGTGCATCTGCAGAACGGCGCCACGCTCGTCGCGTACAGCGGCGGCAAATGCATTCGCGGACCGCAGACGGCGGGTCTGGTGCTCGGCCGCAAGGATCTGGTGAAGGCCGCGTGGGTCCACAGCGCGCCGCATCACGGCTTTACTCGATCGCTCAAGGTCGGTAAGGAAGACGCGATCGGAATGCTGATGGCGGTCGAGATGTGGGTGAAGCGCGATCACGACGCGGAATGGAAGCGGTGGACGGGATGGCTCGATTCCATCGGTCAGCGCGTCTCCACGATTCCTGGTGTGACGACGTCGATCGCGCAGCCGAACGGCCTTTCGAATCGTACGCCGTCGTTGACGATTCTGTGGGACCGACAGAAGATCGCCACGACGGGCGACATGGTCGCGCGCGCTCTCTTCGACGGCGACCCCCGCATCACGCTCGACGCCGCGCGCGGTGGGCCACAGGGCAGTCAAACCGGCGTGCGCGTCACGCCGTACATGCTTGCCCCGGGGGACGAGAAGATCATCGGCGATCGCCTCGTCGCGGTCTTATCGAAGCCGCCGGCACCGACGGAATCGACCACACCCGGCGCGACCAGTCAGGACGTGACGGGCCAGTGGAACGTGAAGATTCAATATGCGGCGGCGACCTCGTCACACACCCTGCATCTGACGCAGAAAGGAAACGATCTCGGCGGGTTCCACCAGGGCGAGTTCATGACGCGCGAGATCACCGGGACGATCGACGGCGACAACGTCAAGATCCGAAGCGCCTACGGTGAGCAGCACGGCGATTCCATCAATTTGACGTTCACCGGGAAAGTCGTGGGCGATCAGATGAACGGGCCGCTCGACATGGGCGAGTATCTCAGCGCCACGTGGACCGCAACGCGCCGAGGTCGCAGGAGCTGACAATGAGAGCCAGGCCTGAACGGTGGGCTCTTTACCTTTTACCTTTTACCTTTTTCCTTGTCGCGGTCGGGGGCTCGCGGCAAGCACCTCCAACCGCGAGTACATACGACCTTCTCCTCAAAGGCGGACATGTCATCGATGCGCGCAACAAGATCAGCGCGATTCGCGACGTGGCGATCAAGGACGGCAAAATCGCGGCGGTCGCCGCGAATCTCAACTCGGCAGACGCATTGAAAACCGTCGACGTCGCGGGTTTGTATGTCACGCCGGGGCTGGTCGACATTCACGTACACACGTATACCGGCACGGGAGAGCGGGGTTCCTACGCCGGAGACAATAGCGTGTATCCAGACGGTTTTACATTCCGCGTCGGCGTGACGACCGTGGCCGACGCTGGGTGCGCGGGCTGGCGGAACTTCGAGGACTTCAAACAGCGCATCATCGATCGATCCAAGACCCGCATCCTCGCGTTCATCAACATCGTCGGCAACGG
>JBKPTT010000172.1:0-11063 GCA_046735635.1 Acidobacteriota bacterium | reverse complement strand
GGCATGGGAGCGCCGAGTGATAGCCGATCTCCATGTTGGCAACCGGCGGTTTACGCGACTTGACCGAGTCGAGAAAGTTGCGCGTGTGCGCGTCGAGTGGATAGTCCTCTTCGACGCCGCCGCGCGGGTTGATATACAACTTGGCTTCGATCGGCGTCGCGTTGCCGCGGCCGGCACCGCGTCCGCCGCGCCCGCCACCCATCCCGCCGCCGCCTGGCTGCCCCGCCGCCGGTGCGCCCGGCGCAATCGCGGTACCGCCCGCGCCGAGCGTCACGCCGCCAGCGGTCGGCGGTGGAGGCGGTCCCTGTTTGCGAATCACGTGCGGGACGACAGGACGCACCGCCCAGCCCTGGCGGTTCACCTGCAGCGATCCGCGCGTGCCAATGAAGAACACGCCCCAGTTCTCGATCTTGTTCTCCTGCGCAGGGTCCATGTAGACCTCCGCGTTGGCGAAGGTCATGATGAAGTTGTCGTACTGCCACGCGATCGAGAAGGTGTCCTGCACCTCTTCCGGATCGGCATCGGGAACGGCGAGGAACATTCCGGTAGCCGACGTGCGCAGCGGAACCTTGCCGTCGGCATTCATGAACCAGTGCGCGACGTCGACGTGGTGAGCGCCCCAGTCGGCAACCAGCCCGCCGCCGTAGTCGTACCACGCGCGCCATCCCAGCCGGCTTGGCTTGAACGGCTTGCGCGGCGCCGGCCCCTGGAATCCTTCCCAATCGAGACCTGCTGGCACGGGCTGCTCCGCCTCTTTCGGACGCGCATACGTGCCGGGCTGCACGATGACGACCTGCGTAATCGTTCCAAGCGTGCCGCCATCGAGGTACGCCTTCGCCTCCTGGAAATGATCCCAGCTCCGCTGCTGCGTGCCGACCTGGACGACCTGTTTGCCTTTCTTGTAGGCGTCGAGCATCGCGTTCACGCGCGCGATCGTGTTGGAGGCGGGTTTCTCGGTGTAGACGTCTTTGCCCGCGGCGATCGCGTCGACCGTGATCTGACTGTGCCAGTGATCGGGCGTGGCGACGAGGACCGCATCGACGTCCTTGCGATCGAGGATCCGTCGATAGTCGCCGTAGACCTGGAGGTTGAACGTCTGGCGAGCCGGCGTCATCCACGCATCGAGCTTGGCCTTGTTGACCTCGGCGGCGGCGAGAAACTGACAGTCGTTCTGGCGCACGAACGAATCGAACACGCGCCCGCCGCGGTTTCCGGTGCCGATGATTGCCATCCGGATCCGGTCGTTTGCCCCCTGAACTCCGTAGGCCATCAAGGGTTTGGCGGCGGCTGCCGTCAGCGCAGCAGCCGAGAGCTGTAGAAATTTGCGCCTGCTTTCCATGAACGCTTCTCCTTGGATCCTGCAGAATTCCGGCGAACGGGCGGGTAGTCTATCGCCAACTCTCTACGTTTTCCAGCATGTAAACGTTTACGCGCGGGGCGGCAATGCTACAATGCTGTAGCCTCGAACATTCTTGTCGCAGCACGTGGCGGAGCTGCTTTGCGCTCACCGCAGTCTGCTGGCAATTCGCGAGGCCATGCCGGCTCGGCGTTTGCACTGTGTCACGCATCGCGACCATCGCGGACACTGGCGCGCCGGAAGCGCGGATTTTTCGGCGGTTGGATCGACAACATTGTCGACTCCGGCGTCGGCGCGACAGGAACGTCGGAAACTTGCCGACGGCAAACTCATCATCAACGACGAGGGAAATAGAAACAGCAATGGCTCCATTGAAGAAGACGAGTACGTCCCCCACTCCTGCTAAACCGAAGCGGACACGCCGCACCGTGATCCCGTCCGAACCGCAGATCGTTACTGCCGCCGACATCGCGCGCCGCGCCTACGAAATCTATGAATCGCGCGGCCGCATCGACGGGACGCAACTGGACGACTGGTTGGAAGCAGAGCGCCAGCTCCTGAGCGCCAATTAGCTCCTTTCGAGCGACAGCGGATTGACCAGAGGCCACCGAGGCCACGGCCTCCCGGTGGCCTCTGGGTTGACCTGCAGAGATGGTCGCGCGATCAGCCGGCGCTCGCCGCGTCTGACATGCGTCGCAGCGCACCCCAGTGGGCGGTGACGAGTTCGCCAGGCTCGGTCACGGTGCAGTGCAGATCGCGCAGCAATCCGTCGCGCAGGTCGTAGATCCATCCGTGAATGGTCACGGGCTGCGCGCGTCGCCACGCGTCTTCGACGATCGTCGTCCGGCACACGTGAACGACCTGCTCGACGACGTTCAGCTCGCACAGGCGCGCGATCTGCCGCTCCTCGTCAGGTTCATGGCCGACGAGTGCGGCGTGCCGATCACGTACGTCCTGCACGTGCCGGAGCCAGTTGTCGATGAGACCGAACGACGAGCGCTGGTACGCCGCGCGTACGCCTCCGCAGCCATAGTGGCCGCACACGATGACGTGCTCGACCTTGAGCACGTCGACGGCGTATTGCAGGACGGACAGACAGTTCAGATCCGTGTGAACGACGATGTTCGCCACGTTGCGGTGGACGAAGAGCTCGCCGGGCCGCAGACCCACAATCTCGTTCGCCGGCACGCGACTGTCCGAGCAGCCGATCCAGAGATATTTCGGCGATTGCTGCTCGGACAGCGACCGGAAGAAACCCGGATCGCGCGCCGTCGTCCGCTCCGCCCATTCGCGGTTGTTGGCGAAGAGGTGAGGCAGCTTCGCGCTCACGATTGCCTCAGCTGACCCTGCAGTTGCCTCACGCGCTCGCGGATTTCATCGAGAAGCGGTTGCACCTCGGTTTTGCCCGCCGTCAGCGTTGCGAGCCGATCGAGCAGGCTGTTCAATCCGTTCATCAGCGCGGGAATCTCGCCAGAGCTCGCGGGGTGATTGGATGTCCCTTCGGGGACCAGCTTCACGACCGCGTCACGCACGGCCGGATAGCGGACGCCACGGCGGATCAACATCTGGGCGGTCTCCGATTTCTCGTCGCGGAGCATCGCGAGGAGCAGGTGTTCTGTCCCGATGTGGCGATGTCGAAGGTTGTCGGCTTCTTCCGCAGCCGATTGGAGAATCTGTTTGGTGTCGTACGTGAATGGAATCTCGACCGATGTCGGCACCTTCTCGTGAAGCGCGGAACGTTGCTCGATTTCGCGGTGGATGTCGTGCAAAGACACTCGGTCGCCGAGCAGCCGTGCGCCGAGACCTGCCGTCGTGCGCAGTAATCCGACGAGAAGGTGCTCGGACCTGATTTCCACGTGTCCCAACTCGCTGGCCTCGTATCGGGAGAAGAACAGCGCGCGGCGTGCGTTTTCGGTGTATCGCTCGAACATCAGTGCGTGGTCTCCAGGCGATATGCATGAGCCAGCAATGAGATCGGATGGATCACTTCGATGCGTGCGCCCTGGTCGGCGAGGCCGCGCGCGATCTGCAGCTGACAGCCAGGGTTTGCCGCGGCGACGTACTGCGCGCCGGTGCTGATGATATTCGCGACCTTGCGTCTCAGTAGCAGCTCCGCCTGTTCGGGCTGTGTGATGGCGTAAACGCCGGCGCTGCCGCAGCACCACGCCGCCTCGGGCAGCTCGACGAGGGACACGCCAGGAATCATCCGCAGCAGCGCACGCGGCTGGCGGGTGATTTTCTGCCCGTGCACGAGGTGACAGGATTCGTGGTACGTCACGGTTACGCGCTCGGCGGCTGTCGCAACGGGCGCGCGGCACTCGATCTCCGCGAGCCATTCCTGGATGTCGCGCAGCCGGGTGTCCCACAGCCTTGCGCGATCGCGGTAGACCGGATCGTCCTCGAGCAGCGGGCCGTACCGCCGGAGGTGCGATCCGCACCCGCCTGCGTTGCTGACGATCGCGTCGTACGAATCGGGCGGAAAGAGATCGATCATGCGGCGCGCGAGCGTGCGGGCGCCGTCGAGGTCGCCGTTGTGGGCGTGGAGCGAGCCGCAGCATGGCTGCACCGGGGGCGTGTCCACGGCGCAGCCGTTCGCCAATAGCACGTCCACCGTGTCGCGGTTCACGTCAGGGAACACGAGATCCTGCACGCAGCCGGTCAACATCGCGACGCGGTATCGCGTCTCTGCCGAAGGCGTCTCGTGCGGTGCAATGCGCGCGTTCGAGAAACGCGCGGCGATGCGAGGCGTCTGCGGCTCCAGGCGCCGGAGCGACGGTGGCAGCAGCTTCAAGAGGCCCGAGCGCCGCACGAGCGATTCGAGTCCGGAGCGCTGGTAGAGCGCCAGCGTCGACCCGGCCGCTCGGAGCGCGCGCGGGTGCAAGAACAAGAACCCGAGCGTCACTCCGCGCCAGACCTTGCGCGCCATGCCGCCGTGTGCGTTCGTGAGCTCGATGTCGTTGCGCGCCGCCTCGAACAGCTCGGCGTAGTTCACACCCGCGGGACACGCGGTCTGACAGGCCAGGCACCCGAGGCAGTAGCTCAGCTCCTCGGCGAACTCGTGCGTCACACCGAGCGCGCCGTCCGCAATGGCGCGCATGAGCGCAATCCGCCCGCGCGGGCTGTTACGCTCCATCCGCGTGGTGTCGTAGGTCGGACACGTCGGCAAGCACATGCCGCAATGCATGCACTGCTGCAAGACCGAGTAATCGAGCGTGCGAAGCGTCCCACCCGACATGGCTACTCGACCGATCGATAACGATCGCGGCGCTCGGTCAACCCTGAGCCGGTTTCAAAGCCGCCCATGCTCGTGTAATGATTCGGCGACCCGGCTCGCGGGTGGCTGCGAACGCCGGTGCCAACCGATAAAATGATCTTCCGTGTCAGGCGCGGGTCCTGTCGCGTATCGGGTTTTGAAATCAGTTTCAGTCAAAGATTTTCCCGGGATTGAGCAGCCCGGCGGGATCGAGCGCACGCTTGATCTGCTTCATGACCTCGAAGCTGCTGTCCCCCATCTGCAAACGCAGCCATTCTTTCTTTGCAAGTCCAACACCGTGCTCGCCGGTGATCGTCCCGCCGAGCTCCAGCGTCTTCTTGGCGATCAGATCGAGCGCGTGGTGCACCCGCTTCATCTCGTCCGCGTCACGCTCGTCGGTGAGGAACGTTGGATGCAGATTGCCGTCGCCCATGTGGCCGAACGTCCCCACCTGAAGATTTGCCGCGCGCGCGGTTTCGGCGATGAACGTCACCATCTTCGCGAGCTCGCTTCGCGGGACAGTGAAGTCTTCGAGGATGGTCGTGGGCCGCCGGCGCGCCAGCGCGGAGAACGCATTCCGTCGAGCCGCCGCCAGCGCGAGGCCTTCGGCCTCGTCCTTCGCCAGCCGCACGTCGCGCGCCTCATTCGCGCGCGCGATCGCCGCCATCTGCTCCGCCTCATCGGCGACCGCCGCGGGATGGCCGTCGGTCTCCATCAACAGCACGGCGGCGCAGTCGGTCGGAAGCCCGACATGCGCGTAGTCCTCGACACACCATGCGGTGGTCTGATCGAGGAACTCGAGCGTGCACGGAATGATTTTCGCCGCAATGATCGCCGACACGGTTTCGGCCGCATCCTCGATTCGATCGTAGAGCGCGAGCATCGTGCGCCTCGCCAGCGGCCGCGGCACGAGCTTCAGCAGAATCTCCGTGATGATTCCGAGGCTGCCCTCGGATCCGATGAACAGATCCTTCATCGAAAAGCCCGCGACGTCTTTCACGCACGCGCTGCCGAACCGCGCGATGCGCCCGTCGGGCAGGACGACCTCGAGTCCCATCACGTAATCGCGCGTGACGCCGTACTTCAGCCCGCGCAGCCCCCCGGAGTTCTCGGCGACGTTGCCGCCGATCGAGCTGATGCGCATCGACCCCGGGTCCGGTGGGTAAAACAGTCCGTGCGCCGACGCCGCTTCATCGATGGCGAGCGTCGTGACGCCTGGCTGTGTCCGCACCACCAGGTTCCTGGAATCGATCTCGATGATCCGGTTCATGTGCGCCATGCACATGACCACGCTTCCGCTCGTCGGGACAGCGCCTCCACTGAGTCCCGTGCCCGATCCGCGAGTGACGATCGGCAGCGACTGCGAGGCGGCGAACGTCACGCAGCGCGAGACGTCCTCTGTTGTCTTGGGGAACACGACGGCGGCGGGGACTTGCCGAAGCGCCGCGGTGCCGTCGAAGCCGTACGGAATCACGTCCTCCGGCCGGGTGAGCACCGAGGCCGCGCCGACGATTCCGCTGAGGCCGTCGGCAATCGCTTTCGGCAGGGACATGAGCCTATGTTATCCGGCCACGACCTGCTGACGCTGTTCTCCCAGACGTTCGACGCCGAGCCGCACGACCTGTCCCGCGCGGAGGTAGACGGGCGGCTTCTTCCCGTGCCCGACCCCGGGGGGCGTGCCAGTGGAGATGATGTCCCCCGACTGGAGGCTCATGAACCTGCTCAGATAGCTCACCAGATACGCCACACCGAAAATCAGCGTGCTCGTCGATCCGTCCTGATACCGATGCCCGTCCACCTCGAGCCACAGCTTCAGGTTGCCCGGATCCTGAACTTCATCGGTCGTGACGAGCCAAGGGCCGATGGGCCCGAACGTATCAGCGCTCTTTCCTTTCACCCACTGCCCGGTGCCTTCGAGTTGGAACGTGCGCTCCGATACGTCGTGGACGACGCAGTATCCGGCAACGTGCGACATCGCATCGGCTTCGGCGACGTACTTCGCCGGCTTGCCGATCACGACGCCGAGCTCGACCTCCCAATCCGTCTTCGTCGATCCCCGCGGAATCTCGAGGTTGTCGTTCGGGCCGACGATCGCCGACGTCGCCTTCATGAAGACGATGGGTTCTTTCGGCAGTGGCATGTTGGATTCAGCCGCGTGGTCGGCGTAGTTGAGTCCGATGCAGATGAACTTCCCGACGCCGCCGACGCACGGCCCCAGGCGCGGGTTGCCGTTCACGCGCGGCAGCGAATTCGGGTCCAGCTTCCGCAGCTTGTCGAGCGATTCGGGCAACAGGGTCCCGCGCGCGATGTCGGGCACGGCGCCCGACAAATCGCGAATCGTTCCAGAGGAATCGAGCAGTCCGGGCTTCTCGGAGCCCGGGTCACCGTAACGTAGCAGTTTCATCTGTCTCCAAGACCGGCGCTACCGGCATCCGGCACTCCCGAAGCGCGAACCGCGAACGGCGAATCGCGACGTCAGTGCGACTCCCTTGCCACCTCGTGTCCTCGACACCCGACGAGGAAATCCAAATCGGCACCTTTGTCCGCCTGCTGCACGTGTTCGATGTACAACCGTGCCCACCCGCCCGGCGGCAGGTTCAACTCGGGCACGCGCCAGGCCGCTCGCCTCGTCGCGAGCTCCGCGTCGGTCACCTCGAGGTGCAACCGCCGAGTGTCGACATCGAGCTCGATTATGTCGCCATCCTTCACGAGCGCGAGCGGTCCGCCCGCGGCCGCTTCCGGCGCGACGTGCAGCACGGCAGTACCGTACGCCGTCCCGCTCATGCGCGCATCGGAAATGCGCACCATATCGGTGACGCCTGTCTGCAGCACTTTCGGCGGGAGCCCCATGTTGCCGACTTCTGCCATCCCGGGATAGCCCTTCGGCCCGCACCCTTTCAGCACGAGCACGCAGTCCTTGTCGACGTCCAGCGCCGGGTCCGCGATGCGCGCGTTGTAATCCTCGATGCTCTCGAACACGACGGCGCGGCCACGGTGTCGCATCAGGTGAGGCGAGGCGGCAGACGGCTTCAACACGGCACCGTTTGGCGCCAGGTTGCCGCGCAGGACCGCGATTCCGCCGTGGGCCGCGAGCGGCTTGTCGATCGGGTGGATCACCTCCGGATTGCAGTTCGAGGCTTCGCGGCAGTTCTCCCAAATGGTCTGTCCGTTGACCGTTTTTGCGTCGCGCGCAAGCAGCCCGTGCTCGCCAAGCGTCCGAATGACCGCAGGCACGCCGCCGGCGTAATAGAAGTCCTCCATCATGAATCGGCCCGATGGCATCAGGTCGACGATCGTCGGCACATCGCGTCCGAGCTCGTCCCAGTCCTGGAGCGTGAGCGCCACGCCAACGCGACCCGCGATGGCCAACAGGTGCAGCACCGCGTTGGTGGATCCGCCAAGCGCGCCGTTGACCCGTATCGCGTTCTCAAACGACTCGCGCGCGAGGATGTGGGACATACGGACGTCCTGCTGCACCAGCTCGACGATCCGTCGTCCTGCCAGGTGTCCGTGCGCGTACCGGCGCGAATCCACGGCCGGGATCGCTGCGCTCTCGGGGAGCGTGAGCCCCAGCGCTTCGGACATCGAGGCCATGGTGGACGCGGTGCCCATCACGTTGCAGGTGCCCCACGAACGCGACATGCACGATTCGGCGCGCATGAAATCGCGCAGGCTCATCGTGCCGGCCCTGACCTCTTCGCTGAACCGCCAGACGTCGGTCCCCGAGCCGATCCCTCTCCCGCGGAAGTTCCCGTTCAGCATTGGTCCGCCGGGCACGACCACCGCCGGCAAGTCGCAACTCGCGGCGCCCATGATGAGCGACGGCACCGTCTTGTCGCAGCCGCACAGCAGCACGACGCCGTCGATGGGGTTGGCGCGGATGGATTCCTCCACGTCCATCGCCGCGAGGTTGCGGAACAGCATCGCGGTCGGCCGCACGCTGGTCTCGCCGAGAGACATCACCGGGAACTCGAACGGCACGCCGCCCATCTCCCAGACGCCGCGTTTGACGTGTTCCGCAAGCTCGCGGAAGTGGCCGTTGCACGGGGTCAGTTCCGACCACGTGTTGCAGATGCCGATGATTGGGCGGCCGTCGAAGATCCCTTCCGGGAGCCCGCGGCCGACCCAGCTGCGGTGAATGAATCCGTCTTTATTCGGCTTGGCAAACCATGCGGCAGATCGATATGTGCGTTTCGGTTGATCGGACATCAGTTCCCTAAAAGCAATTCGCGGCACCCGCGCAGATCTCGCGCGGAGAACGCGGGGACGGATCTCACGCAGAGATCGCCGAGAGCGCAGAGGGCGCAGATACTGCGAGCGGGGTGTGGGCGAGGGCTAACGAATTCACTGTCTGCCCTCGCCCCCACCCCGGTCGCAGTAATTTCGTTCTCCGCGTTCTCTGCGTTCTCCGCGCGAAACTCGTCTCCGCGTTCTCCGCGCGAGATCTGTCTCAGCGTTCTCCGCGCGCAATCCGTGTTAGTTGCCGCCCCGTCCTCGACCCGTCGACGCGGCCTCCGTGTTCGTACCCCTGCCGCCGCGCGCCGGACGCTCCTGCATCAGCGTGTCGACTGATCGTTTCGCCGCCCACGCGATTCCGCGCAGCAGCATTGGCTGTACCTGTGGGTTCGAGAAGTTCGAGTAATTGTGCCCCTGCATCCATACGAATGCACGATACGGCTGGCCGGTTGGCGCCGGCGTCAGCTGCTTTTCGTACGTCCAGATCTGCGGGACGACCTCACCCGCGTGCCCCGCCTGTTGCGCCGTCGGCGTCGCGTCCATCACTGCCGTCGCCAGCACATGGACCTCCGGCTGCTTCGACCACGTCATCAGGTAGAACGCTTCATCCTTGATGGCGAAGTTCGTCATGCCCTGCATAATCGGATGCTGCGTATCGACGATCGTATAGGGGACGTTCGCCTCTAGCGTGAAGTTCGTCTCGCCGTGCTTTTTCGCGCCGCCGACGATCTGCGAGAAGTACTCGGGATCAGGACCGCACAGGCTGTCGTGGATGCTGACGAGGCCGCCGCCATGCCGCAGGTACGCGTCCAGGTTTGCCTTGTCCTCCATGCTCAAATACCCCGCGTCGCCCTTGTAGATGATGACGACGTCGGAGTTGAGCAGCTCCTTCTCGGACGGGAAGTGGAGACCGCCGTCGACGGTGGCATTTCGGTTCATGAGCAGCTTGCTCCAGTCCGCAAGGAATTGCGGGTAGTCGTGCTGCCCCTCGCCGTGCGTCTTCAGCCCGGCATAAATGAAGATCCGTATCGGCGGCGTGGAGAACGGGCTCGGCTGGATGCCGCCTTGTCCGCGTCCCTGTCCGCGGCCGCCTGGTGTCTGTTGAGTGGCTGGCTGCGCGGGGGCCGCGGGCGGAGCGCCCTGCTGCGCGACGAGAGTCGTTCCGACCAGTGCCGTTGCCGCGGCGAGGATCCCGATGCGCATCGTGTCACCTTGCTTTCTTGTAGGTCTTCGAAAAACCGTTTCGACTGTTCGTCACCGTGATCGTGCCGTCCGGCAGTGCAGTGAGCTTGATCCAATACGCGGGCGTATGCGCCGCCGCGCCGCCGCCTTGACCTCCACGTCCACCTCCGACACCGCCAGGAGCTCCGGGGCCGCCCGGCGCTCCAGCACCGACGGGCGGAGTCTGCGCCGGCGCGGTTGCAGGCGCTCCGGCTCCAGGCGCTGCCACGGGCGGTGTTCCGACGACGGCTGGCGCCGTCCCGGGAGGAGGCGCACTCGTCGGGGGAGCCGTGGGCGCGCCGCCTGGCGCCGTACCGGCCGCGCCACCGGTGCGCCCTCCGCCGAAGCCGCCGCGCGCCGGCGCGGTCAGAACGGAGGCGATCGTCGCGTTATCGTCGACGTTTGCGATGAACACGCCGGCACTGTTCTGCTCGATTCCGGCCGTGTAGGACCAGTGAAGCTGCCACACGTCCTCGAGCCCGGGCGACGTTCTCATCGTCGGCATCGCCTCGGCGCCCGCGCCTTTGCGTGTTCCGTTTTGCATAATCGCGACGCGCGGCTCCACGCCGTGGATGAGCGCCGGCGAGTTCGACGCATCAAGTCCATGGTGCGTCACGAAAAACGCGTCGACCGTCCCGATCGGATTGTTTGGACAAATGAGCTCGTACTCCTTGGCCCATACGAGATCGCCGAGATCGATCGCGCGAAACTGGCCGTAGGTGATCAGGCTCCCCACCGACATCGCATTCTCGTCGGTGGCTGACGCTTCCTTCGGCGCGACGCCCGCGCAGGCCGCATTCGGCTTTCCGGCGCCCGGGAGCGCCGTCTTCAACACGCTGCCGGCTGCGGAGACGATCCGCCAGTCCAGACCGGTGATCGGCACCTTGTCGCCCGGTTTCACGACGGTATGCTTGGCTTTGCCGTACAGCTCCGCGTAGGCCGCCTGGAATCCGGGCACCTGCTCGCGTTCTTCGACAGTAGGGCCGTGATCGATGT
>JBKPTT010000171.1:0-2860 GCA_046735635.1 Acidobacteriota bacterium | reverse complement strand
ACACGCAGCTCGCTCTCGCAGCCTAAACCCCTGTGAGCGTCCACTCCGGTCAGCCTGCGGGCCGGAACTGGATGTCATTTAAGCAGGCTGGCGGCTGACGGTGGTCTCGGACGTCGGCGGCGAGATGTTTTCGAGGTTGGTGTCCGGCGGTTTTGCCGCTTCTTCACGCCGGGCGCGACACCACCGAGGCGGATACGCATCGTAGATTCCTGCGGGGATGTATTTTCGGACCCGGGTGCAAATCCCGGCGCCTCCACCATTCGACTCGCGAGCGGAGCGAGCGAAATCGAATGGTGTCCTGAGCGAGGCCCCGAAGGGGCCGAGTCGAAGGACATGTCGGTGACTTCGCTCACTGTCTGAGCGCTCGCTCATGGCGCCCTTCCTGAACTCGGAGGGGCGTCCTCTTCATCGGCCACCCTGCCCACCCTTAGCAATATCTGCGGTCATTACGATAGTTCCGCGTTGCAGAGAAAGCGGATATTCGACAACTCACCATGCAAGAAGTTCGCGTTTCCGTGAAACGAGCGATGGATTCGCCCGTGCACAGTCCTCCGGAATGGATCACTACGTGTACATCCTCGAATGCGCGGACGGGAGCTACTACATAGGCGTCAGTTTCGATCCCGGGATGCGCTTGCAACAACACACCGACGGTCTTGGGGGGAGTTACACGCGAAAACGGCGCCCTGTGAAACTTGCATTCGTTGAACTGCACGACTCCGAACAAGCCGCTCTTCAACGGGAGCGTCAGCTCAAGAGATGGACACGGCAGAAGAAGGCGGCCCTGATCGCGGGGAACTTTCCCGAACTGCACCGTCTTAGTCGAAGACGAAAAACGCGATGTTAACGCCACCGTGCGCCGCGCGGCGGCACTCGTGGCCGAGGAAATGTCGTTACAGGACTGGACACGACACCGCGCCGCGTGTCGCCGGCACGAGCCGGACGGAGGCAACGACGTCGCGGAGTTCATCCCAACAGGTGATGCTCTACCCCAGCGCACTCCGCAACTTTCAAGAAATCAGCAACGTGAGCGATACGACTCACGCGCTCCCAATCTCGTGAAACGTCGCGATCGCACTCCAGACCCCGAGACCAATCCCGCGCGCCATCTGACGAGACCCGGTTCACGAACTACTTCGCCCGGACGCGCGGAGCAGCGGCTATTCCACCTCCACAAACCGGACACGAGTGCGACGTTGACACGCTCCTGCGCGTCAAACAGGTCCTGACTTCCTTCCGGGGCTCCGCCCCGGGGACGCTCGACACGCTCACTCGCGGGGGCTCCAACGGCCCGCGCCGTTCGCGTGGGCGCGCTACGCGCGCAGAAGATCCCGCTCGCGCGTAAGAACGCAACGATCGCCACTAGAATTGGCACCATGAACAGGCGGGATTTTCTGATCGCGGCAACAAGCGCAATTGCCGGAGCCGCCGTCTGCCCGTCACAGCCGTTCGCACAAAACGGGATACATCTATCCGCCATTCGCAATCGCGACGGTTGGAGAGTGCAGCGAGACCGGATACTCGCCGGGATGCAGCTCGTGATGGGTGAACTTCCTAAAACGACAGGGCTGGCACTGGGAGTCGTGCAGCTGGAAAGCGAAGAGAAGCCGGTCTTCACCAGAAGAAAGATCACATACCTCAGTGAGCGGGGCGATGACGTCCCCGCGTATCTGCTCATACCGAAAACCCTGAAACGACGCGCGCCCGCGATGCTCTGCCTTCATCAGACGATCAAGATAGGCAAAGACGAGCCAGTGGGCCTGGACGGCAACGCGAATATGCATTACGCCAAAGAATTGGCCGAGCGCGGCTATGTCTGCATCGTGCCCGACTATCCTTACCTCGGCGAAAATGAATTCGACCCTTACCAGCACGGCTACGTCAGCTGCACGATGAAGGGGATCGTGAATCACATGCGCGCAGTGGACGTGTTGCAATCGCTGTCCGAAGTCGACCCGACGCGCATAGGCTCAATCGGTCATTCGCTCGGGGGGCACAACACGCTCTTCGTTGCGGCGTTCGACGAGCGGGTCAAAGTGATGGTGACGAGCTGCGGCTTCACGTCGATGCGGAAGTATGACAACGGTAATCTGGCGGGCTGGGCGGGCAAACGCTACATGCCGCTCATCGCGGAACATTACGGCAATGACCCGGCGCTGATGCCTTTCGACTTTTCTCACATACTTGTCGCGCTCGCCCCACGCCCGCTCTTCATCAATGCGCCGCTGCATGATTCAAACTTTGAGGTCTCCGGCGTGAGGGACTGCGTCGATGCGGCGATGCCGGTTTACGACACCGTGTTCAGGGCGAAAGAGCGATTGGTGGCGACCTACCCTGATGCGGGACACGAATTCCCCTCGAGCATCAGAGCTGCGGCGTACCAATTCGTGGATAAGTGGCTGAAGTAGGTGTGCGTCTATCGTGGTGTCGGATCGGGCGAGGAAGCGGGCAGGCCTACTCGACTCGAGTGACCGTCCAGACGGTGCCTCGTTCGACGGGACCTCTGACGTTGCGGCGCTGCGTCAACGTCAGAGTGTTGCCTTCGATCTTGAACTCGTACACCTCGTAGGCACCCGGCTTCATCACGACCGGAATTTTGGCAACGACCGGCCGGATGGTGACCTGGTTCCCCGAGATCTCGTACGCGCCGGCGTTGCCGATCATCGGCCCGTAGAGCGCCCGCACCTCGTCGGCCGTGGCCTTCGACAAATCGCTGATGTCAGGCCGCTCGGTGCTTGCGGCCATCATGCTGTAGTGCTTGGCAGAGAAGATGAAGATGCCAGCAAATCCGTTGGCGTTCGTTACCTGCCATGCGCCCTGCAATGGGTTGTCCGCAGCCCTCACGATGCTCAGGCGCGAC
>JBKPTT010000170.1:0-7108 GCA_046735635.1 Acidobacteriota bacterium | reverse complement strand
TACTTGCAGGGCGAAGGACAGATCGGCCTGTTCCATCCATTCCACCAGCTCCTGTACCGGTTTCTCCCGCTCGTGACGGCTTTCAACCTTGAACTCGTCGCCAGCTACTCAGCGGCCTTTGCCGGAATGTTCTGGTTTCTCCATCGCCTACGGTTCACCCCTGCGGCGGCGCTCTTCGGAGCCATGCTGTTTGCATTCAGCGGGTTCAATCTGCTGCACCACCACCACATGAACATGGTGGCCATCGTCGCGCAAATGCCATGGCTGCTGGCTACTGCTGACGTTCTGATCGTGGAGGACGGCCGGCGCGCGCGAACGCTCGCGTTCGCGGGCGTCGCACTGGTGGTCGGGTCCGAATGTCTGCTGGGGTTTCCGCAAGCCATCTGGTGGAATTTGTTGGCGCTCGCGGCGTTCGCTGCCTTCCGTGCGGGCGAAACGCGCCGCCGGCAGCGGCTGCTGTCCTGCTCGGTCGCGGTTGCCATCGGAATGTTGTTGGGCGGGATCCAAATCCTGCCCACGGCCGACGCGGCCGCGCACTCGATCAGGGCGGGGGTTTCTCGCGAATTCGCGTTGACCTACTCGTTACATCCGTACAATCTGTTCCAATTGTGGTCACCGTACTTTTTCGAAGGCCGCACCTATCCTGCCGGCAATACACGGCACGAGTTCGGCATCTATTCGGGTGCCATCCTGCCTCTCGCGTTGATTTGGGTATGGATCCGCCGCGCGGCATTGCGCCACAGAGGAGCTCTCATCGCAGCTGTTACGACATTTGCCGGGGTGAGCTTGCTCCTGGCGCTCGGGCGATATGCCGGCATCGGAGTGCTGCTCACGTATGTTCCAGTGTTAGCATCGCTCCGCGCGCCGGCGAGATATATCGTTCTCTTCCAATTCGCACTGTCGATTCTGGCCGCCGTCACCATCGACGATCTGCGTGCCATCGGCGAGCACCGTGGCAGCGTGCCACTACGCGCGATGTTACCGCTCTGGATCCCGGCGGTGCTCGGCTTCGGCGCAACGTGCACGCTGAACGCGAAACTATTGCCCTACCGAAGTGATGCCATTGCGAGCGCCGGGGCCGCCGCACCAGGCGTCGCGATCGTAATGTTCCTTACGCTGTTCATCTGTCTCGCGGCAAGCGGCGTCCGGTGGGCGCTCCCTGCGCTGGTCGTGCTGACAGCCATCGATCTTGGAGCATGGGGAATCGTGTTCGTGTACGAGGAAGCTGCACGACCGATCGAGGCGCTCACATACAACGTCCCCGCCGCTCCAGTCGATCCTGCTGCTTCCTACGCCGCTGCGGAGTTGGAGTCGGACCTGCTGGTCATGCGAGGCTACCGCCTCACGTCCGGCTACGTCGCGCTCGTGCCGGCAACCCGGCATCCGGCCGGCGGTGAGAACGCCCTCCGTCTATCCGGCACGCGATGGCTGTTCAGGCTGGATGACGTAAGAGTGCCGTTCGAAGGTGGAGTCGAGCGAGCGCGGCTCCTGGACGAGCAGGGACGCGACTCGACGCAGACCGTCCGGCTAGCGGTTGATCGGCCGGGACACCTCGTCGCTCAGGTGCATGCTCCTGGCCGCCGCATTCTCGCCTTTACCGAACGGTTTCACGCTGGCTGGTCGGCCACGGCGGATGGTGCCCGGTTGGAGACAGTGCGAGTGGAAGGCGACTTCCTCGGCTGCGTCGTGGATGCTGGCGTTCACCGAGTCGAACTGCGGTTTATGCCTCGCAGTTTCGTCTACGGCGCGATCCTGTCGGCGATCGGCGTCGCGACGCTCGCCGGCGTTCTCATCGTGGGACGGATCTGACGGAGGAATCATCGAGACTGTCACGTGGCCGCGGGCGCGCTGAACGAGCTTCTAATACTGCGCTGTCTTGCGTGCTCTGCCGATGAAGCCAAGGGCCAAGAGTGCTCGAACGGTGATCTGTGCCGTGACGCACCTCCATCAATGCCACTTTTTTAGCGCGGCCTGGCCGCAGGAAGCGACTTTTCCAATTCGTCTAATCGCCCGTTGAACTCCTGCCAACGCCCCTGCTCTGAGGCAATCAGCCCGGTGAGATCCGTCTCCTGTGAACGCAGTTGTTGTTCAAACTGCACACGCTGTGAAAGCCTGGTCGTCTCCGCCTTCAAGGCCCCTTCGACTTCTTCGCGCATTTCTGGTTTGACTCGCTGGCTATCATCCTGAAGGCCCTTCACCCGTGTTTCTATCTCAACCCGCTCCCGCTCTGCTGCCGCAAGCCGCGCCAATAGTTCGGCCCGTTGATTAGACAGCACGGCGATCCGTTGCTCTTGGAGTGTGAGACGTGCGGTGAGGACTTGCATTCGCATACTCGTGTTCGCGGTCTGGGCGAGGTCCGCACGAAGCCCCCGCATCTCGGTGAGAAGATCATCGAGAGTTGCGGCTCGCCGTTCCGCTTGCGCGGATACAGCAACTCCGACAAGTATGAGAGAGACCGCAAGGGCAGCCGCCGAGAAGAAGCGTCGTCCGGCCATCGCACACCATCCTTTCAGCGTCGAGTCGAATCCTACTCGCCTCTCAAGTTTCGCGGGTGAGATCATGGGACTCGATCGAGCGAGGCGACTCATTCAATCCGTTGCGCCCGGGCAGCTTCCCATTCCCCGAAATCGTCGAGCACGGGCCTGACGCTGTTCAGCACCCACGTCAGCACCGCGACGTCGTCGAGGAGTCCCGCACCGACGATGAAATCGGGAATCACATCGATCGGTAACACGAAGTAGAGAATGCCGGCGATGATCACGACGAGCGTCTGCCACGGAACGTTCGTGTACTCGCGCCGCACGTAGGCACGAAGCAGACGAAACACGCGGAGCAACGGTTCCCAGATGCTTCCAAGCGGGCTTCGCTGCCCTGCTCCGGTAGCCTTGCGCCGAGCCACGCTGATCAGCTCGCGGAGCTTGTCCGGATTTTTCAGATAACCGAGCGCCCGCTTCGTCAGGCGCTCGAAGAGCCGCCCGCGGACGATGCGCTCGCCAAAACTCCGGGCCATCAGGAGATCTCCGCGAAGCGAATGCGAGCGAACTGTAGTGACACGATCAAATGCTACTCGGTTGTGCGGCCGCGCGTGCGCTGACGACACACGCAGGACGAGCGCGGGAGCCGCACCGACACGTATACCTTCCGATAGCTGGCGCCAGCAACGACGTTCGGGTAAGATTGCACCTTCCCCCCGACCCCGGAATGAAGCGACAGGACTTTTCAGCCGTCACGACGCGGCTCGAACGGGCCATTGCCGACACCGCGGCGCGCGAAAGTGCGGACGCGGCCGCCCGGCACCTCCGCGCCATTCATGAACAGATCGACGCAATCGGCCGCGGGGATCTCGACGGCGCGATTGCGAATGCGCACGAAAACGTGCGGCTCGACATCTACGCGCCGCCAGATTTTCCGTGGATACGGCACGCCGTCGGGATCGACGAGCTTCGTCACGCGGTTGATCACAACTTCGCAGCAATGGCGGAACAGCGCCCGCAAATCACGAGCCTGACAGCGCAAGGCGACACGGTCATCATGATTGGACGCGAACACGGACGCGTGAAGGCGACAGACACGCCTTACCGGGTGCAGTTCGTGCACCGGTTTTCGTTCAAGGAAGGACGGCTCGCCTCAATTACGATCATCGCGGCGTACGAAGCCTGAGGCCCAATTTGTACGCATCGATCGCAGACGATTCCCGCTGAGAAAGACCCCGAATCTATGTGGTCGCTAGGGCACGGCAGACACGTCGAAGCCTCCGTCCTCCCGGATCGCCACGCGGTAGAGCTCGTCGAACCCTTCCGCGCGCGTCGGCGCGATCATGCGCTTCGCCTTCGTGAAGATCGCCACATCGGGCACCCGTTGCCTGCCCTCGCGCGCCCGGTTGCGGCCCACGGCCTCGCGGGTCGTCGCGACGAACTGGTAACCAACGACACGCGCCGCGAACTCCCGCGCGATATCGATGATCGCCGCACGGTCGGCGACGGTCGGGTTCGTGTTATCGACGACCACCGATACTCCTGCCCGCAGCGACGACCTGATCAGCTCGGCCTGGCGCGAGTCCTTCCTCGACAGGTTCGGCCAGTGATCCTTGCTGACGTGCCGGTGTGTGGCAGCGAAACGTTGCTGGTAGAACGTCGTTTTCCCGGACGCGGGCAAGCCGACGAAGATCACGCACTCCACGTGCGGATCTTACCGGCTATATCCGGTACTTTCCGAGGCGCGAGAGGATCGTGGCCTTCAGATCCATCTCCGATGTCGCGGTCGTGAGATCGACATCCGCGTCTGCAACCGCGTCCAGAAGCGCGCGAATAAGCTGTGCGCGGCTGATCGCGGCGCCGCTCTGCGCCCGGATATTCGCCGCCAGGCGGTCGAGAAAGACAATCTGGCGGTTGAACAGCACGACGGTCACTTTGGTCCACGCTTCGTCGTGCACCGGCGGGCGGCCGGGTTTTCGTTTGCCGGCGGTCACTTTCCGCGTCGGCGCGAAGATGTCTGGGTACGCTGAGGGGGTCCTGGCTCTGCGGCGCACGGGCATCGGCGATCTCCGGAGGTCCTCGAGCTCGTTCGTGCCGTCCTGAATACGCGCGTTGGCCGGCGTTCGAGTCCGCCGCATATTCAACACTCGGCGCGTAGTTTACTTCAAGCTCGGCAGAACCGCAGCACCGCCGGATCCGACAATCGTTCCACCCACAATGTCACTGCCGCGTGCGGAGTCGTTGCAGCACCTCTCCGGCCAACCGCCGGAACGCATCGGCCGACCGCGACCGCGGCGCATGCTCGAACACTGTCATCGCCGCCGCGGGCGCTTCCTCCAACGCACGGCTCACCGCAATCTCGGTGTGGAACACCTGATCGCGGAACTGCGCGCGAACGCGTTCGCGCAGTTCGGACCCGGCGGGCCGGCGGGGATCGACGATCGAGAGAAGGATGCCGAGCAGCCGACCGGGTGTGCCGAGACGAGTCCGAACCTTGTCGAGCGACGCCAGAAGGCTGACGAGCGCTTCCGCCGCCAGATGCTGCGGCGTGACCGGCACGATGACGGCGTCGGCGGCAACGAGCGCGTTCACCCCGACGAGCGACAGGCTTGGTGGACAGTCGAGCACGACGAGATCGTATCGGGGGCGCACCCGCTGCAGCACGTTTCGCAACGCCAGTTCACGCCCTTTCACCGCCGCGAGCGCGATATCCGCGTTGGCGAGCTCGACCGAACCGGTGAGCAGGTCGAGGTGGGGCACCCGCGTCGGTCGAATCGCCTGGACGATCGGATAGTCCTGCAACAGACAACTGCCAGACGACGGCTTGAGGCGACCCCAATCCACTCCGAGCCAGAGCGATGCCGAGGCTTGGCTGTCGAGGTCGGCGAGTAACACTTTTCGGCGCGGCGCCGCGAGCGCCGCCGCAAGGTTCACCGCGGTCGTGGTCTTGCCGACACCCCCCTTGTTGTTGGCGATAGCGATGACTGCGTGTGATTTGGATGTCATTCTATCCCTAATAGGATCGGCGAGCGGCCCATGACGAGCCCAGCCGTGAACGCACCGAGCGTCCGAGACGATCTGTCCGCCCGCGTGCTGCAATGCAAACGCCAGCGCCGCCACGGCGAATAGGTATGCTAGTACGTCCTCCCGCGCGGGACGCGAGGGCCAACGCATCTGAATGCTGCGGAAACTCGGCCAACCCGCGACGAGTTCGATTTTCAAACAACGAGACGACGGCAAACGTGGGCCTTTGGAGCTGGGTGCGGCGGCGCGGCGCGCGTGAGGATCCGCGGCTGGGTGCATGGAAACATGCCTGGACGGCCGCGGCGTCGAGCCTGGATCCTGGAGCGGCGCAACATCTGCGCGATCGGCTGAACGCGTTCGGCCTTCCCGACGAGGACGTCGAGATCGAGCGCGAGATGCTCGACGCGCTCGAGGACGCCGTCGCGCTCTCGACCGACATCGCGCGTGCGGGCCTGCCGATTGTCGAAACTGGCCACCGCGTCGTCGGTCGCGACCGCTGTCATTTCACGGCCGCCGCATCGATGCCGGACGAGGCAGCGCAGCCCTCCGGACGGCTTCTGCTCACCAGCAGCCGCGCGGTATTCGTCGGCGGGGCAGCGGCGATCTCGACCGCGTGGCACATGGTGGCCGACGCGCGGACTGTCGAGCGGGATCTCCTGCTCGTTCGTACGACCGGGAGTCGTGTGTTCCGGTTTCAATGCAACTCCTTCAGCGATGCGTTGCGGGGGGCGATTATCGCGCGTGGGTTGATTCGAGGGGTCCACATCCGCCAGGCCCATCTATAATTGACGAATGCCTGCTCCCGCTTCACCATCCATTGACCGCCGGATCGTCTCGCTGGGTATCGATCGGCTGCTGACGCTCGATCGCAAGCTTGTCGCGGGCAAGCGCGTGGGCGTCGTGTGCAACCCCGCATCGGTTGACGGGCAATTCGAGCACACGGTCGATCGTCTCAGGCGGGACCCGGATGTGCAGCTGGCCGCGATCTTCGGGCCGCAGCACGGGTTCCGTTCGGACGTGCAGGACAACATGATCGAAACGCCGCACGCGCGCGATGCCCGCCGTGAGGTGCCGGTGTACTCGCTCTACAGCGACACGCGTGAGCCAACCGAGGCGATGCTGCGCGACATCGAGGTCCTGGTGGTGGACCTGCAGGACGTCGGCACGCGTGTCTACACCTACGTCTACACGATGGCCAACTGCATGCGCGCTGCCGCGCGGTTTGGCGTCAACGTTGTCGTGTGCGACAGGCCAAATCCAATCGGCGGAGAAGATGTCGAAGGCCACCTGCTGCACCCGGCCTACGCGTCGTTCGTGGGACAGTTTCCAATCCCGCTCCGCCACGGCCTGACGATCGGCGAGATGGCCCGCCTCTTCAACGACGAATTCCGGATTGGCGCCGCAGTGGACGTCGTGCGCCTCGACGGATGGGCGCGGTCGATGTACTTCGACGAGACCGGGCTCCCCTGGATCCTGCCCTCACCCAATCTGCCAACGCTCGACAGCGTCATCGTGTACCCGGGCGCGGTGCTGTTCGAGGGAACGAAGTTGTCGGAGGGCCGGGGCACGACGCGGCCCTTCGAGCTGATCGGCGCTCCCTGGATCGAGGG
>JBKPTT010000169.1:0-13956 GCA_046735635.1 Acidobacteriota bacterium | reverse complement strand
TGACCTTCCTGTTGATATCCTACAAGAAGGGGAGACGTTCCACAAGGTTCTGCAGGGTTCTACCACTACTTTGTCAGATCGGCGGCCGAGGAGCGGAGTAACGGTCTCGCGCCGAGCACGCTGAGGACGCGGACGGTCGTGCGTTCGCCACGTCGCGCGTGGCGCGAACGCACGCAGTTCCGGGATCTCTGCGATCCTCCGCGATCTCCGCGCGAGATCCGTGCGTTCTCTGCGCGAGCACTCTCTCGCACAGCGGATCTGACAAAGTAGTGCTACAGGTCCCAGACGGGCGAAACGAGCTGCGTTCGGTCACGAATCGGTGTCGCCGTAGTGTGCGTGCTAGAGTGTGGCGCGACGATTGGTGTTCGGGGAGGTGAGGGAATGTTCCGTTATCTGCTGTGCCTGTCGATTGTGTTCACCGCGGCCGCGGTTTCTGCGCAGGCGCCCGCGCGCGCGACCGCAACGCTGAAGAATGCGCAGGGCCAGGAAGTCGGCACGGCCACGCTGGCGCTGACCCAGCGCGGCACCGCCGTGACGATCAATGGCACTTTCTCGAAGCTGCCGCCCGGGACGCATGCGATTCACATCCACAATGTGGGTAACTGCACGGCTCCCGATTTCACCAGTGCCGGTCCGCACTTCAATCCGGGCGCGAAGCAGCATGGCACCGCCAATCCAAACGGCCCTCACGCCGGCGATCTGCCGAATTTCGAAGTCGATGCAAAGGGAGTTGGCGACGTCTCCTTCGCCGTGCCGGACATCACGCTCGGCGACGGCCCGAATTCTCTGTTCCACGCCGGCGGCACCGCACTCGTGATCCACGCGGCGCCCGACGACAACAAAACCGATCCCTCAGGGAACGCCGGCGCACGCATCGCTTGCGGCGACATCGAGAAGGCGAAGTAGAGCCAGGGACGATTTCCGCAACTGATTGGTTGCGGTGGTATAGCACCGAAGACGTCACGTTCGAGCTCTCGACTCGAATGTGACTCGCTCGGACACGCACGCCATCAGTTCTCGTACACCGTGGCGTTCTCGACGTCGGTCGCGGGCAGAAAGCCGCCCGACTGGTGCGACCAGAGCGATGCATAGATGCCGTCGCGCGCGAGCAGGTTCTCGTGCGTTCCCTGCTCGACGATGCAGCCCCGGTCGAGGACGACGAGCGAGTCCATGCGTCGGACAGTGGACAAGCGGTGCGCGATGACGATCGCTGTTCGCCTCGCCATCAGCGTCCACAGAGCATCCTGAATCATCGCCTCGCTCTCGGAGTCGAGCGAGCTCGTCGCCTCGTCCAGGATCAGAATCGGCGCGTCCTTCAGGATTGCGCGCGCGATCGCGATGCGCTGACGCTGGCCACCGGAGAGCTTGATGCCGCGCTCACCCACAAGCGTGGCGTAGCCGTCGGGCAGCGACTGAATGAACTCTGCGGCGTGCGCCAGCGCCGCGGCACGCCGAACCTCGTCGTCGGTGGCGTCCGGCCGTGCGAAGCGGATGTTGTCCGCGATCGTGCGGTGGAACATCGCGGGATCCTGCGGCACATATGCGATCGCCTCGCGGAGTGATGATTGTGAGACGTCGGCAATCGACTGCCCGCCGACGAGGATCTGGCCGCGCTCGACGTCCTTGAACCGGAGCAGGAGGCGGGTGATGGTGGTCTTCCCGCCGCCGGACCGTCCGACCAGCCCGAGCCTCGTCCCCGCCGCAACCGCCAGCGAAAAGCGATCGAAGAGCAACGGTTGTGCCGGCGAATGCCTGAAGCTGATGTCGCGCATCTCGACGCTGTGGTCGCGCGGCGCGAACGGAACGGGCCTGGCGACATCCTGAACCGACGGCGGGTCCAGCAGCAAATCGGCGAACTGCGCGGCGTCGGTCAGCGCGCCCTCGAGGTTGCGGTAGATGCGGTTGAATTCCCACATGACCCGCGTGGCCGTCGCGAAGTAACTGAACGTGAGAAAGACGGCCTCCAGGCTCCCCGCGCGTCCGAGACTGATGTGCAGCGCGACGATCAGGCCAAGCGTATTGGTCAGGACGTACATCGGCGCCGTGATCGTGTTCACGCGGAAGTTCTGGTAGTCCCACGACCGCAGCGTCTTCCCGCCGAAGTCGCGCACGTTGGCGGCGTGAATCGCCGCTTCCTCACCCTCGCGTGCGAAGGCTCGAACGGCTTCCGCGTTGGTGATGGAATCGGCGACGTGTCCGGCCAGCAGGTTCGACGCGGCCTCGCGTGCGTCCACGAGCTGGCGCCGACGCCGGATGCGCGGAACCACGAGGGCCATTGTGATGGACATCATCCCGAGCAGCACCAGAATCAGCAGCGGGGAGTAGCGCCAGAGCACCACCGTGACGAACCCGAGCGGCACAATCTTCGCGATCACCTGAAACGCCACCACGTCGAACACGTCCTCGAACCGCCGCGCGTAGCCGAGTGTGCGCTTGGTGAGCGAACCGGCGAAGTTGTCGTGGAAGAACGCCAGGTCTTTCGCCAGCAGTTCGTCCATCGCCTCGACATAGAGCGATTCGATCCCGCGGATCTCCGCGCGAGCGATGAGCGCCTCGGCCCCTCGCCACACCACCTCGCCAGCGAACCACAACGCCGTGAACGTCAGCACGTACGGCGTGAACAGGCCGAGCGTGAGCGCTTCTCCGCGCGCGACCGCGCCGAGGAGCCGGGCCACGACGAGCGGCGGCGCGTAGAAGACCAGCACGTCGCCAATCCCAGGCAGGAGAAGCGCCGGCAGCGCGATCATGGGGCGCCGTGTGATCTGGCGGCCGTAACGACGCAGCACCAGCCGCAGCGCCTCGTTCAGGCGTCCGGAATCGCGGTCGGCGGCTGTCGTCATCGCGGAGTCCTCAAAAGAAAAGGGCCATCACCGTCAGTCGGTGATGGCCCCTGCGAAGTCGGTTGGAGTAACGCTGGCTACATCACCGGGAAACAAGATGGCGCGCGTGGCGGCGAGAGGCCGGCGCAATCGACAACAGCCACGTGCGGGTGAGCATCACAGCAAGGGAAGAAGACCACAGGCTTGCCAAGCGAGTCAACCAGGTATCGCGATATCAGATTGGCGTCAAAAGGCTCGATGGAAGTACGTGCGGCGAGCGAAGGCGATCGACAACCATAGACCCTGGACCGACGGCACTCGTCTAACCCTGGCAGTGCGGATATCACCCAGAATGTGGTTTAAAAGTAAGGCACCGACTACGTCGCAGCAGGACAGTTGTCACGAACGGAAATTGTCGACCAGCATGAGATCGGCATCCGAGCTCTCGAGGCTGGTGTACAGAAGCCAGCGACCATCCGGGCTCACTGCAAACCCCGGCGTATTTGTCCATTTCACCGTGTTCTCGACCTTTCCCAATTGTTTGATCGTACGCGACTCGAAATCGAAGAATTTCACCGGCCGAGCGGCTTCGCCCGGCACGTCGAAATCTATGAAGTAAATCCCGCCGTGCGCGACTGCCCAGTAACCGAACCGCACCGAGTCGAGAACTCGTTCCTCCTGGCCACCCTCAACGGGAACCCTCCAGAGTCCGGGGCCAATCTCCGCAACCTTCGTGTAATAGACGATACGGCCATCTGGTGATTCCGACGCCTCGGCGCCGCCGCGCCTCGTGAGTTGTGCTGGTTTTCCACCGTCGAGCGGGAACTTCCAAATCTGCAGCGAGCCTGATCGCCCGGATGTCAGATACATCGAGCGATCGTTGCGGGACCAGGCGGGCAGCGCTTCCAGCCCGCCTTCGCTCTGCGTCAGCCGCGAAGGGCGCCCGCCATCTACATCCATCACGTACGTCTGGTAGCTACCCGCGGGTCCGGTTGTTGCGAAGAAGGCGATGCGACGTCCATCGGGCGACCACCGAGGGCCGACCACGACCGGTCCTCCCATGGACGTCAGACGCACCGGATTGGAGCCGTCGCTCGCGCACAACCAGATCTCATACGTACCGGAGCGGCGTGATACGAAGGCGACCTTCGTGCCGTCCGGTGAGTATTGGGGATGATCTTCAGATTTCGTCGAAGCGATGAACGGCTGTGACGACTTCAGCGCGCGCTGCCGAGTGTCCGCGCCAACGATTTCTGCACGTCGGATGTCCAGGTTCTCGACGAGGCGCTGGTACGCAAGCCGTGCCGGTGTCGCAGTGCCCCGACGCGAGATCGATGGGAATCGCGCATCCTCACTGCCGATGTCCAACGCCGCAATCGCAGGAGCCGAGGACGGCTTCGCGGAGAGGCGCCAGAGCCGAAACGAGCCGCCGCGATCCGAAGAGAGCACCAGGTCCGAATCCGATATCCACGCCATACCGAAGATCGAGGCCTTGTCAGCAGTCAGTTGACGCGGCTCACCGCCACTCAACGGCACCACGAACACGTTCGCGGAGGTGTCCTGTGAATATCGCGCGAACGCCACCGTTCTGCCGTCGGGTGAGATCGCGGGCCAGCCATCGCCGATACTCGGCTCGGGCGGCGTCGTCAGTCGCCTTTTCTCTCCGGTCTCGATGGAAACGACAAACAGACTCGCGCCAACTGAGGATGTCATCTCGGTCATCACGAGTGATCGGGCGTCGGCCGTCCACGCAATCGTCTTCAACAGAAGCGGCACTTGCGTGTCGGCAATTTTTCGGTCGGCGCCGCCTAGCGGTGAGATCACGAAGATCCCCTGACCCTCGCGGGTAAACGCGATCTGGCGACCGTCAGGCGACCAAGCAGGTGCGGATTCGCGCAGCGCGGTGCTCGTGATCTGCACCAGCGCCTCACTGTCGACCTGTTTGACGAAGATGTCACCGTTCCGGTCGAACGCCACCTGGTTTCCGTCAGGAGAAAGGCTCGGCGGTCCCTCGACACCTGCGTAGGTCGTCAGAGGAACGAGCCGGGACCCTGAGACCGCTGGGCGTCGCGCGCCCGACAGCCAGATGATCGCGGAAAGGGCCGTGAGGACCGCGACCGCGGCCGCAACGATCCAGAGGCGTCGGACAGCTCGAAACCGGGTCCGAGCCTCCGACTCCGACGCCGTCACGCCTTCTCTACGATTCTTCCACCAGTCATCGAGCTCGGCCTTATAGGCGTACACGCTTCCCGATTTGCTGTGGAGATGGCGATGAACTGGCAGGGCCTCTTCGCGCTCCCAACGGGTCACCGTCCTGACACTGCGATTCAGATATGCGGCGATCTCCTTCCAGGAATCCAGCCGATCACTCGACATTGTCATCTCGCATCAGACACAACGACCGCTGACGGTCGCCGGTCATTTCAAGCCAGATTCGGCCATCGCCGACATGACAGGCCTTGCGCATTGCGCCCGTGGCTTTTTCCTCCCAGTGTGTCCGAGGCAGGAGGCGTTTATGAATTCGATGTTGTCGCAAAAGTCCGCCGCTATTTCAATCGGAATGCTCATCGCACTGCTGACGGCGAGCTTGGACGGTTCGAAATACAAAGCGGACGACTGCTCAGCTGGCCGACCGTATTGCTATGACGAACCTGTTCATCTCGATAGTCCGATCAACACCCCGGGATTCGAAGGCAAACCCGCGCTGTCGGCAGATGGCCTGGAACTGTACTTCGTGTCCGATCGACCGGGTGCCCTTGGCGGACCTGGTGACCAGGACATCTACGTAGCGAGACGAAAGTCCGTGCACAGCGCTTGGGGCGAACCGGCGCGCGTACCCCCACCGGTGTCGAGCGCTTTCTTCGACATCACGCCCACTATCTCGCTCGACGGGCTCGCGTTGTACTTTGGCTCCAACCGACCTGGTCCATTCAGTCCGCCATGGCCGGATCTGTGGGTGTCGCAGCGTGCGTCGGTCAATGACCCCTGGGGCCCGGCGGTGAATCTTGGACCCGGCGTCAACACGCCGCTCTTCGAAGGGTCGCTCGATATTAGCCCGGACCAGCGGACCGTTTTCTTTGCCGCTGTCACTCCCGATTTCGTGTTCGATATTTTCGTGGCACGGCGACACTCCACCGACCAACTGTTCGGCGCGAGAGAGAAGCTGACGTCACCGATTAACTCCGCAGGTCATGACTATGGGCCTGCGCTGACACCGGACGGCCACACGATGTTCTTCTCGTCGGGCACTGACAATCCATTTGCACCGGGCGCGATTAATCACCTCTATGTTTCGGAACGACACAACGACACCGCACCGTGGGGCCCGCGCATCTATCTGGACACGCTCAACTGCGCAACGTGCTTCGCCGGGCTGCCGACCATCCGCGCCGCCGGCAAGGAGATCTGCTGGATGGGCGATCGTGGCGACAGCTTCGGGGATAAGGACATCTATTGCGCGACGCGACGCTGAGGCAGCCGCGGGCAGCGTGACCGTCGACGAGTGCGCGCCGGATGCGAAGATGCTGCATCAGGGCGGGAAGCGTTGGTTGCGGAAGAGCTTGGCTGGAGTCCTGTAGTGGTTACCGATGGGTCTTGGCCTGCTGTTGGTCCCGTCGCTAACCATCGGTGGTGCATGCGTGCGGCGCCGGCGGAACTGATCACGTCTGCGCAGGAAGTGGGTCCGCGCGCCTCCGTTCGCGGATAATTGGGTCGTAGTGACAGCGCCCTCCGACGCATCGATTTCGGCCGGCCGCGACGCCTATGCACGACGAGCATGGGCAGAGGCCTTCGATGCGCTGACGCAGGCGAGCGCAGCGCGTCCGCTCGACGCCGACGATGCCGAGCGGCTCGCCTGGTCGGCGATGCTGAGCGGCCGGACCGATGCGTCCTTCGACGCGTTCGAGCGGCTTTACGAAATCAGGCTCGCGTCGGGTGAAAGACTGCGTGCGGCGCGAACGGCCTTCTGGCTCGGCATGCGGCTGATGTCACTCGGCCAGACGGCCCGGGGCAGTGGCTGGCTGGCGCGCGCTCAGCACTTGGTCGAAGGCGATCCCGATTGTGTCGAGTGCGGCTACATGCGCCTCCCGCTGGCGTTCCGGTTCTCAGTCGCCGGCGACTACGGAGCCGCGGGCGCGGCGGCGGCGGAGGCGATCGAGATTGCCGATCGTCATCACGACCGCGACCTCGGTGCCCTCGCTCGCGTCTACACGGGCAGCGCCCTGATCCGGCAAGGCCGGCTGTCTGAGGGCTTGCCGATGCTCGACGAGGCCATGGTGACAGTGTCCAGCGACAGCGTCCTGCCGGTCGTCATCGGTCTGGTCTACTGCGAAGCGATCTCGGCCTGCCAGCGGAGTTATGCGCTCGATCGCGCGCGCGAATGGACCGCCGGGCTCAGCACATGGTGCGAGGCTCAGCCGCAACTGGCGCCGTTCGCAGGCACGTGCCTCGTCCATCGTTCCGAAATCATGCAGTTCAGCGGTGCCTGGTCAGACGCGTTCGAAGAGGCGCACCGGGTGCTCACGCGGTTTGGTCAATCCAGAGCCGATGCCGCCGGCAGCGCATGCTACCAGGAGGGCGAAATTCATCGGCTGCGTGGAGAACTGGCGGAGGCCGAGCACGCCTATATGCTGGCGAGCGAGTGCGGACGCGATCCACATCCGGGGTTGGCACTGCTTCGTGTCGCGCAGGATCGCGTCGATCTGGCGGCGGCCGCCACCCGGCGTGTGATGTCGGTGACGACCGATCCGCTGCAGCGGACGCGGTTCCTCCCCGCGCATGTCGAGATTCTGCTGGCAGCATCGGAAATCGGCGAGGCGCGCGAGGCGGCCGAGGAACTAGGCGCGCTTGCTGATCGGTATGGCATGGACGTGCTGAGCGCGATGGCGCAACACGCGAAGGGCGCGGTCGCGTTGGCGGACGGCGACGCCCGCAGCGCGGTTCACGCGCTGCGCCGCGCGCAGGAGGTCTGGCAGCGTGTCGGCGCACCGTATTTGAGCGCCCGCATTCGACTGCTGTTGGCGCGCGCGTTTCGCGCGCTCGGCGACGAGGACGGCGCAGCCCTCGAAATCGACGCCGCGAGAAAGGTGTTCGTCCAACTGGGCGCGGCCCCCGATGTGCGCGCGGCCGCGACGATGGCCACGCCTGCGGCGACGACGACCGCCGGATCCTCACTCGACACGCACGGGCTGAGCGCGCGAGAACTCGAGGTGCTGCGCCTCGTCGCGTCTGGCAAGACCAATAAGGCCATCGCCTGCGAGCTCTTCCTCAGCGAGAAGACCGTCGACCGCCACGTCAGCAACATCCTCTGCAAGCTGAACGTCTCCTCACGCGCGGCCGCGACCGCCTGGGCCTATCGGCACCATCTCGTCGCATAGTGGGTAGAACTACCCATTTCTGAATTCCTCGCCAAATTGGGTGGTCCTCCCGAAGTCGGGAGCTGTGTACCACCGATACCCTCAGATCCTGGCAATATGGTCGACGCGGATGACACGGCGGGCGGGAATGGAGGGGCCAATGACACTGCGAATCGAGGGCTTGATCGAGGAAGGCGAGGCGTTCAGCAGAATGCGCGAGACCTCGCAGCGGAAGCGCGTCGGCGTGATCGTCATCGGCGCTGGTCAGGCCGGCCTGTCGGTCGGCTACCACCTGAAGAAACTCGGTCTCGAATTCATCGTCATCGATGCCAACGCGCGCATCGGCGATTCCTGGCGGCAACGGTGGGACTCGCTCCGCTTGTTCACGCCGAACCGCTTCAATGGCCTGGACGGCATGCCGTTTCCCGGGCCTCCGTATGCATTCCCGACCAAGGACGAGATGGCCGATTACCTCGAGTCTTACGCCGCGCATTATCAATTGCCCGTTCTGCACGGCGTGCGCGTCAATCGGCTCTGGCGCGAAGACAACCGGTATCTTGTGGACGCCGGCCCGCATCACTTCGAGACGGATCACGTGGTCGTGGCAATGGCCAGCTATCAGGGACCAAAGGTCCCCGCGTTCGCCAAGGAGCTGTCGCCCGAGATCGTACAGCTCCACTCCTGTGAGTACAAGTCGCTGTCGCAGTTGAAACCCGGGGGCGTGCTGATCGTGGGCACCGCCAACTCGGGCGCGGAGATTGCCATGGAGACTGCGTCGGCGCATCCCACGTGGATAGCGGGGCGCGACGTCGGCGCGATGCCGTTCAACATCAAGAACGTCTGGGTCCAGCGCGTCGTGCTGCCGATGCTCTTCCGCGTGGTGTTTCACCGCATCCTCACGGTGAGGACGCCGATTGGACGCAAGGTGCGACGGAAGATGATCAGCGCCGGTTTGCCGCGGATCCGTCAGCGGCGCACCGAGTTGGACAGCGTGGGCGTGCAATGGGTCGAGAAAGTCACCGGCGTGAAGGATGGACGCCCGCAGCTGGCCGACGGCCGCACCCTCGATGTGCCCAACGTCATCTGGTGCACGGGCTACGACCCCGCGCTGTCATGGATCGATCTGCCGATCTTCGAGGAGAGCGGCGAACCACGCCAGGCCAGCGGTCTCGTCGACGGCGAGCCAGGGCTCTATTTCGTCGGCCAGCACTTCCAGCACTCAGTGTCGTCGACGATGATCCACGGTGTCGGCCGCGACGCCGCGTTCATCGTTCGCACGATTGGCCAGCGGCGGGCTTGTCGCGCGTCGCTTGTCGTAGACGCATCTTCGCGCCCTGTGGCTGAGATGCACGGGATTCCGACGCATTCAGAATCGAGCCGAGCCAGCCGAAAGCGAGTGATAGCGAACTGAGATGCCGCTGAAGATCCTGCGGAGGGTGTTAGGGACCATTCCCGCAACTGGCTGATTCGCGCAAGTCTGAGCGGTGTGCGACGGCTACTCGGCCCGTAGCGCCTCGATCGGATCGACCCGTACGGCTCGGTGAGCGGGCAGGTAGCCCGCGAGCAACGCCGCTGCGGCAAGTATCCCGAGGCTCAGCGACAACACGACAGGATCGAAAGGCGCAACCTCATACAACAGGCCGGACAGCACCTTGGCCAGTACCAGGGCGGCCGGGAAGCCGAGTGCGGCACCGACAGCGACTGGTCGGAGCGTGTTCGCGAGCACCAGGCGCCGGACGTCCCGCCGACCCGCTCCCAGGGCCATCCGAATTCCAATCTCCTGCGTACGCTGCGTCGTCATGTACGCGACCAGTCCGCTCAGGCCGACAGCCGCGAGCACGAGCGCAAGCAATCCAAAGACGGACGAAAGCCTGGCGACCATGTTCGGAGTTGCGAGTGACGCGTCAACGCGGTCGCGGGCGGTCATCATCCCAACGATCGCCAACCTGCGATCAACTTGGGAAAGCGCGCGATAGAGAGTTCCGGCAACCACGGAGATGTCTCCGGCAGTTCGAACCTGGATCTCTCCAAGACGCTGGTCGGCTTGTGCAAAGGGTATATACAGAATCGGAGGCGCGGGTTGGCGCAGGTTCGAGTACTTTGCGTCCTCCACAACGCCGACGATGTCCATCATCCCCGTCCCCGGACCGCACGATTCGCTGCTGCAGAGGCCGACACGCTTTCCAATCGGCACCATGCCACCGAAGAACTGCCGGACGAACGCGTCGTTGACGATCGCGACCTTGGCCGCCTGCACTCCATCATCGGCGGTGAAGCCGCGACCACGCAGCACCGCGATCCGCATGACGTCGAAATACGCCGGAGTAACGACGTTGGCGAACGTCCGCCGCGTCCGGCCGTCGGGTGAGGCGACGCCTTCGATCGCAACGACGTTTCGCCACGTTTCCGACGACAGCACGCCCGAGAACGAGGCGCTGGCGCGTTCCACGCCTGGGACGCTCGTCGCGCGCTCCAGGATCTGGCTATACAGCTGGCGCCTCGTCTCGATGGAAATTGGTTGCTGGCCGACCGGAGGGTTTACACGGAACAGAACCACCTGATTCGGGTCGAAACCCAGATCGACGTCCTTGAGTTTCATCAGACTGCGTACGAACAACCCGGCGGTGACGAGCAGCACGAGCGACACCGCGATCTGCATCGCGACCAGCGTGCGACCAAAGGGGATGCGGGATGCTCCGCGACCAGCACCGCCTCCACTCCTGAGGACGTTCACGGGATCGAGCGCCGTGGCGAACACACTGGGCAGGAATCCAAACAGCACGGCCGTGGCGCACGAGATCGCCGCTGCGAACACGAGGACACGCCCGTCAGGGGTGATATCGAGGATCACCGGCAAAACCCCAGATAGCAGCGACGACAGGGCTGAGGTTCCCCAAACTGCCAGCAGGAATCCTCCGACGCCCCCGATTGCCGCCAGGAACAGCGCCTCGAGCGTTCCCTGGCGAATCAGTCGCGACCGGCCTGCACCAAGCGCGAGAGACATGGCCATCTCGCGGCGCCGCGTCACTGCCCTTGTCAGCATGAGACTGGCGACATTCGCGCACGCGACGAGCAGGACCAGCCCGACGATGCCCATCAGGAGCATCAACGGCGTGGCGAGATTGTCGCGCACTCTCGAGACGCCGGCGCTTGCCTCCGACACACGCAAGCGGCTCGCGAGGACGCTTCGCCGGAAATCCGCGCTGTCGGTGTCCGCCGCCACGTCATCCCGAACGCGTTCGTACACCGGCTCCAGCCCGGCGCGCACTTGCGCGAGACTGACACCCTGGCGCCGACGTCCGAGAACGCTCAGCCACGTCGTGCTGTGACCGCTCCAGATCCATGAGGGCGCATTTGGTTGCGCAGTGAGCGGCATCCAGAGGTCGACGGTTTCGCCCGGGGTCTCGCTGGCAAACCCACGGCGCGCGACGCCAACAATCACGAACGCCGCTCCGCTCAGGCGAACCGCGCGGCCGACGACAGCCGGGTCACGGCCGAATCGTCGCGTCCAGAAGGTGTCGCTGATCACTGCGACAGCCGTACCCGGCGGCTGCGGATCGTCGGACATCAGCAAGGGACGGCCCAGCGTCGTCGAGACGCCAAGCGTCGTGAAGTAGTTGCCGGAGACCCATTTCACGTCGACCGCCTCGGGCGGACCATCGATCGTAAGTGCGTCACGACGCGCCGTCGAGGCCGCGAGCGCGTCGACGAGGCGCGCGCCATCGGCCGCGATTCTGCGGTAGGCGGCGTAAGAGAACGGCTCCGCGCCGTCTGGATAGAGCGCCGTCACCGAGACCAGTTCCTCCGGACGCTCGGCCGGAAGCTCGCGCAGCATGATGGCATTGACGGCGCTGAAGATGGCCGAGTTGGCGCCTATCCCTACCGTCAGCGTGAGCACGACCACGGCGGCAAACGCAGGCGACTTGCGCAGCGTCCGCACCGCGTACTTCACGTCGCGCCACAACTGCTCGACGGCTGTTTCCCAGCCGACGTCGCGCGTCCGGTCCTTCACCGCGTCGATGCTGCCAAGCTCCGCACGGGCGGCGCGGCGCGCATCCTCGAGTGTCATCCCCGAGCTGACCTTCGCGCCGACGGAGGACTCCAGGTACGACTGAAGCTCCTCGTCGAGCTCCCGCTCGAGGCGCGTGCTGCGGAACAGCCCCTTCAGGCCGCCAACGAAGCGCCGCAGAATCGCCATCACAGCGCCTCTCTCGTTGCTGCGAGGATTCTCGCAATGGGCGCCAGCTGCGCCATCCCACTCCTCCAGACAAACTAGATGAGTGGGACAGGTTATCTCACTCATCCAGATTGTCAAGAGAAGGGGACGGAGATTCAGCGAACATGCGCCCTTCCGACCGTGGAAAAGACGACCGCCGACCAGCGCTGTTATACAGTTTTGCGGGCTTCCATGGCCGCGCAATCCAGCCGTCCTTTTTATGGCGAGTACGCGTGGGCGTTCGATCTGCTGATCGACCGTCCCGTCCGAAAGGAGTGCGGAGCGATCACGAACTGGTTGATTGAGCGGGGCGTCGCTCCGGGCGCAAGACTGCTCGATGCCGGCTGTGGAACAGGCCGACACGCCGCCGAACTCGCGCGCCGCGGCTATACCGTCGAAGGCGTAGACGGATCGTCCGAGCTGATCGAGACCGCCAGACAGTCCGTCCGCGGTCATGGCCATTCTGTCTCGTTTCGCGTCGGGGACCTGCTCGATCTTCCTGTGGCGCGGTACGACGGCATTCTCTGCCGCGGCGTTCTCAACGACTTCGTGGATGACGACGCACGCCGATCTGTGTTCCCCGCCTTCGCGGGCGCGCTTCGACGGAAGGGCATCCTGATTCTCGACGTTCGCGAGTGGGAGGCGACGAGGGACCGTAAGCAGCGCGAGCCGCTCTTCCGAAAGAGCGTCGAGACGGATCGAGGCAAGCTCACATTCACGAGCACCACGGAACTCGATCCGGAGCGCCACCAGCTTCTTCTGTCCGAAACGCACACTCTAGCCAACGACGCTGGAGAACATTCGAGCGACTATCGGTTCGTGATGCGGTGTTGGACGAGAAGGGAGCTCGATTCGGTTCTCCTGGACGGCGGCTTTGGTTCCGTTGCGTACTTCGGCGCCTACGATCCCGCGATTCACGCCGGAGCGACGGATCGACTCGTCGCCGTCGCTCAGTTGTCCGACTGGCAACGGTGACTATGCCGTCGACATCGACACGATGACGAGCTCCTGCCGGCTCATCAGCGCCACATGCTGTCGCGCGTTGCGCCGACCGCGAGGCGATTGCCGATCTCCCGCTGGATACGTGGGGCCGAATTGTCCGCGCAGCAAGGATAGACCCCTCGCAGCCGACACCGGCCGCAATGCCGCCGGCGGTGCAGCGTCCCTGGAGGTCGTTCGGATCCATGCCTGGTAGGCCGTCGTCAGTCGGCTTTCGTTTTCAGTTGTCGATGAGCCGGATCGCACGCGCAACATCCGCTCGATGTAATTGCTGTTTCGGGAAAGAGCCGTGTCGCCGGCGATCTGCTCGACCATTCCCATCGGGATCCACGCACCATCTCGATGTTTACTGAAAGTGCGGATGAGCTTGGCTGGGTGTTCGGACGATTTCTGAACTGGTTCGCACAGAGATCAACTTCGCTGACATTCGGCTGCGTTTACGTCCATCATCACATACTGCTCGGTCGCGGCGGATGGGAGGTTCTCGATGACACCTTACAACGCGTCTTCGGTCCTAGCGATCATCCTGCTCTCGACGCTCGAAGCGAATATGGCTGGGACTCAGCTC
>JBKPTT010000168.1:0-14364 GCA_046735635.1 Acidobacteriota bacterium | reverse complement strand
CCCGAGAAACCGGGTCCGCGCCTCGATGCCGGCACAGTCCACCAGAGAACGAAGCTCGCGTTCGTACTTCACCTCGCCGTCGCGCTGCGGTCCGCCGGCAATCCACAGGCACCACGGCTCCTCGATCTTCGAGAGCGCGGCAATGAGCTCGTGGTGACCCTTCCAGCGTTCGAATCGGCTGGCAATCAGCACAACTGGCGTTGCCGTCTCGACACCAAGCGAGACGCGCACGTCTCGTGAGCCTTGCGTACTCGGCGGCACGGGCGCGTACACGACTTCGTGAGGAACCGCAGGATAGACGCGAGCGACGGTCTCCGCCGTGTAACGGCTGTTCACAATCAGGAGATCGGGACGGGTCGCAAGCGCCCAACGCTCGGCCCACGTGCCGCCCGACAGACGATCGTGTACCCACATCGCGAGTGGCACGCCGGCGCGGCGCGCGATCGGACCGGCGAGTCCCGTGGCCCAGGATGAATGGCAGACGATCGCGTCCGGCTTCGACACGTCGAGAAGACTCCGCAGCGACTCACGCGCTCGCAGCACCGTGTGCGGGCGGCTCATACGGGCCGGCCCAAGACGCGCGCACGACGCTCCGGAAGCGTCGATCTCTTGCGAAAGGCGCCCCTCGAAGCAGACGGCGAACGACGGGCTCATCTCGGCACACAGGGCGCGCGACGTCGCGCACTCCGAGACGATCCGTTCTATTCCGCCGTAGAGGTTCCCCGCGCACACGTGCAGGACGCGCAGCGGCACGCCGATGCGCATCAAAAAATCCGCCGCCGCACCACGATCGTGTCGCCAGCCATCACAGGCGTATCGTCGTCGGCCTTAATCTCGGTCGATCGGCCGTTGACGACGCGCTGGATCCTGATGTTTTTGCGATTGGCCCGTTCGGTCGCTCCCCCGGCAACACCGAGCGCTTTCATGACGGTGAGATCGGGGGGCAGCACGTAGAATCCGGGGGTACGCACTTCGCCGCCGATGAAAAATTTGTCGGCGCCGGGCACGAACACTGTGTCGCCGGCGCGCAGCCGGATTCGGCTCGCACGGCCGTTCTCGATCTCGCTCCGCGGCACGCGGATCTGATCTTCGGGGCGCACCGAACCGCCGCTCGCCGGTTCGCCGGCGTGGGTGATGAGCACATACGAACCGGATTCGGGCGTCGGGTAACCTGCCACGGCGAGCGCGCGCGTCAACGTCGGGTCGCCTTGCAGATCGACCTCGCCGGGGGCGCGCACCGACCCCTGCACCATCACGCGATGGCCACGGAACTCCTTCACCAGAACGCTCAGATTGGGGTTCAGAAAGATGCCGCCGACAATTTTTCCCGCGGAATCCCGCTTCGGGCCGTACCGCACCCGGAGCTCCTCTTCGATCTGACGCGCGGTTTTTCCGATCACCCGGATCCGGCCGAGCAACGGACAGTCAATCGTGCCGTCCGAGTCGACGATCAACGCAGGGCGAGACATGCTGTCGTCGTTGAAGACCGTGAGCGCAAGCACGTCCTGCGGCCCGACGACGTAGTCGTCGGACGCCACGGCACCGGACGCAACCGCCTGCGGACCGGTAAACAACGGACGCGACGCGGCCAACAAAACTGCGAGCAGGAGCGGCGTCATCGATTCACTACTCCCCACGTCAGCAACGCCACGAGACGGTGATTTCGGAATTCGCGAGACTCGTCCCGGTCCGACGACCGGTGCGAAAACTCGGCGTCGACGGCGAACCGAGCCCGCGTTGCGATGCGGTATCCGACGCCGCCGCCGTACACGAGGACGCGATCGCGCGCCGGCACGGTGCCGCCGGCCAGCGCGCGGTACGACAGGGCCTCGTGCCCGCCGAGCAAGCGCAGATCGATCGGTCCCACGGTTTGCGCCGACAGCGTCGCACGCACGCCGCTCACGATGTAGTACGGCAGCGTCCGCTCGTACGAGTACCTCGCGTCGCGCGTGAAGGTCGTATCCACCTTGTAGCGGTCGTAAAACAAGACGCCGACCGAGCCATTCGACACGAAGCCGGTGTAATCCGGGAACGACGGATCGAGACCGTTGAACCGGCGGTACCCGAAAGACGCGCTTCCTGTAATCAGGCCCAGCGGACTGAACGTGAGCGTCGGCGCGATACGAATGCTGTCGGCATCGCGCTCGGGCGCATGTTCGAACCGTTGTTCTTCTTTCCCGCCGACAATGCTGAACGTCGTGAACGGCGTCAACTCGAAGTTCACCGACGACTCGTACGCTCGCGTCGTGGTGTTCAGCGCGCGGGCGAGGTCCTGGCCGCGAAAGAACGCGTTCTCGTCGTAAGTTTCAGTCGTCCGACGGCCGAGGATTCCGATCGAAGTGCGCGACGCGATCTTCACGGTCGTGCCGGCCGTGTAGGTTCGCGGATCGTGCCGTACGCGCGCGTCGATCTCCGAATTGGGGCGCGCGCTGGTCACAGCCGCCGAAAACGACGCGAACGGCTTCAGCCATGAGAGGTCCATCTCCGCGCGGCCGCCCATCGACGTGTTGCGGCTGCGCTCGGCCGTGTACTTCTGGAAGTAGACGAAGTCCGTGGCGGTCGTGTACGTGAGCCGCGCACGCCCGGGATGTGTCGAAACTTCCAATGCGGGCGTGAACGTCGACGTGAAATCCCGCTTCGGATTCGTGGGTTCGTTGAAAACGTTGTTGTCGATGCCAACGTCTTTGAACATGAGCGCCGGGCGAAACTGCACGGGGCCCAGTTCGAGCGTGGGCCGATCGTCTTCGGTCTGGGCGCCCGCGTGCGCCGCGACCGAAATGGCCACAGCCAACACGCAACCGACGCGGCGCATCATGCGGGGCTCGCTCATGACACCTCCACCCTCGGAGCCCGGACGATCCCGAGCTGGCGGGTCTTTCGATACAAATTGGCGCGCTCGATTCCGAGCGCGCGGGCGGCTTCGCTCATGCGCCACTGGTGGCGCTCGAGCACGGCGGCGATGTAGTCACGCTCGAATCGACGGCGCGCGTCGCGAAGGCTCGCGGTCAAATCCACCCGCGAGAACTGCCCGTCCATCGGCACGTGCGCCAGCACGTCTTCCTGCGTGACGCTCGCGCCGGCGGTCTTCAGCACCTTCTGCAGCAGCGTGTCGACTTCATCGATGTTGCCCGCCCACGGCAGCGCCGCGAGCACCGTCATCGCGGCTCGTGTGAACGAACGCGGTGGTCCTCCCGATTGGTTCACCAGTTGTGCGACGATCTCGGCGACGTCCGCCGGACGATGCCGCAGCGGCGGGATCGCGATGCGGCACGCGCTGAGCCGACGCAGCAGGTCCTGCCGGAACCGCCCTTCACGCACGTCCGCATCCAGATCGCGCACGGTCGAGGCAACCAGCCGCATCGGCAGACGCGTGTGACGGCCAGACACCCGAACCTCTCCATCACGCAGCACTCGAACGAGCCGCCGCTGCGCCGATGCGGGGAGCTCCTCGATCTGTTCGAGGAAAAGCGTGCCCGGCCCCGCTTCCGCGATCGCCGCATCGCCGCCGATCGTCTCGAGCTCTGAAGACTGGACGCGTCGAGCGGAAACACCGAAGAGCCGACCCTCGAGATCGGCAGGCTGCAGGGCGCCGCACTCCACCGCAACGAACGGAGCGCCGGCGCGCGCTCGGCCATGCAGCGATTCGGCAGTTTCCCGAGCGCGCGAACCGGCTTCCGAGACGATCAGCACCGGTGTCGTCTGGGACACAGCCAGCTCGAAGCTCTCGCGGGCGCGTCGAACGGGTTCGGACGCTCCCGCCAGCGACAGCGGAGCCTCTCCCAGAGTGGTAGGGACATAAGTTGTTCTCATGGAATTAGTTGCGCGAAGGCAGCTTCGCCCCGTCAGTCACACGTGGACTCGGACGCGGTCGCACGGACTGCCGGACTTACGGGAGCTGAATGTTGGGGAGGACAAGCAAATACTGCCAGAACTGTTGTGCTGTGTCAACAACGACACGGCGATGACACGAGAAGGACACAGGGCGCCCGGACCTCGGCTCAGTACGCGAGCAAGAGCCGCGCGGCGCGCTCGATGTCAGCGTCGGCCGGCAGGAAGTGCTCCTCGAGCGGCGGCGAGTACGGCACCGGCGTGTCGAGCGCGCCCACGATGCGGACCGGCGCGTCGAGCCATTCGAACGCCTCTTCCTGGACGATCGCCGCCAGGCTTTCTCCGATGCCTCCCGTGCGCGAATCCTCGTGCACGATCAGGACGCGGCTACAATGCCGCGCGACGGCGAGCAGCGCCGCGCGATCCAGTGGCGCCAGACATCGAAGATCGAGCACGGACGCTTCGATTCCGTCGGCCGCGAGACGTTCCGCAACGCGCACGGCCGTGTGCACGTACGCGCCGTACGAAACGATCGCGAGTGCGTCGCCCGCACGGCGAAGCGCGGCCCTTCCGAGTGGAAGCGGCGCCGGCGGGTCATCGCCGAGCGTCTGACGTATCCGGGGATCGCGGTACAGCGCGATGTGCTCGTAGTAGAGGACGGGATCGGGATCGGCCACGGCGGCGGCCATCAGCGCGCGCGCGTCGGACGGTGTCGAGGGCACCACGATCTTCAGGCCCGGCGTCCGGTAAAACCAGGGCTCGGTGTTCTGACTGTGATAAGGACCTGCGTGGCGGAGCCCGCCCCATGGCATCCGGACGACCATCGGCACGCTGCCGCCCCACCGATATCGGATTTTCGCGGCGTTGTTCACGAGCTGATTGAATCCGGTGGCGACGAAGTCGTTGAACTGCATCTCGCCGATTGGTCGTTGCCCCGCCAACGCCGCGCCAATACAGATGCCGAGCACGGCGCCTTCGGCGAGCGGCGAGTTCAGAATGCGGTCGCCGAACTCCTCGAGGAGCGGACGCAGCAGCAGGAACGCGTTGCCGTACGCGCCGCCGACGTCCTCGCCGTAGACGAACACGCGGTCGTCCGATCGAAGCGCGTCGCGTACGCCGAGCATGACGGCTTCGAGAAAAGTCGCACCCCTGCGGTCGAACGGAGGACCGGTTTCGATTTGCGGCAGCGCCGGCGTTGTCTGAGAGCGGTTCGCGAGCGGCTCGATGCGGACGCGCGGCGGCTCGTCGGCGAAGACGCCGGCGCCAGCCTCGTCGGCGGCAGGCCACGGGGCGTCGACGACCTTCCCCGCCTGCTCCTCGACGAGCGCCTCGGCTTCGCTCTGTAGGCGATCGAGTGCGCCGGGTTCGAGCAGGCCGTCTCCTTCGAGGCGTCTCGCATACGCGGGGATCGGATCGCGTTCCGCCCAGTACGAGTACAGCTCGCCATTCGCATAGCCCTGCGCCGAGATCGCGGGATATTCCCATCCGCCGGCGGCATCCTTCCCGAGGTAGAGCATGTCGTCGTGATGCGCATGGCCGCAGATGCGCATGCAGACGAGCTCGATGAGCGCTGGGCCGAGCCCCGCACGCGCGCGTTCGGCCGCCCACCCGAACGCGGCAGCAATCGCGTCCGGATCGGTGCCGTCGAGTGTGATGCCGGGAAGACCGTAGCCGGCGGCTTTATCCGCGAAGACGCGCACGGCCGACTGTTCCCGCACTGGAGTCGAGAGCGCCGTCTGGTTGTTCTCGACGCAGAAGATTGCCGGCAGTTTCCTCACGGCGCACGCATTGATCGCTTCGTGCCATTCGCCAAGCGACGATCCGCCTTCGCCAATGAACGACACGGCGATCCGTCCCTTTCCCTCGCGCGAAAACGCAAGCGCGATACCCGCGATTGTCAGAGAGCCGATACCGAGCGGTGCGGTGGCGGGCAGAATCCCGTGGGCGAAATCGCCGATGTGAAGATCCTTCCCGTTCATCGGCGGACCGGCCTTCGCCATCTGCGCCGAGAGCGCGATCCGAACCGTGTCGGCGCCGGGCCACATCGCGAGCGCGGCGCCGAGATCGCGGATGATCGGCGCGATCACGTCTCCGCGCCAGCCCTCGGCGGACGCATACGCGCTGCCGCGGCGCAGCCGGATCGGTGCGGCATAGATCGCCTCCTGTCCCAGCGAGCGGAATCCCTTTCCCTGGAACGGCGCATCGCCGTAGCGCACTTCACCGCCGGTGAAAAGGGCCTTCAGGCGATTGTCCGTCGCGCGCGTCAGGATCATGCCGCGGAGGATTTCAAGACGCTCGTCCGGGGTCAGCGACGCGCGGATGGCGGCGCGCCGTAGAAACCCGTCGCAGTCGTCGATCACCTGATCGATCGCGATCGTGAATCGTTCGCGCGGGGTCACGCCTGGCGTGGTCTCACCGGCGTGATCGGGAAACATCGGCTGCAGGCGGGACCGGAGCTCGCGCGCGAATGGCGCGCGCAAGGCATCGATCGCCGGTTCGTCGCGGGCGCCATGGCCGGTGCACGCGTCGAACGCGACGCTTGCGGCGGTCGCGGCGAACGGGTGCCGCTCGAGCACGAACGAGGCGAGCTCGCGTCCCAGCGTCGCGGCAGCGGCGGTGCGCGGCCGGTGCATGCCGCGATTATCTCAAAAGCGTCCCGGCACCGCGCCGCGAACGAACGCCTCGATTTGCGCGGCAGGCATCGCGCCGCTGGTGCGCGCCGCCTCGCGTCCACGATCGAACACAAACATCGTCGGAATGGAGCGGATGCCGAACCGCTCCCCCAGTTCCGGCACGTCGTCGGTATTCACTTTCGCGACCACGAGGCGCCCGGCGTTGGCCGACGCCACACGGGCGATTTCAGGAGCGACCATGCGGCACGGTCCGCACCAGGGCGCCCAGAAATCGACGACCACGGGATGTGCGGCGTTCTGAATGAGCGCGTCGAACGACGTCTCGTCGGGGACTTCGACCGGCTCGGCCGCCGGTGGCAGCTCGGTCCTGCACTTGCCGCAGCGCGCCTCGCGCGCGCCGAAGGTCACGCGATTGCGCTGTCCGCACTTCGGACACGTCGTGATCAGACCCGTTGCGTCCAGCTGAAGCGTGCTCATAAAGTCCGGCGTTCCGCCGCCTCCGTGATGATGGCCGTCAGCCTGTCCATATACGCGTCAGGGCTCGCCGCACACTCGATGAGCTGACGCGCACGCGACCCCATACGGTCGCGCAGTTCCGGCGAATCGATAAGCGCATGCATAGCGCCGGCCAGAGCCGCGAGGTCACCTGGAGCGACGAGCAGTCCCGTTTCCCCATGGTGCACGATCTCCGGCACGGCGTTATGGCGCGTGCCGATTGCCGGCACCCCGGCGGCGGCCGCTTCCTGGTACACGAGCCCGAAGGCCTCGTTGTGAGTCGGCATCACGAACAGATCCGCCTTTTCCCATCGCGCGGTCCAGTCCGGTGAGTATGGTTCCACGTGACGCCACACCGTGACGCCAGGCGGAAGCACTGGGGGCAAAGACCAGTTCGTCACGAGGTCGAGAGTTGCCACGCGGTGAAGTCCTCCCGTGTTCCACGCCTCGAGCAGGTCGTATCCGCCCTTCCGCGGGAAGTCGCCGCCCACGAAGAGCAGCCGAGGCTTCGCGCCGCCGCGTGCGCGGACTCGCCGTTTCTCAATCCAATCCGGATCGAAATGGCGCAGCAGCACGGGGTTCGCGAGGACATGGACCGGCGCAGTGCAGGCCGGGTACTGCGTCTGCAGCAAGCGCGCCGCCCACGCCGATGTGGCGACGATCGCTGCCGCTCGGCGAAAGACGGCACCGTCCATCCAGACGTTCGGGGCATAGCTGGCTCGCTCGGTACGGGAGAGAGACGCTCGAAGCACGCAATCCTGCGTGCAGTCGATCGACACGATCGAAGGAATTCGGCGCATCAGCTCCAGGCTGCCGTACGCGGTCGCCTGCCGATGAAAATGCAGCACATCGAATCGGCCGCCGTCGAGCGACTGAATTCGCCGCCGCGTGAGGACGCCGGCGTGCAGCTCCTGGCGGAAACGCGCGACGTCGACGTTCCTCAACCCGAACGTGCCGTCCTTCCACAGCCGCACGCACATCGCGCGGCGCACCGCGCGATCGAACAAAGTCAGATCGTGCGTGAGAACCGTCTGTGTCCCGTCGATCGCGGACTGCTGCGGCAGGTATTCGACGAGAAAACGATAGAAAGACGAAAGTCCGAGGATCCCGCCGTTGATGAACAGGACACGCTTCATCAATCGGAGACAGCCAGCTCTCCCGGAACTATGGGGCGCGTGCGCGGCAGCAGCCCCCGGCGCGCCATATTGCCGACCCACGCGAGGATGCCTACGAACACGGTCAACTTGATGGCGTCGCTGGTCTGCGTGCGCGGCAGCACCTTCCACAAAATCCACAACACCGGCTGCGCGATGCACACTGCCCAGACCGACCCGTAAAAATAGCGCCGCTCGTGCCCTTCGTTCTGTGTGGATTTCTTCACCCGCGGGAGCCAGCCGATCGCACCGAGGATCCAAATCGTCACGACGATCGGAAAGTACGCCGCGTCGTAGAGCTGCCGGAGCCGCCACGTCCCGGTCGCGATCGCGCCTGCGAGCCCCGCGATGTTCAACACAGCGAACGCGATGACCTCGCTCCATGCCAGCGTGTAACACACGCGCCGGTACAGGGGGTTCGGCCGGTCTTCCGTGAACCTGATGATATAGGGACGCGGTTCGACGCCGGGAAGCCGGCCACGCAAGCCTGCGATTCCGGTCCCAATCAACACCGCGCCGAGCCACAGCGCCATCCGGAGGTCGAAACCGCGAGCGAACAGGTCGAACGTCAACGGGCCAGGCGCAATGAAGAACGCCCAGATCCAGATCGGCCAGTGTGCGAAGCGGTAGCTGATCTTGTTGCGTTCGCGAATCCTGCGGTCCGACGCGAGCTCGATGCGGCGCGCGTGTCCGAGGGAACGTTCGTATGACGGAGGAAGGATGCGGTCGCGCAACATGCCCAATTATCACCCGGCTCCGTGAACCAGCGCGACCGGACGCGCGTAATAGAGGGGGATCGAGGCCGCCATGAATTTCAAGTATGCCGTTCGCATGCTCGTGAAAGACCCGTGGTTCACGCTCGTCGCGGCCGTCGCGCTCGGCCTCGGCATTGGCGTCAACAGCACGGTGTTCACATTCGTCAACGCCGTGCTCCTCCGCGGGCTGCCCTTCAAGAATCCTGACGAAATCGTTCACGTCAACGGGCTCACCAGCGACGGCGGTGGCATGCCCATCTCCTATCCCGACTTTCTCGACATCAGAGACAAGGCGAAATCGTTCGCCGGACTGTCGGCGTATCAGGGGATGACGATGAACATCAGCGACAACGGGCATACGCCTGAACGAGCGCAGGGCGTTCGGATGTCCGCGAACGCCTTCCGGATTCTTGGCGAGGGCCCGGTGCTCGGCCGGGACTTTCGCGACGGAGAGGATCTGAAGGGGGCGGAGCCGGTGGCGCTCCTCGGCTACGGCCTGTGGAAAACGCGATACGGCAGCGATCCCTCGGTAGTCGGTCGCGTGATCAAGATTAATGAGGTCGCTCATACCGTCGTCGGCGTGATGCCGGAGGGCAACCGGTTTCCGAACAATGCCGACGTCTGGACGACGCTGATTCCCGAGGCGGCTTTCGACAAGCGCCAGATGCGCCGGATCATGCTCTTCGGCCGGTTGGCGCCCGGCGTTACCGTCAAAGCGGCGCGCACCGAGCTCGCCGGCATCGCCAGGCAGCTGGAACAGCAATATCCCGACACGAACAAGTCGATCGGCGTCGAGGTGATGACGTTCAACGACCGGTTCAACGGCGGCCCCATTCGCGTCGTCTTTCTCGCGATGATGGGCGCGGTCGGCTTCGTACTGCTGATCGCGTGCGCGAACGTGGCGAACCTGCTGCTTGCGCGGTCCGCGCGGCGCTCGCGGGAGGTGGCGCTCAGGATTGCGCTGGGCGCGAGCCGCGCCCGCGTCATCCGCGAGTTGCTCGTCGAGAGCACCCTTCTCGCCTTCGTAGGCGGCGTACTCGGCTTCTGTCTGTCGCTCGTCGGCGTGAAGCTGTTCGATATGGCCGTCGCGAACGTCGGCAAACCGTACTGGATTAAGTTCACCATGGATGCGACGGTCTTCGCGTTCCTCGTCGCGGTGTGCTTTGCCACAGGGATCATCTTCGGGCTCGTTCCCGCGCTGCAGGTATCGAGAACGAATCTCAACGAGATCCTGAAAGAGAGCGGACGCGGCAATGCGGGAGGCAGGCGCGCGCGCTGGCTCGCGTCCACGATGGTCGTCGCCGAGCTCACCCTCACGATGGTCCTTCTGGCCGGCGCCGGCCTCATGATCCGAAGCTTCCTGAAGCTCTACTCGATGGATGTCGGCGTCGACACCAGCCGGATGCTGACGATGCGTATGACGCTCGCGGAGAAGAAATATCCCAAGCCCGAGTCGCGGCCGGTGTTCTACGACGCGATGTTGTCCCGTCTGTCCGTGCTTCCTGGAGTTGCCGCGGCATCGATCGCCAGCGCTCCTCCCGCGCAGGGTACCGGCTCGATGGTGCTCGAAATCGAAGGACGGGCGACCGATCCCAAGAAGCAGCCCCGTGTCACGACGTTGCAGATCAGCGAGCGGTACTTCGATGCGCTCGGCGTCACGATGCGGCAGGGGCGTGCGCTGAACGAGGCCGACGGCAGACAGGGATCGGAAGGCGTCGTGGTCAACGCACGGTTCGCTTCGCAGTTCTTCCCTGGTGAGGATCCGCTCGGCAAGCGGATACGCCTCAAGATCGACCAGACGTTGAATGTCGTGAAGAACGAGGAGCCGTGGCTCACGATCGTCGGCGTCGCCCCCAACGTGCGGCAGCGCAGCGTCCAGGACGTCGACCCCGACGCGATCGTCTACAGCTCGTATCGAATCGATCCCCCGCGCGGAACGGCCATCCTGATTCGAAGCCAGGGGGATCCCTCGGCACTGATTGCGTCGGTTAGAAGGGCCGTACAGGACACCGACCCGGATCAGCCCGTCTTCGACGTCCAGACGATGGACCAGGCGTTCGCGCAGTCACGATGGCCGTACCGGGTATTCGGAACCCTGTTCACAATCTTCGCGTGCATTGCGCTCGTGCTCTCGGCGGTGGGCATTTACGCGGTCACCGCGTACTCGGTCACCCAGCGGACGCAGGAGATCGGCGTACGCATGGCGCTCGGCGCCCAGGCGCGCCAAGTGTCGTGGCTGATCCTGCGGCAGGGGCTCACTCAACTGGTCATTGGACTGACGCTCGGGACCGCCGGGGCTTACTTCGCCGCACCGGTGATGCAGGCGCTGCTCGTGCAGATCAAGCCGCACGACCCGACAACGCTCGCGGCGATTGCGCTCGTGTTCACGCTCATCACGGTGGTCGCGTGCCTGATTCCCGCGCGCCGCGCGACACGCCTGGATCCGCTGGCGGCGTTGCGGGTAGAGTGACACGGGTTTCGCGGTTCGCGATCTTCGTCGCGGTTGGCGATGGCGCGAAGAACGGAGAACGCACGGATGTCGCGCAGAGAACGCACGGATCTCGCGCGGAGATCGCGGAGGATCGCGGAGATTCCGGACCGCGTGCGGTCGCCACGGCCGGCCTGCGGCCGGCCACAGGGAGGGGGAGAGATCCGCACAGACAAGCGGCGGGGGCGCGGTGCGCCGTTTGTCTGTGCGGATCTCTCCCCCTCCTGTCGCGCCACGCGCGACGTGGCGAACGCACGACCCTCCGCGTCCTCAGCGTTCTCGGCGCGAGACCATGACTCCACGGCTCGCCCGCCGACCTGACAAAGTAGTGGGATTGGTGATTGGTAACTGGTGGTTGAAATGTGGCAAGACATACGGCACGGCGTGAGGATGCTCCTCAAAGCGCCGATCTTTACGCTGACTGTTGCGGCCACGCTCGGGCTCGGGATCGGCGCCAATGCGGCGGTGTTCAGCATTGTCAATGCGATGCTCTTGCGGCCGTTGCCCGTGGCCGACCCGCACAATCTATACGTGCTGAGCGTTTCGCATCCCGGCAACGATCACCCGCATCCTCTTTCGTACGCCGATTTCGTGGACTATCGGGCCCACGCCGACGTGTTCTCGGATCTCGCCGCGTACGAGCCCGACTTCGCTGGACTGAGCGCCGACAACCGCGCCGATCGCCTGACAGTCGCCTACGTCACTGGCAATTTCTTTTCGATGCTCGGGGTCGGCGCTTCACCGGGACGGCCCGTGCTGCCGTCGGAAGGCTCGTCGCCCGGTGCCGATCCGATTGTCGTGCTCGGGCGGGCGTATTGGAAGAAACGATTCAATGGTGATCCGTCGGCGGTCGGGCGGCGTGTGCTCGTGAACGGCCGCCCCTTCGTGATCGCCGGCGTCGTGCCGGAGGGATTTCACGGTGTATACGCGCTCGTCGAGTTCGATGCGTACTTGCCCCTCGGGATGATGTTCCCGCCGAGCGCGTACAAGGACCTCATCGAGAAGCGCGACAACCACGGTTTGCACGTGCTCGGGCGGCTGAAATCCGGTGTGGCGCTGAACGATGCGCAGGCACGGCTCGACGTCGTAGCGCGGCAGCTCGAGCAGCAGTATCCGGCGACGAACAAAGGCGTACGATCCGTGCTGATTCCGGAGCGCCTCGCACGTCCAGAGCCGAACGCCGCAAACAGCAATCCGCTTATCGCAGGCGTCTTCCTGGCGCTCGTCGCACTCGTGCTTCTGGTCGCGTGCGTCAACGTCGTCAACCTGTTGATGGTGCGCGCGACCATCCGTCAGCGCGAGCTCGCCGTGCGCGCCGCGCTCGGCGCGAATCGTGCGCGCCTCGTCCGGCAGATGTTGAGCGAGGGACTCGTGCTGGCAGTGGTCGGAGCCTTCGCTGGAGCGATCTTCGGCCGGTGGGTGAGCATGCTGCTCATGCGAATCCGGATGCCGATGGATTTACCTATCCGGTTCGAATTCGGGTTCGATTGGCGCGTCTTCGCGTATATCGCCTCGGTGGGACTCGGCGCCGGTGTGTTCGTCGGCCTCTTTCCGGCGTTGCGCGCGTCGTGCGCGGATCTGAACGACGTCCTGCGCGACGGCGCGCGCGGGATGGCGGAAGGCAGCGGTCGGCAGCGGCTGCGCGGCGCGCTCGTCGTGTCGCAGGTCGCGGTATCGCTCGTGCTGCTGATCGCCGCGGGATTGTTCGTGCGAAGCGTCAACCGCGCGCAATCAATAGACCTGGGGTTCGATCCACGCCACGTACTCACACTGTCGATGGACGTCTCGCAGCTCGGCGTCGACGAGCCGCACGGACGGCAGTTCTACCAGGCCGTCGAGTCACGCATCCGAACGCTGTCGGGCATCGAGTCGGTGGCCTATGCCTACTCCGTGCCCTTCGGCTATTACAACTCCAGCGAGTCCGTGGAGGCGGAGGATCACCCGCTTCCGGCAGATCAGCCGAAACCGAGCGCCGCGTACAACCTTGTGGGTCCGGACTATTTCCGCACGCTCCGAATCCCGATCGTGCGCGGACGCGGATTCACCGATCGGGACGACGAGCGCTCACGTCGCGTCGCCGTGATCAACGAATACATGGCCCACCTGCTCTGGCCCAATCAGGATCCGATCGGCAGGCATTTCAAGGCTGCGGACGATGGCATGCTGCGCGAGGTGATCGGCGTGACACCCACCGGCAAGTACCGCTTCATCTTCGAAGACCCGAACCCCTGCTATTTTGAACCGATTGCGCAACACTACCAGCCGCTCCGCGTGCTGCAGATTCGGACGATCGGAGATCCCGAGTCGCTGGCGCCGGCCGTCGAACGAGAAATACGGATGCTCAATCCAGACCTGCCTGTCTACGACGTGCGCTCGCTGGAACACACGCTCGATGGCCCGAATGGATTCTGGTTGTTGAGGATGGGAGCGATGTTCGGCGGCGCCCTCGGGTTGCTCGGCCTTGTGCTGGCGCTCGTCGGGATTTACGGTGTGGTCTCCTACTCCGCGGCGCAGCGTACACAGGAGATTGGCGTCAGGATGGCGCTTGGCGCACAACCGAGCGACATCCTGAACCTCGTCGTTGGCCAGGGACTCCGCCTGATTGGAGCCGGGCTGCTCGTCGGAGTAGTCGCCGCGCTCGCGCTCTCGCGCGTGCTCGGCAACCTCCTGTTCGGCATATCGGCAACGGATCCGACGACGTTCATAGCGGTGCCGATCCTGCTGGGCGCGATGGCTCTCGTCGCCTCGTACTTGCCTGCGCTTCGAGCCACCCGCATCGCACCGTCAGTCGCACTGCGCAACGGCTAGCTCTCGCGGTTCGTCCGAGGCGTGCTACCGGGTTTGAGCGGCCAGTTCAAGACCAATGACCGTCCGGCGACACGTGTGACTGATCCTGGATGCTGAACGGGGATTCGACGAGCATCCGCGGCGTCCCCTTCCCGGTGGAAGGGAGCGCGTAAATATCACGCCCGGGCGCGCGGAACACGATGTAGCCAGTTCGGGTGAAAGAA
>JBKPTT010000167.1:0-45930 GCA_046735635.1 Acidobacteriota bacterium | reverse complement strand
GACCGTGTCGACAGCAACCAGATAAGAGCCTTCGGCTTTGCCGTGGGGATCCATGGGGCGGGCAACCAGCAGCTTGTTGCTGACCAGACGTGGATCCTTGCGGGTAGCGACCACCGTCCCGACGATGCGGGCGAGGATCATAAAGAAGCGATCAGGACTACGCCTTTGCGCCGGCGTTGGCCTTGCCGATCGGCAGCGCGTCTTCCAGATTCGCGTGCGGCCGCGGGATTACGTGCACGGACACCAGCTCGCCGACACGCCGCGCGGCGGCCGCGCCCGCGTCGGTCGCGGCCTTGACCGCCGCGACGTCGCCGCGCACGATGGCCGTGACGTAGCCGGCGCCGATCTTTTCCCAGCCGACGTGCGTGACCTTCGCGGCCTTGTCCATCGCGTCGGCCGCCTCGATCATCGCGACGAGGCCTTTGGTCTCGACCATGCCGAGCGCCTCACCCATTCTGTGTCTCCTTCGGCGGGTCTAAAGACCCGCCCCTACAGGCTTGAACCTGGCGGGTCCAAAGGCCCGCCCCTACAGGCTTGAACCTGCCGGGTCTAAAGGCCCGCCCTACAGGCTTGAACCTGGCGGGTCTAAAGGCCCGCCCTACAGGCTTCCTTGGCGGGCCTAAAGGCCCGCCCTACAGGCTTCCTTGGCGGGCCTAAAGGCCCGCCTACAGATTCGCGATTCGCCGTTCGTAGGCCGCGCCTACTTCAGATTCCGCACCGCGTCCTCTATCAAAGCGGTGAGTTCGCGGTATGTTAGCCGAATTTCCTCGTCGCCACGTATCGACGTCGCGCGTTCGGGGACGAGTCGCTCTCCCGATGGCGACGATGGAGCGAATACCACCTGACAGTCGGCCGACTCCGCCTGCGAGCTCTCGACCGGATCGGCGCAGATTGGTGCAGGCGCAGCGACACCGTACCGGCCGCGCAGTCCCTGGAGGCGCTGCACTTCATCGCGCGAGAGCAGCCGCTCTCCGCCAAGGAGGCGCGCGATGAAGCTGATGTGCGCGAAGTGCTCAATCGTCTCCATCTTGTAATACGCCGAGTAAAGATCCGTCCCGAGCGTCAGCGCGCCGTGATTCGCGAGGAGCATCCCGTCGTGCGCCTTTACGTACTTTCTGACCGCGTCGGGCAATTCCTTCGTCGATGGCGTCGCGTACTCCGCAATCGGCACACTCCCGAGCGTCGTCACCACCTCCGCGAGCACCGCGCGATCCAACGGAATCCCGGCTACGGCAAACGCCGTCGCAATCGGCGGATGCGCATGGACGACGGCCTGCACCTCCGGCCGTTGACGGTATACCTCGAGATGCATCTGGATCTCCGAGGACGCATTGCGCTCCCCCGTGATCTTCTGCCCATCGAGATCCGTGACGACCATCATCGCCTCGTTCATGAACCCCTTGCACACGTTCGCGGGGGTGACGAGCAGGCGGGAGCTATCGAGACGAACGCTGATGTTACCGTCGTTCGACGCGGTGTAGCCGCGCGCGTACAGCCGCCGCCCGACTTCGACGACATCACCGCGCAGCTGGGACTCGGAGGGAGCCATTTACCGTCTGTTCCACTCGGCGCGGCACTTCTCGGAGCAGAAGTAGCGCCGCGACGATCCGTCGCCGGACGTCAGCGCGCGACCCGGCACGACAAAGACGCCGCAGACGGGATCGCGCACGAGGCCGACGCTCTTCTGAGGAGCGGAACCTCGCGTGTAACCGGCGCCTTCCAGGATCCCGTGCATCAGCCGCGAGAGCGATCGCAGCAGCAGCGTGAGGAGGATCGACCACAGGATGAAGCGCGCCATGGCTAATTCGATTGACCGGGCGGTTTACCGGCGGGCGCGGTTCCTCCCTGGCCGTGCGCGGCGCGAAGACCGTCGAGCCCCTTTTTTGCCACGGCGGCTTCGGGGCTATCGGGCGCCAGCTCGATGACGCGCTCCCACGCCTTTTCCGCTCCGTCGAGATCCTGCTTGCCGAACGCGCGGACGATGCCAATGTTGAGCAGCGTCTTCGAGTGCTTGGGATCGAGCTGCAGAGATTTGTCGAACTGCGCGAGCGCCCGGTCGGGCTGATTCGAATAATAGTAGGCAATCCCCAGATCGGTACTGGCGTTCACGTTTTTCGGGTCGACTGTCAACGCCGCCTCGTCATAGCGCTCCGCGTCGAAGTACAGGTTTCCGAGTTGCACGCGCGTCTCCGCATCGGAGGGATTGCGATCAGCGGTTGCTTTCAGCTGCGCCGCCCGCGATTCGTCGAACGCGGGCGGGTTCGGCTGAGCTGCGGCGGACGCGCCCTGGGACGCGGCGGGCGCGGCAGCGGCTGTCGCGGCACCCGTGGCGTGCTGTGCGCCGATGATCCATCCGACGAGCACACCAAAGAACACGCCGGCAATGCCGAACAGAATCGCGTCTTTACGCATGAAAGGGTTCTACCAGGTTCTACGGGGTTCTGGGTTCGACAGGGTTCGGGTTCGATTCCACGCACGTCGAGAACAGAACCGCATAGAACCCTCTGGAACCGCGCAGAACCCTGTGGAACCTTGATTATAGCGTCCGGTGGAACCAGTCCACCAGCGCGCGGGCGAGGTCGGAGTCGTGCGAGAGCATCAAGGTGCCGTGGCCGGCCTGGTTCAAGACGAGCAGTTCACGCGCGCCGCCGCCGGCTTTCTGAAGATCCTTCGCAGAGCGCAGCGCGTACGGATCGTCGTCGCTGGCGACGAGGAGCGCCGGCTTGCTGCCGTACTTCTTGAGTGCGGCTTCGATCCTGAGACCGCGATAGTCGAGCGACGGCGACAACAGCGCAAGGCTGACAATCGACGGGTCGCTCGCCGCAGCCAGCACAGCGAGGTTCGCCCCGATCGAGGCTCCGCCGATGCCGATGCGCGTCGGCTGGAAGTCGCTGCGGGTCGCGAGATACCGGCGCGCGGCCGCCACGTCGCGCACCAGCTCGGAGTAATCCGGGTTCTCGCCCTCCGGAACACCACCGGAGGACTCGCCGTGCCCCCGTAGATCGATCGCCAGCGCGCCGATGCCTTCGGAGGCGAGCCGCGTCGCCACCGCATCCCAGTCGTGGCGGTTGCGGTGCAGCATGTGGATCAGGATGACAGCGGGAGCGACGCGCGTTCCAGGCTCGTACCACGTCGCCGCAAGCGACGCGCCGTCATCGGTACGTATCGTGACCCGCTGGGTTCCAGCGGCAGCCGGCGAGACAACGACGAGCGCGAGGAGGAATGCGAGCAGACGGCTCACAGCAATGCGACCATGTCACGGACCGCGCGGTCCATCCCGACGAGCGCGGCTCGCGCCACGATGCTGTGGCCGATATTGAGCTCGACAATCTCGGAAATCGCCGCGATCGCGATGACGTTGGTGTAGTTCAGACCGTGGCCGGCGAGCACTTCGAGGCGGCGGTCGGCGGCGAGTCGCGCCGTCTCCACGATGCGCGCGAGCTCGGCGGCCGCCGTCGCGCCTCGGGCCTCGGCGTACCGTCCCGTGTTGATCTCGACGGCGTGCGCACCGACCGCCTCCGCCGCTCTGACCTGGTCCGCATCAGGATCGAGAAAGATGCTGACGCGAATGCCCGCACGCTGCATCTCACGCACGAAGTCGGTCACGGCGCTCTTCTGTGCGGCGACGTCGAGGCCCCCCTCGGTGGTGAGCTCCTGCGGACGTTCCGGAACCAGCGTGACCTGATCGGGATCAATGTTTTGCGCGACGCGCGCCATGTCGGCGGTGACCGCCATCTCGACGTTGAGTTTCGTGGAGATCGCCCGCCGCAGCATCTCGAGATCCCGCTCTTTTATGTGGCGCCGATCGCTTCGCAAGTGAACGGTAATACCCTCGGCGCCGGCCATTTCCGCCAGCAGGGCAGCCGCAACCGGTTCCGGGTCGTGCCCTTGGCGTGCTTCCCGCAGCGTGGCGATGTGATCGATGTTGACGGCGAGGCGCATGTCTTACCCGAGATGTTCCTGGACGGCGCCCGCGATCTCCGCCGCCCACGATTGAATCTGCTGCTGATCCTTGCCTTCGATCATCACCCGCAGGAGCGGCTCGGTCCCGGAGTACCGGATCAGGAGCCGTCCTTCCCCGTGAAGCCGGCGTTCCACACGTTCCATTGCCGCAGCAATCGCGGGAACGCCTTTGAGATCCTCTTTGTGCCGTACGCGCACGTTGACGAGGACCTGCGGGTACGTGACGAGCTGTGACGCCAATTCGGCCAGGCTGCGGCCGGTCTCGGCCATGACGCGGAGGACGCTCAGCGCCGTCACGATGCCGTCGCCGGTGTACAGATGCTCCGAGAAGATGACGTGCCCCGACTGCTCGCCTCCAATCGAAAGATCACGCTTCAGCATCTCCTCCATCACGTACTTGTCGCCCACGGCTGTTCGTACAAGATCGATCCCGCTCTCGCGAAGCGCCAGCTCCAATCCGATATTGCTCATCACAGTGGCGACGATTGCGTTCCCTTTCAGCCGCCCCGCGGCCTTCCAGTGGCGCGCGCACATCAGCATGACGGCATCGCCGTCCACGATGCGCCCGTCCGCGTCGACGAAAATCGCGCGGTCCCCGTCGCCGTCGAACGCGACCCCCATCTGGCACGCCTGATCGCGTACGGCCTTCGCGAGGTGCTCGGCGTGAGTGGATCCGCATCCAAGGTTGATGTTGCGGCCGTCCGGCGAGGCCCCAATCAGGTGCACGTCGAATCCGAGATCGCGGAACAGCCGCGGCGCGACCGTGGTGGTGGCGCCGTTGGCCGTATCGACGGCAATCCTGAGCTTCCCCAACCGATGCGGTTCCGGCAGCGCGACACGGGCGTGTGCGATGTAGGCGTCGATGACGTCGCTGCGCTCGACGGGCAAATCCGCCGATCCGCCGACCGACCAGCTCCGGTCGTCCACGATCGCCTCGACGGCGCGCTCGAACGTCTCGGTGAACTTCTCCCCCTTCCCCGAGAACACTTTGATGCCGTTGTCTTCGAACGGATTGTGCGACGCCGAAATCACGAGGCCCGCATCGAAGCTCATGGCCCGCGTCACGTACGCGACGGCAGGGGTCGGGATCACGCCCGCACTTGTAAGATGGGCACCCGCTGCACGCACGCCGCGCGCGAGCTCGCGCTCGATCCATTCGCCCGACTCGCGGGTGTCGCGGCCGACGACGAACTTCAGCGTCCGCCCGTCGCCTCCCATCGCGCGAACGAGCCCGGCCCCGAGCCGCGCCACGGTGTCATGATCGAGGGGGTATTCACCTGCCTTGCCGCGCACGCCGTCCGTACCGAAAAGCCGGGGGGGCATGATTGAAATCGAATCCCTAATCCCTAATCGCTAATCCCTGTCTAATCGGGAATCAATCTGATCCACTACTTTGTCAGATCGGCGGGCGAGCAGCGGAGCCATGGTCTCGCGCCGAGGAGGCTGAGCACCGCGGATCTGACGAAGTGGATCGTCGAATGGGTGAGTCATTCGATCCTCGAATCGCTGACCGCCGGCCGCGAGCCGCTTACTTGATGGTGACGTCGACGACGGCGGGGTCGATTGAGCTGACACCAAATGTTTGTGAAGGATCCACCTGGACCCGAAGATTGTACCGGCCAGGCGCCAGCCCGGCAAGGTCCACGAACGCCTCGATCGATCCGGCGCGAAGATCGCCGAGCGCCTCGCGCCGGCCGCGCACGGTCACGCGCGTCAGCGTCGGCTGCACCGTCGCGCTGAGCCCCTGAGCAAGGTTACGCATTCGTATCGGAACGCCTGCGAGCTCGCGCTCCACCGGCGCGGGCAGAATCTCGACCGTTACGCGCGCGTTCTGCGCCTGCACCAGCCGGACGGCGGAATCGGTGACGCCGACGGTAATCTGATCGCTGAACTTCTCCTTTCGCCCGTCGACGGCGACCGGCTCGGTGGTGGCGCTGGTCAGCTGCTTCAGTCGACTCTCCGGCCCGGCGACCTCCACAGTGGGCGGATCGACGGTGACCTTGCCGATCACAAATCCGGGCGCCGGTTCGCCGTCGAGAGCAGGGGAAACAGGAACGGTTCGGCGGCCCGACTTCTCCAGATCGACTGCGAGCGTGCCCGGCACGACTTGCGCAACGTCGACGCCGTACGGCGTGCGCACGGCGTCATTGCGCAGATGAAACATACGCGACCCGGGACGAGCACCGCCAAGATCGAGCACGGCGACCACCTCACGCGGCTCCAGCCGCGCGAGCTGCGACGACGACCCGCGCAGGCGAACATCGACCGTCGTCGGCGGATCTCCGACGATCTCGAGCTCATTGGGGATGTTGCGGAACTCGAGCGGCACCCGAATGCTTCGCTCGACGAGGTGATCGCCGGCGACGATGAGCCAGAGCAGGCCGGCGAGTGCGACGGCAACGACCTTCAGCCCGATGTGGCGGAATGGGCTATACATCGTATGCGCGCACGCCGATATCGCGCCGGCTGGAACGGCGGAGCGTCACGAGCGACCGCATCCGCTCCCTCAATTGATCGGGTGTCAAACCGCGCTGAATCTTGCCGTCGATTGCCAGCGAGATCTGGCCGGTCTCCTCCGACACCACCACGGCCACCGCGTCCCCTTCCTCGGTGAGGCCGATCGCTGCGCGGTGTCTGGTTCCGAGCTCTCGGCTGACCCGCGGGTTCACCGTGAGCGGCAGGAAGCACGCTGCGGCCGCCACGCGATCCTCTTGAAGGATCACGGCGCCATCGTGAAGCGCCGAACCGGGATGGAAGATGGTGACGAGCAGGTCGTAGGTCAGGATCGCGTCGAGCGGGATGCCGCTTTCGATGTAGTTCCGCAGGCCGATGTCCCGTTCGATTGCGACGATCGCCCCCACGCGCTGCGACGACAGCATGGTGGCGGCCACGACAATCTCTTCGATCGTCTCCTGGGCGGCTTCCTGGCGGTTGAAATAGCGGAAGAACGGCGCCTGACCGAAGTGCGCGAGCGCGCGCCTGATATCCGACTGAAAAATGACGATCGCCGCAAACGCGACGTACACGAGGATGTTGCGGATGAGCCAGTTGACCGTCTGCAGGGGTGCCAGTCGAGACACATAGAACATGCCGACGATCAGGAGCGTTCCGACGCCCATCTGCACGGCACGCGTGCCTCTGATCAGCTTGAGGAACTCGTAGATCAGGACCGAAACGATTGCAACATCGAGCAGATCCCACCAGCCGAACGGCGCCCGCCGAAGGAAGCTGCCGATCAGTTCCATCATGGCAGGGATAGCTTATCTGAAGGACCGCGGGAACGGGCGAGCGGCGGCGGCAATGCGGTCGGCGACCCGAACGACATCGGCCATGTGCGCCGCGTCGTGCACCCGGACGATGTGCGCGCCGAGGAGCACGCTGGCCGCAACGGCCGCAGCCGTCGCCCAGTCACGCCCTGAGGCGGGACGATCCCCTATTGCTTCTTTCAGGAACGACTTCCGCGACGGTCCCGCCAGGATCGGACGGTCGAGCATCCACAGCTCGTCAAGTCCGGCCAGGACCTCGAACGAATGTGCCGCACGTTTCGCGAATCCGATCCCTGGATCGACGATGATGGAGTCGCGCGGGATGCCGCCGCTCAAAGCATCCTCGATCGCGGCGCCAAGCTCAGTCGACACCTCGCGCGCCGCGTCCTCGTACACCGCGTTCCGATACATGTCGCGTGGCGTGCCACGGTTGTGCATCAATACGACGGCCGCGCCCGATTCCGCGACCGCCGCGGCCAGCTGAGGATCTGCACGAAGCGCATGCACGTCATTCACGATCGCGGCGCCTCTCGCCAGCGCCTCGCGGGCGACGACTGACTTGTAGGTGTCGATCGACACGATCGCGCCTCGGGCCGACAGATGCTCGACTACTGGCAGCACCCGTCGCATCTCCTCGTCGGCCCGCACCGGTTCCGCACCCGGGCGGGTCGATTCGCCGCCCACGTCGAGGATGTCGGCGCCCTGTTCGAGCATACGCAGGCCGTCCTCGATAGCGCGCGCCGGGTCGAATCGAACGCCGCCGTCCGAGAATGAATCGGGCGTAACGTTGAGGATCGCCATCACCAGCGTACGCGCGCCGAGTTCGAGAGGGGGACGTCCCGGCAGCGGAACGACGTAGTGCTTGCGTGAAGGAACAGCCGCGATTCTATTCCTGAGGGAGCGGTTTGTTCAGCGGCGGAAGCGGCGGGACGATTGACGGACGCTCCTTCGCGGGCTTCTTGGAGCCGTCGTCGGTCGCCGAGGCCACGTTCGCGGGCTTGTGCTCCTCGAGCTGCTCGCCGGCGATGATGCGGCGGACCTGCTCGGAGTCGAGGACTTCGCGCGCGAGCAGCTCCTCCGCGATTCTGAGCAGCGCGGGCCGGTGCTGCTCGAGGACGTTGCGCGCCCGCTCGTAGTTGCTCGTGACGATGCGCTTGATCTCGTGATCGATGCGGATCGCGGTGTCCTCGCTGTAGTCCTGATGCTGCGCGATCTCGCGGCCGAGGAAAATCTGCTCTTCCTTCTTGCCGAAGGTGAGCGGGCCCATCGCGTCGCTCATGCCCCACTCGCAGACCATCTTGCGCGCGAGCTCCGTCGATCGCTCGAGGTCATTGCCGGCGCCGGTCGTGATTCCGTTGATCGTAATCTCCTCGGCGATACGGCCGCCAAGGAGGATCGAGATCTGATCGTACAGATAGTCGCGCGAGTAGTTGTGCTTGTCCTCGACCGGCAGCTGCATCGTGACGCCAAGCGCCATCCCGCGCGGGATGATCGTGACCTTGTGGACCGGATCGGCGTGCGGCAGCACCATCGCGAGGAGCGCGTGCCCGGCTTCGTGGACCGCCGTGACCTTCTTCTCCTCGTCGTTGATGATCATGGACCGGCGCTCCGATCCCATCATCACCTTGTCCTTGGCGAACTCGAAGTCGACCATGCGGACGACCTTCTGGTTGTACCGCGCGGCGTTCAGCGCCGCTTCGTTCACCAGATTCGCGAGATCCGCGCCCGAGAAGCCCGACGACCCGCGGGCGAGCACGTGGATGTTCACATCGTCGGCGAGCGGAATCTTCTTGGTGTGCACCGCCAGGATGCCTTCGCGTCCCTTGACGTCGGGACGATTCACCACGATGCGCCGATCGAATCGGCCGGGGCGGAGCAGCGCCGGATCGAGGACGTCCGGACGGTTCGTCGCCGCAACGAGAATCACGCCTTCGTTCGATTCGAAGCCATCCATCTCGACGAGGAGCTGGTTCAACGTCTGCTCGCGCTCGTCGTGACCGCCGCCGAGGCCCGCGCCGCGATGCCGTCCGACCGCGTCGATCTCGTCGATGAACACGATGCAGGGAGCGTTCTTCTTTCCCTGCTCGAACAGATCGCGCACACGGGAGGCGCCGACGCCGACGAACATCTCGACGAAGTCGGACCCGCTGATGGAGAAGAACGGCACGTTCGCTTCGCCCGCCACCGCGCGCGCGAGGAGCGTCTTGCCCGTTCCCGGAGGGCCCATCAACAGGACGCCCTTGGGAATACGGCCGCCGAGCTTCTGAAACTTCTGCGGCTCTTTGAGGAATTCGATGATCTCCTGCAGCTCTTCCTTCGCCTCGTCAACGCCGGAGACGTCCTTGAACGTCACCTTCTTCTGAGAGCTCGACGAGAGCTTCGCGCGGCTCTTTCCGAACGACAGGGCCTTGTTCCCGCCGCTCTGCATCTGCCGCATGATGAAGATCCAGAACCCGATCATCAGGAGGATGGGCGCCCACGAATACAGAAGCGTCGCCCACGGACTCGTCGTCTCGGGCTTCGCCTGGATCTTGATGCCCTTTTCCTGGAGCTTATTCGGGAGCCCGACGTAATCAGGCGCGTAGGTGCGGAACTTCTCGTTGCCGCCGGTAAGGCTGCCCGTGATCTCGTGGCCCACCATGACCACGGACTCGACCTGGTTGGCGTCGACCTTGGCCAGGAACTCCGAGAACGCCAACTGGTTCTCCGATTTGCTGGCAAACGCGTTCGAGAAGTTCCAGATGAGGACCCCGACCACGACGAGGACCATCCAGAACAGTAAGCTCTTGAGGGTCGAATTCAACCTAGGCCTCCTAACCGCCTTGCTTTCAAGAGTATCACGCCTCGTGCGGGCTCCGTGACGCGAAAATCCTCCGCCACCGACTGCCCCACGACCCACACAATTCTGTCATCCCCGTCAACGACCAGCGGCAGGGAGTCCCTCGTTTCCCGTGGAATTTTGCGGTCCACGAGGAAGTCCTGCAGCTTCTTCCGACCGATCTGCCCGAGCGGCCGGAAGCGGTCGCCGGGGCGCCGCGACCGCACCGCCAGGGGAAGCGTCAACGGTGAAGCCGCAACGGCGACAACCACGGCGCGTCCACTGCCCGGGGCGATTGCCACCCCCGCCGAGGCTGCGCGCTCCGCCGACACCGCCCAGCCCTGATGATCCAATCGAACCTCACCAGGAATAGACAGCGGAATCCGGAAAGAGTTCGGCGGGCCCGATCCTCGGTCCAGCGCGGGTCCGACGACGATCCGGCCCGTCGCCAACGAAACCTGACAGCCCGGCAGGCTCACCGACCCGTCTTGCCGGCGTCCCCGCGCAAGATCCAACACACGTTGAACCTGATCGAACCCGATGTGCCCGGCGGCGCTCACCGCCGACAACGCGCGGCGCGCCACCCTGGCCTGAAGCGCCGGATGAAGCTGCCGCAGCGCGGCGGCGTCGAGCTCGATTGTTCCGCCTGTATCTCTTAAGACGATCGAAGTCGCCAAATCGATTGCTTCCCGCTCGAGGCGATCGTCATCGTCTCGCGCAATGGCCGCCTCGCGCGCGAGCACCTCGACAATCCCTGGCGAAAACTCTCGCTGGAGATAAGGGATGAGCTCGTGGCGAACGCGATTGCGTGGGATTGTCAGATCGCGATTGGTCTCGTCCTCGCGCCATTTCAGGCCGCGCCCGTCCGCGTACTCGCGCAGATCGTCTCGAGGGATCTCCAGGAGCGGACGCACGACACGGCCGGCTCGTGGAAAGATTCCGCCGAGGCCGCGCGGACCGGCGCCCCGGACGAGGCGGAGGAGAAACGTTTCCGCCTGGTCGTCACGGCTGTGCCCCACGGCGATGACGTCTGCATTCAGGCTCGTGGCTGCCCGCTCCAGGAATTCGTATCGGATGGCGCGTGCGGCATCTTCAATCGATCGACCGCTCTGGCGGGCGGCGCGACGGACATCAGCCGTGCCCACCTCGATGGAGAGCGAGAGCGACGCCGCGAGCTCGCGGCAGAAGCGTTCGTCCGCGTCGGCATCAGCGCCGCGAAGTTGGTGATTGAAATGCGCGACCCCGGCAACCGTCAGATCGCCGGCCGACTGCAGCTCCAGGAGCAGGTCGACGAGCGCGACCGAATCGGGGCCGCCCGACAATGCGACGAGCACGCGTTCGCCTCTCGCCACGAGCCCGTGGCGTTCGATGGTGCGCCGCACGCGATCCAGGAGCATAAAGAAGTGCTGAAGGATGATTGCTGATTGCTGATTTAATTCAGAAATCAGAATTCAGAAATCAGCAATCAGCAATCAGCATTTCAGCGAAGAATTATTGGTGCCGGTGCAGGGACTTGAACCCCGGACTCCGCGGATATGAGCCGCGTGCTCTAACCAACTGAGCTACACCGGCAGGAACCGTTGATTATAACAGACGCGGTTCGCGGTTCGCGGTTCGCCGGGACAGCCTCTCGGTAGTGCTGGCCTTCAGGCGAGCCTGCGCCCGAGGAACTCGGGCCAGCCTAGTCCGACAGCGCCGCGGCGAGCAGCGGGATCATGATCTCGTGGTGACCGACGAGTGAATAGCCCTTCCCGATGCCGGCGACGGGACGTGAGACCACGTTGGTCTGCGGACGATAGAGCCTGGTGAAATCGAGGTTCACGGTCGTCAGGCCTTCGAGAGAGAGTCCCCGATTGCGTGCAAGGGCAACGGCCTTCAGGAACACTTCGGGCAGCACGACCGCCGACCCGCAGTTCAGGAAGACGCCGCCGGCGAGGCGCGCGACGTTGGACACGAAGTATCGAAAATCGCGCAGGCTTCCCTCGCCGAGCGCAGCGCCCGAGGCATCGGGATGCATGTGAATGATGTCCGTTCCGATCGCGACATGGACCGTCACAGGGATCTCGAGCCTCGCCGCGGCGGCAAGAAGGCTGATCGATGCGTGAGCCGGCTGCATTTCCTGCAGCCGCCGGCTGACGGCCTGGCCCAGACCGAGCCCCTGCGTGACACCATCGTTGATCGCCGCGTTCAGCAGCCGCCCGGTTTCCTCTGCCATCCCGAAGCGGCCGGGTCCGAGGGCCTCGTCGACGTCCTCGGACGTCCCGCCCGAGAGGGCGAGCTCGAAATCATGGATCACTCCCGCGCCGTTGGTCGCGAGCGCCGAGACGTATCCGCGTTCCATCAGGTCGACGATGACAGGCCCCAAACCGGTCTTGATCACATGCGCGCCGAGTCCCCAGACGATGCCGCGTCCACCAGCGTGCGCCGACTTGATGGCATCGACGACCGCTTTGAAATCGCCGGCGGCGAGAATGCGTGGCAACGACTCGAAAAACGGCTTCAGCGCCGCGCCGCGGAGCGGCGTCGCAAAGTCAGAAGCGTTTGCCTTGCTCTTGCGCGACGCCAGCGGATAGGTCCGCAGACCGGAGAGATCGAAATCCTCGTAATCGAATTTCACGCTGTTGAGAATACAACGACGTGCGGGTGCAACCCACGCTGAACTGGACGACGGCTGACCAATTGTTTCAGTCAGGTTCTTCGTGAGCTTCGTGTGCCGTGCTGTCAGCCGTGGGCCCGTTCAACCCGTCGTCGGGCGCGGCTACACAATCAACATGGCGTCACCGTAACTGTAAAAGCGGTAGCGCCGTTCGATCGCTTCGCGGTAAGCCAACAGCACGCGCTCACGGCTCGCGAACGCCGCGACGAGCATCAGCAGCGACGACCCCGGCAGATGAAAGTTGGTCAGGAGACCGTCAATCGCGCGGAACTGATGACCGGGGTAGATGAAGAGCGACGCCATCGCGGCGCCCGCGCCGACTCGCCCGCCGCCTCGTTCTGCGGCATCTTCGAGCGCCCGCGTCGTCGTCGTGCCCACGGCGATGATCCGTCGTCGCTCGTCGCGCGCCCGCGCGATTGCGGCAGCCGTGCTGTCGGGAATGTCGTAGTACTCGGGATCGACGACGTGATCCTCGATGCGCTCGACACGAACCGGCTTGAACGTTCCGTAGCCCACGTGCAGGGTGATCTCCGTCCGATCAATCCCGCGTTCGGCGAGCGCCGCGAGCAGCCTCTCGTCGAAATGCAATCCCGCTGTCGGAGCCGCGACCGATCCCCGTACGCGCGCGAAGATCGTCTGGTAGCGATCGCGATCGTTGGAGGTGTCGCCGCGGCGGATGTAGGGGGGCAAAGGAATGTGGCCAAGCGCATCGACCAGTTCGTCGACCGCGCGACCCGATTCGCTCCACAGCCGGATCGTCCGCCGGCCGTGAAAGTGCCGATCGAGCACTTCGCCCATCAGAACGCCCGCTTCCCCATCAAAACGCATCAGGGCGCCCGGCCTGAGCTTCTGTCCGGGATGCACGAGAGCGTGCACTTCGCGCGAGTCCCGGTGCGTCGTTCGTGGTTCGGCGGGCGGCTCGCGTCGGCTGGGTGCCTCCAGGAGCAGACATTCCACCGCGCCGCCGCTCGGAACCCGGTGGCCCAGCAGTCGTGCGGCAAAGACCCGTGTGTTGTTCACGACGAGCAGGTCGCCAGCGCGCAGAATGGCCGGGAGATCCGACACACTCCGGTGCTGCACCGTACCGGCGTCGCGCTCGAGCACGAGCAGGCGCGACGTCCCTCGCGGCAGTGCGGTCTGCGCGATCAGTTCTTCGGGCAGGTCGAACTGGAATTCGGAGACGTTCATACGCAACCGAAGGCGTCGCACTGGGTCACGACGGAATTATTGACCGTCGGAAAGGATTTCAACCGCGTCACTGCGGTACAATTTCGCCGCAGACCCGATGGCCGCAGAGGACGTTGACAAGGACAAGGACAACGCACCGGAGCCGGAGCCCTTGCTCATCCGGATGCCGGTCGACGTCCGAAGCGTCTCGCTGACGATCATCGCCGTCGTCGCTGGCGTCTACTTCCTCCAGTACGCCCAGGCCGTTCTCATTCCGATCGTGCTCGGCATACTCATCAGCTATTCGCTCGAGCCGATCGTGTCGACGCTGTTCCGCGTTCGAGTGCCGCGGGCGATTGGCGCCGCCATCGCCGTCGTTCTGCTCGTCGGCGCGGTCGGAGTCGGTGGCTACACGCTCAGCGATCAGGCGATGTCGGTGCTGAACAGCGTGCCGGAAGCCGCCCAGCGAGCACGCGACCGAATCCGCACGAACCGGCAGGCGGCTTCCGAGAGCGCGCTCGCAAAGGTGCAGCAGGCCGCGAAGGAGATCGACCGTGCCGCCCAGGAAGCCACTACGACTCCGGGAAACACGCCGACGCCCGCCGCGCGCGGCGTGCAGAAGGTGGAGGTGGTCGAGCCCACGTTCCGCGTGAGCGATTACATCTGGTCGGGTGGCGTCAGCCTGTTCAACTTCGCCGCGCAGCTGGTGCTGGTGTTATTCCTCGTGTATTTCTTCCTGGTAACCGGCGACCTGTACAAACGCAAGTTCGTCAAGATCGCGGGGCCGACCTTCACGAGCAAGAAGATCACCGTGCAGATCCTCGACGATATCAATCTCCAGATCGCGAGCTTCATGCGCGTCCAAGTGCTGACGAGCCTTCTTGTCGCCGTCGCGACCGCGACCGCGCTGTGGTGGCTGGGGCTCGACCATTACGTCTTGTGGGGATTGCTCTCCGGCATCTTCAATACCATTCCGTACCTCGGGCCGGTGGTGGTAACCGGCGGCCTCGGTGTCGTCGCCTTCATGCAGTTCGACGATGTATGGCGGACCGTGCTGGTGTGCGGCGCGGCGTTCGTGATCACCAGCCTCGAGGGGTTCCTGCTGACCCCAATGCTCATCGGGCGTGCGGCGCAGATGAATCCCGTCGCGATCTTCATCGGCCTCATGTTCTGGAGCTGGGTCTGGGGCCTGTGGGGCACCGTGCTCGCCGTCCCGATGCTGATGATGCTGAAGGCGATTTGCGATCACGTCGAAGACCTGCAGTCCTTCGGTGAGCTGCTGGGGGAATGAATCGAGGTCCTTCGCTGCCTCGCGAGACGAGCCCACGGCTTCATACATGGAGACGCGAGCCGCGGTGGCGCGTCTCGCCGTTTCAGCGCAGCCGCTGATTCAGATTAGCCGCACGTGCCACAGCAACCAGGCGGCGAACAGGATCGGAATCAGGGCGGCTGCGAGCAGCACGCCAATCACGACGGACACGAACAGCCAGTCACCAAGCGCCGCCTTCGCTCCGCTGTGCGCGTAACGCTCGAGGAGCGCGAGATTCTTCACGTTCGCCTTCCAGCCAAAATCGAAGATGTCACCGAGCACAGGAATAAAGCCGACCGCAAAGTCGATGAGGGCATTCACGACCATGCGCACCTGCACGACCCGCGGGATCCGCATGCGGGCGGCATGAAAGAGCAAGAGCCCCGCGAAAAGCGGAGAGGTCAGGTCGCCAAGGCCGGGAATCAGCCCGAGGATCGGATCGAGCCCGAACGTCATCGACGTGCCAGGCACGCGGAAGGCGCTGTCGAGCAGGACGCTCCATTTCCGGAGCGCGGCGAGCACACGGGCGTCGGATTCGCGGATCGTCATTTAGAAAAGCGCCAACCGCACGGCCGAGTTTCTTGCAACCCCGGCCTTTAACGTGGTACCTAAATCCTTCTGTGCCTACGACCAATATGCGCGTCTGGCCGGGAGCCCCTTACCCGCTCGGCGCCACCTGGGACGGCGTCGGCGTCAACTTCGCGATCTTCTCGGAACATGCCACGCGCGTCGAGCTGTGCCTGTTCGATTCGGTTGACGCCGAGGTCGAATCGGTCACCATTCCGCTGCCCGAGCACACCGACATGGTGTGGCACGGCTATTTACCCGACGTACGCCCCGGGCAATTGTACGGGTATCGGATCCACGGCCCGTTCGCGCCGCACATGGGATATCGGTTCAATCCGCACAAGCTCGTGATGGATCCGTACGCGAAGGTCGTCGGACGGACCGTGCGATGGCACGAGTCGCTCTTTGGATTCAAATTCGGATCCGATGACACGACGTTCGACGACCGGGACAGCGGTCCATACGCTCCGTTGGCGGCGGTGATCGACAACGCGTTCACCTGGGGCGACGATCGCCCGCTCCGCACGTCGTGGCACGAGACACTGATCTACGAGATGCACGTCAAGGGATTCACCAAGCTGAATTCCTACGTCGCCGAGGGGCTGCGCGGAACGTATCTCGGACTCGCATCCGAACCAGCCATCCGTCACCTCACGTCGCTGGGCGTCACCGCCGTGGAGCTGATGCCCGTCCACCACCACATGGACGACTGGCACCTCGTGCAGCGCGGCTTGAGCAATTACTGGGGCTACAACACCCTGTCGTATTTCGCGCCCGACGTGCGTTACGCAACTTCGTCATCGCCGCAAGATGCCGTGCGCGAGTTCAAGATGATGGTGCGCGCGCTGCACGCCGCGGGACTCGAAGTCATTCTCGACGTCGTCTACAACCATACGGCCGAAGGGAACCACGCGGGCCCGACGTTGTCTCTGCGCGGCATCGACAACACGTCGTACTACCGGCTGCTGCCGAACGAGCCGCGCTACTACCAGGACTTCACCGGATGCGGCAACACGCTGAACATGCGCAGCCCGCGCGTCCTCCAGCTGATCATGGACAGCCTTCGGTACTGGGTGAAGGAGATGCACGTCGACGGGTTCCGATTCGATTTGGCGAGCGCACTGGCTCGTGAGTTGCATGCCGTCGACAAGCTGGGTGCGTTCTTTGACATCATTCATCAGGATCCCGTGCTGTCGCAGGTGAAGCTCATTGCCGAACCGTGGGATCTCGGCGAAGGCGGCTACCAGGTCGGCAACTTCCCCACGAAATGGACGGAATGGAACGGGAAGTACCGCGACGCGGTGCGGCGGTTCTGGCGAGGGGATCCGGGCGTCGTCTCGGAGCTCGCGACGCGCCTGTCGGGCAGCAGTGATCTGTACGAGCAGAGCGGCCGGCGGCCGTACGCGAGCATCAATTTCATTACGGCGCACGACGGGTTCACGCTCGCCGATCTCGTGAGCTACAACGGCAAGCACAACGATGCGAACGGCGAGCAGAACGCCGACGGGGAGAATCACAATCTGAGCTGGAACTGCGGCGTCGAGGGTTCGAGCGACGATCGCCGCGTGCTGGAGCTCCGTGATCGGCAGCGTCGCAATCTGATGGCCACGCTGTTGCTCTCGGTTGGCGCCCCGATGATCAGCGGCGGCGACGAGCTCGGTCGGACGCAGGACGGCAACAACAACGCGTACTGCCAGGACAACCCGATCAGCTGGACGTGCTGGGAGACCACGCCGGAGCGGCGCGAATTCCTGGAGTTCACCCGTCGTCTGATTCGCATCCGCAAGGACCACCCGGTGCTGCGTCGGCGCAAGTTCTTTCAGGGACGCGGAATCCGCGGCGCGGACGTCCTCGACATCGCGTGGCTCGATCCGTCAGGCCATGAGATGACAGACGAGACGTGGAACTCGCCGGATGTCCGTTGCCTGGGCGTGCGGCTGAACGGTGATGCGATCGGCGAAGTCGATGAACGGGGCGCACGGATCATCGGCGACACGCTCCTGCTGCTCCTCAACGGATCGGATCAGCCAATCGCGTTCACGTTGCCGATGACCGCTCCCGAAGAGCGCTGGGAAACCCTCATCGATACTGCGGATCCATGGGCGCCGTCGCGGCGGCTCCGCGCGGGCGGCCGCTACGAGCTCCTGCCGCGCTCGATGGCGGTGCTGAAGCTGAATTGCCGGCGCGAGGACCTTCGGCGGGCGGAAGACTGGGGACCCATGGGAGTCTATTGATTGCTGATTGCTGACTGCTGACTGCTGATTGCTGATTGCTGAATGGCGATTGCAGATTCAAAGGCGAAACACTCCGCGAAGCTGAAGCGTCAGACCGCGGCGTCCGTCCGTGCGTCCTCCCTCGATCCCTCGCTCGCTCGGAGGGTCGTCGTGGAAAACGTTCGGCCGCAGGTCGATTGCGGGCGCTTTCCAATCAAGCGGACGGTCGGCGAGACGGTTCGTGTCACGGCGGACATTCATGCCGATGGGCATGACGTACTTGCGGCTGCGGTGCTGTATCGCCGGGCGGGTGATGCGGACTGGCGCGAAGTGGCGATGGAGTTTGTCGAGAATGACAGCTGGGCCGCTGCATTCGTCGTCGAGGCGCTCGGTCGATACGAATACACGATCGAAGGCTGGATAGACCGCTTCGCGAGCTGGCGGCACGAATTGTCGAACAAGGTCGGCGCCGGACAGGACGTGTCGTCGGAGCTGCTCGAAGGAGCCGCGATCGTCGAATCAGTGTCGCCTGAGCGGGCCAGGGTTCTCGCCGATACGACGACACCGAACGATGCACGGGTCGCTGAGGCGTTGCGCGAAGACTTGCGGACGATCGCGGGCGGACGTCCAACGGGCCATTCGACGACCCGCTTCGAGCGCGTGCTGGAAGTGTCGGTCGAGCGGGAACGTGCGCGTTTCGGCGCGTGGTACGAAATGTTTCCTCGATCGGCGGGCCCCGATCCCACTCGCAGCGCCACGTTCGACGAGGCGCAGAGCATGCTTCCCTATGTCGCCTCCATGGGATTCGACGTGCTCTATTTGGCCCCCATCCATCCCATCGGCCGGAGCTTCCGCAAAGGACGCAACAACTCGCTGACGCCCGAGCCCGGTGAGCCCGGCAGTCCGTGGGCAATCGGATCCGAGGAAGGCGGGCACATGGCGATCGAGCCCGCGCTCGGTACGATCGAGGATTTCGACCGCTTTGTGGCGGCCGCCGCGGCGCACGGCCTGGAGATCGCCCTCGACATCGCGTTCCAGGCATCCCCTGATCATCCGTACGTTCGCGAGCACCCCGAATGGTTCCGACACCGTCCAGACGGCACGATCAAGTACGCCGAGAATCCGCCCAAGAAGTATCAGGACATCTATCCCATCAACTTCGAGTCCGAGAACTGGCAAGCCCTCTGGCACGAGCTGAAGGCCGTGTTCCAGTTCTGGATCGGTCATGGCGTGAAAATCTTCCGCGTCGACAACCCGCACACCAAGCCGTTCCGGTTCTGGGAATGGACCATCCGCGAGTTGAAACGCGAGCACCCGGAGACGATCTTTCTTTCCGAGGCCTTCACGCGTCCGAAGGTCATGCGCTATCTGGCAAAGTGCGGCTTCTCGCAATCGTACTCCTATTTCACGTGGCGCAATACGAAAGCGGAGCTGACCGATTACTTCACGGAGCTCACCCAGACCGACGCGCGGGAGTACATGCGCCCGAACCTGTTCGCGAACACGCCCGATATCCTCCACAGCTATCTTCAGCGGGGCGGGCGTTCCGCGTTCCAGGTGCGACTGGTGCTTGCGGCGACGCTCGGCGCCTCGTACGGGATCTACAGCGGCTTCGAGTTGGCCGAGAACGTACCGGTGCGCGAAGGCAGCGAGGAGTACCTCGACTCCGAGAAGTACCAGATTCGGCACCGCAACTATCATCAGGCGGGCAGTCTCGCGGAGCTGATCAGTCAGATCAATGCCATCCGCCACGATCATCCAGCGTTGCAGCACGACTGGGGGCTGACGTTCCAGCAGACCGACAACCCGGAGCTCCTCGCCTACACCAAGCGATCGGCGGATCGGCGCGACACCGTGATGGTGGTCGTCAACCTGGATCCGTTCAACATGCAGCACGGCTTCGTCCAGTTGCCGCTCGACGCGTGGGGCCTCTCGCCGTTCGACTCGGTCGAGGTCCACGACATGCTGTCGGGCGAGCGCTATTTCTGGCGCGGCGAATGGAACTACGTTCGCCTCGATCCGCAGTCGCGCGTGGCGCACATCCTCAACGTAGCATTGCCATAATTGCCACAATTGCCAGAATCGCCGGAGGACTCGACAACAGGGAAGAAATGCAATTGTGGCAATTGTGGCAATCATGGCAGTTTTGGCAAATCCGGCGATGCGCTGATGTCGACTGATCCTCTCTGGTACAAAGACGCGGTCATCTATCAGGCGCACGTCCGTGCGTTTCTCGACAGCAACAACGATGGCATCGGCGACTTCGCCGGCCTGACGCAAAAGCTCGAATACCTCCAGAGGCTCGGCATCAACACCGTGTGGCTGCTGCCCTTCTACCCGTCGCCACTGCGCGACGACGGGTACGACATTGCCGATTACGAGAACATCCATCCGAGCTACGGCACGCTCGCCGATTTCGATCGCTTCATCGACGAAGCGCACCGACGCGACATTCGCGTGATCACCGAGCTCGTGATCAATCACACGTCCGATCAGCACCCCTGGTTCCAGGCGGCGCGCCGCGCCCCTGCAGGGTCGCCGGAACGCGACTTCTACGTATGGAGCGACACGAATCAGAAATACCAGGGCGTCCGGATCATCTTCACCGACACCGAAACTTCCAACTGGAGCTGGGACGATGTCGCGAAGGCGTATTACTGGCATCGGTTCTTCCATCATCAGCCCGATCTGAACTTCGACAACCCAGCAGTGCTCGACGCGGTTCTTCGGGTCATGTACTTCTGGCTCGATCGCGGCGTGGACGGCCTTCGCCTCGACGCCGTGCCATACCTCATCGAGCGTGAGGGCACCATCTGCGAAAACCTTCCCGAGACGCACGACGTCCTCCGGAGGATCCGCGCCGCGCTCGACTCGCGATACAGCGACCGAATGCTGCTCGCGGAGGCGAACCAGTGGCCGGCCGATGTCCGCCCGTACTTCGGCGAAGGGGACGAATGCCACATGGCGTTCCATTTCCCCCTGATGCCGAGGATGTTCATGGCGATCCAGCAGGAAGACCGGCATCCGGTCACCGAGATTCTGCGCCAGACGCCGGACATCCCGGACAACTGCCAGTGGGCCATGTTTCTGCGGAACCATGACGAGCTCACGCTCGAGATGGTCACCGACGAAGAGCGCGACTACATGTACCAGGCCTACGCGGCCGATCCGCAGATGCGGATCAACGTCGGGATTCGGCGGCGCCTCGCGCCGCTGCTCGAGAACAGCCGGCGTCGAATCGAACTGATGAACGCGCTGCTGTTTTCGATGCCGGGCACGCCGGTCCTGTATTACGGCGACGAAATCGGAATGGGGGACAACGTCTACCTCGGCGACCGGAACGGCGTCCGCACGCCGATGCAGTGGACAGGAGACCGCAATGCCGGCTTCTCGCGTGCGGACCCCGCACGGCTCTACGCGCAGCCGATCATGGATCCCGTGTACGGCTATCAGGCGATCAACGTCGAGGCACAGGAGCGCGCCCCGTTCTCGCTGCTCAACTGGATGAAGCGGATGATCGGCCTGCGCAAGCAGTCGCGTGTGTTCGGCCGCGGGACGATCGACTTCATCCCGGCGCGCAACCGCAAGATCCTGATTTACGTGCGGCGGTACGAAGACGAGGTCATCCTGTGCGTGGCGAATCTGTCGCGCTCGGTGCAACCCGTGGAACTCGACCTCTCGCGGTTCAAAGGCATGACCCCGGTCGAGATGCTGGGCTTCACGGAGTTCCCGAAAATCGGCGAGCTGCCATACTTCCTGACGCTCTCGCCGTACGCCTTCTTCTGGTTCCGCCTTCAGCAGTCGCCGTCACCGCTCACGGCGCGCTTGGCACCCGAGGCGCCGGCGGAAATATCAGAGGGCCCGGCACTGCTTGTCGGCGCCGCGTGGGAGACGCTGCTCGAAGGCAACGTGCGCACGCTCGTCGAACGCGACCTGTTGATGCCGTTCCTGCAGCGGCAGCGATGGTTCGGCAGCAAGGCGCGTCCCATGCGTCAGGCCCGGTTCGGCGATTGGGGCGTCCTGCGGCGGGCCCCCCAACCGCTGTTCCTCACGATTGTCGACGTCGAGTTCGTCGACGGCGGACGTGAACGGTATTTCCTGCCGCTCACCGTCCGCTCCCGCAACGACGTGCAGTCGCTCGAATTGGAGGCGCCGCACGCGATCCTGGCCAACATCACCGGCGCGAAGAAGGGATTTCTATTCGACGCATGGCTCGATGATCGGTTCGCCCAGACGATGCTCGACGCGATGGAGCGGGACGAACAGCTCTCAACCAAGCGCGGCACCGTACGCGCGGCGAAAACGGCGGCGTTCGCGGGAATCCAGAGCGGCGCGAGCGATCCGCCGATCCGCCGATTGTCGTCCGAGCAGAGCAACTCGTCGATCGTTTACGGTAATCGTTCGATCCTCAAACTGTTTCGCCGCCTCGAACAAGGCATCAACCCCGACTTCGAGATCGGGCGGCACTTGACCGAGACCGTGCGCTTCACTCGCGTGCCCGCGGCTGCCGGCGCATTCGAATACCTGGGCCCCGGTGAAGAGCCCACGACGCTCGGCATGCTGCAGCAGCTCGTTCCGAGCCAGGGGGACGGGTGGTCTCACGCGCTCAACGAAGTCGCGAGGTTCTTTCATGACGTCGGCGGCGCGTCGGTGAGAGCCGGCCGCGAGCCGCGCAGCTTCACCGAGCTCATTGAGGCGCGCCCGCCGCAATCGATTGCGCATGCCATCGGGAGCTACCTGGGAAGCGCGGCAACGCTCGGCCGCCGTACCGCCGAGATGCACCTCGCGTTGGCGTCGGATGGCGGCAATCCCGCGTTCGCACCGGAGCCATTTACCAAGACTGACCTCGAGCTCATCACGGCCGACGCGCTGGGGCAGGCGCACAGGGGGATGAGCCTGCTCGCGGAGAATGTGGAGCGCTTGTCGGTCGATCTGCAGTCCACGGCAAAGCATCTGCTGAATGCGCGGAATACGCTTCTCGACAGAGTCCGTGCAGCTCCGACGTTCCAATTCGCGGCGTCGAAGATACGCGTTCACGGCGACTATCATCTCGGGCAGGTGCTCTGGTCCGAGCAGGATTTCTACCTGCTCGACTTCGAGGGAGAACCGGCGCGCTCGCTCCAGGAGCGTCGGATGAAACAGTCGCCGTTGAAGGATGTCGCGGGCATGGTGCGCTCGTTCGGCTATGCCGCCTACGCCGGGTTGTTCGCCGCCACCGCGTCGCGTCGATCGGATTGGGATCGCATGGAGACATGGGCACGCATCTGGCAAACATGGACCACGAGTGCATTCCTCCGTGAGTACTTCTCCGCAACGGCCGGGGCTCTATTCGTTCCCGCGGTCGCGTCGCAGCGCGATGCACTGCTCGAGGTATTCGTACTCGACAAGGCCCTGTATGAGCTCAATTACGAGCTGAACAACCGTCCGGACTGGGTACGCATCCCACTTTATGGCATCGTCGATCTCTTGGGGTCGGGCCGGGTTCAGACTCCCTGACGATTCGCGAAGCAGGTGGTCGAACCCGGGGCTCACCCCCTTTTTTGGTGCGCTGCCGTTCTCGAACGGCGTACGGTTCCGCGTGTGGGCTCCGGCCGCGCGCGACCTCACGGTCGTGATCCACGACGGCCGCGCCGCGGGCGAATACCATGCGCCCCGCGATCCCGACGCGGTCTTCGACTTGATCGTCGATCGCGCCGCTCCCGGCGACCGTTACAGCTATCGCGTCGACGGCGGCGCGCCGCGCCCCGATCCCGCGTCGCGCTTCCAGCCAGACGGCGTCCACGGCCCTTCGCAGGTGATCGATCCGTCCACGTTTCGTTGGACGGACGCGCACTGGGGTGGGCGCCCTCCGGCGGATCGCATCGTGTACGAGCTGCATGTCGGCACGTTTTCTCCCGAGGGCACGTTTGCGGGCGCAACGACGCGATTGGAGAGTCTGCGGGATCTCGGTGTGACAGTGGTCGAACTGATGCCGCTCGCGGATTTCCCGGGATCGCGTAACTGGGGCTACGACGGCGTCTGTCTGTACGCCCCGTCGCGCGCGTACGGCGGGCCCGACGACCTGCGGCGCCTCGTCGATCGCGCACACCATCTCGGAATCGCCGTGATCCTCGACGTCGTCTACAACCACTTCGGCCCCGAAGGCGCCTACATGAGCGTGTTCAACGATCGCTACTTCACCGACGCTCGGTCGACTCCGTGGGGGAGCGCCGTGAATCTCGATGGACCAGGATCCGCGATGGTCCGCCGGTTCATCCTCGACAACGCCGTGCACTGGATCCGCGAGTATCACCTCGACGGATTGCGAATCGATGCCGTCCAAACGCTGCTCGAGGAAGAGAGCGGCACGATCGTCCGGACCATCGCAGAAGACGTCCGCAGCGGGTCGGCCCGGCAGATATTCGTTCACGCGGAAGACGATCGCAATTACGCCTCGATTGTCGAGGACGCCGCGCAGGGCGGCTGGGGACTCGACGGAGTGTGGGCCGACGATTTCCATCACATCGTGCGGCGTCTCCTCGCGGGTGACAGTTTCGGCTACTACGGCGATTTCCAGGGCACGACGGCGGAGCTTGCGAAGACGCTCTGTCGGGGATGGCTGTTCGAAGGACAGAAGTCCGACCGGCACGCCGCCGGACGCGGCAGCGACCCGTCACGAGTCCCCATGTACCGCTTCATCGTCTGCCTGCAGAATCACGATCAGGTGGGCAATCGGGCGATGGGGGATCGCCTCAACACGGCGATTCCCATCGAATCGTGGCGGGCCGCGTCAACGCTGTTGCTGACAGCGCCCATGACCCCGCTGTTGTTCATGGGTCAGGAATGGGGCGCACGCACGCCGTTCTGCTATTTCACCGACCTCGAGCCGAGCCTCGGAGAACGTGTCACGGCAGGCCGGCGTCGCGAATTCGCCGAATTCCCCGAATTCTCCGACGCGCAGGCGCAGCGCGCCATTCCGGATCCGCAGTCCGTCGAAACGTTCGAGCGGAGCCGGTTGAATTGGACGGAGCGCGACCAACCGGCGCACAGAGCCGTGCGGGAACTGTATCGTGCGCTCATCGCGCTGCGGTTGGACAACCCGGCGCTCTCCGCGTCCGCCGATCTCTCAGGATGTGCCTTCGCCGTCGATGAGGACACGATTGCCCTGAGACGCGCGGACGGTGCGGCCGTGTTTTGCGTAATCGTGCGTTTCCGGTCCGCGGGGGAGGTCGGGCTGGGTTCAATTGGGGAATTCGGCCTGGACAGCGGCTCCGAGTGGGAGGTCGTGCTCACTACGGAAGAGCCGCTGTTTGCACTCGACCCGCGGCCGCCGGAGATCGACACGAGCGGGCCTCCTATCGTTCACTTCAAGCGGCCCGGCGGAGTCATACTGAGGAAGAGGTGAGTCGCGGTTCGCGATTCGCGCGTCGCAGTTCGCGAGGGATTCAGAATAGTGGTTGATTCAAAGCGCCAGCGATTAGCGGATGGACGGATCCGCGGATTTGTGATTCGCGATTAGGGATAGATTGATTCGACGATTAGGGATTCGCGATTAGGGATAGGTTGATTGGACGATCAGGGATTCGCGATTAGGGATTAGGGATTCAGAATTAGTGATTGATTCAAACCGCCCGCTCTACGTGCCCGCGAGCACTTACCGCCTTCAGATACATCATGCGTTTCCGCTGACTCAGGCCCGCGACGTCGTTCCGTACCTCGCGCGGCTTGGCGTGGCAGCGTGCTACACGTCGCCCTATTTCACGGCTTCGCCGGGAAGCACGCACGGCTACGACGTCTGCAACCACAACGAGATCAATCCCGAAGTGGGTGGCCCTGGCGCGCACGCCGAGTTCAGTCGGGTGCTCTCGGAGCACGGCATGGGACACGTCGTCGACTTCGTTCCCAACCACATGGGCATTGGAACGGGAACCAACGCATGGTGGAACGATGTTTTGGAGAACGGTCCGAGCGCAGCCGCCGCCGCCTTCTTCGACATCGATTGGCGGCCCGTCAAGGAGGAGCTGCACGCGAAGCTGCTCCTGCCGATCCTGGGCGATCAGTACGGGCAGGTGCTCGAACGGGGCGAGCTTCAACTCGCGTTCACCGGCAGCACCCTCGTGGTGCGATATTTCGATAACGAGCTGCCGGTCGATCCGCGGCAGGCCGCACGCGTGTACGCGGCAGCGGCCGAAACACTTCGGGGCGTTCTGGGGGAGGGCAACCCGCAGCTCAACGAGTTCCTCAGCATCATCACGTCGCTCGAAAAGCTGCCACCGTACACCGAAACCCATCCCGATCCGCGGACGGAACGCCAGCGCGAAAAGGAAGTGGCGCGCGCGAGGCTCGAGCGGCTCGTCGCCGAGGAGCCCCGCGTCGCCGACGCAATCGGCTGCGCCGTGAAGAAATTCAACGGCGCGGCCGGCAACAGCGCAAGCTTCAACGCGCTTCACGATCTGCTCGAGGCACAGGCGTACCGTTTGTCGTACTGGCGCACCGCCTCCCACGAGATAAATTACCGGAGGTTCTTCGACGTCAACACGCTGGCCGGCATCCGCGTCGAGCACCCGGAAGTATTCGAGGCGACCCATCGGCTGCTCGGCGAGCTCATTCACGATGGCAAGGTGAATGCCGTCAGAGTCGATCACCCGGACGGGTTGTTCGATCCGGCGCGGTACTTTGTGATGCTTCAGCAGCTGGCGGTCCGCTCGGCCGGTGTGGAAGCCACCCCCGAGGACAAACCGTTTTACGTCGTCGCGGAAAAGATTCTGTCGGGCGGCGAGCGACTGCCGCGCCGCTGGGCGGTGCACGGCACGACCGGCTACAACTTCCTGAACGATCTCAACGGGATCTTCATCGACACGAGGCAGGCGCGGCGCACGCGCCGGGTCTACGCGAAGCTCACCGGACACACCGAGCCGTTCGACGACGTGCTGTACGCCAGCAAGCGGCTCATCATGAACACGGCGATGGCCAGCGAGCTGAACGTGCTCGCGCACATGCTCAATCGGATCGGCGAGAGCAACCGGAAATCGCGTGATTTCACGCTGGAATCGCTCCGCGACGTCATCACGGAAGTGATCGCCTGCTTCCCGGTCTACCGGACGTACGTCGATGAAAACGGATGGACGACCGAGGATCGGGCGGTCGTGTCCCGGGCAATCGTTCGTGCGCGGCGGCGCAATCCAGCCATGGAGTCGACGCTGTTCGACTTCTTTCGCGAAGTCGTGCTCCCGCGCGACATCCACGAAGACAAGGAGCCGCCCGCAGGCCAGGAACGCCGTGGCGGCTATCCGCCCGCCGATGACGAGGAGGCGCGGGCGCGCCTGCAGTTCGCGATGAAGCTGCAGCAATACACCGGCCCGGTACAGGCAAAGGGCCTCGAGGATACGGCGTTCTACCGATACAACGTGCTGCTGTCGCTGAACGAGGTCGGCGGCGACCCGTCGCGGTTCGGCCGATCGGTTGACGAGTTCCACGATGCGAACGCAGCGCGCGCCGCCGACTGGCCCTTCGAGATGCTCGCGACCGCAACCCACGACACAAAGCTCGGCGAGGACGTGCGCGCCCGGATCAACGTGCTCTCGGAACTGCCGGACGAGTGGGGACGGGAGGTCTCGAAGTGGATGCGAATCAACAGGCCGCATCGATCGCTCGTCGAGGGAGAGCCGGCGCCCGATCGGGTCGACGAATACCGCTTCTATCAGGCGGCCGTGGGGATGTGGCCGGCCGATCTTCCGCCGGACACGGCCCAAGCGCCACCGGCACTCGCCGAGCGGCTGACCGAGTACATGACGAAGGCCGTGAAGGAGGCCAAGGTCCACACGAGTTGGCTGACCTCGAACGAACCGTACGAGGCCGCCCTGCGGCATTTCGTCCAGCGGTCGCTGACCGGCGCGTCCGGCGCGCGTTTCCTTGCGGCGATGCTGCCGCTTCAGCAGCGAATGGCGCGGCTCGGCATGATCAACTCTCTCGCGCAGATCGCGTTGAAAATTGGCGCGCCCGGTGTTCCGGACTTCTACCAGGGCACCGATCTCTGGGACCTCAGCCTCGTCGATCCGGATAACCGTCGTCCGGTGGATTTTTCGGTGCGTGCACGGTTGCTCGACGGAGTCGACGCGCTGTTGGCGCAGCCTGTCGGCGATCGGCGGAACGCAATTGCCGAAGCGGCACGGAACTGGCCCGACGGGCGAATCAAGCTGCTCGTCACCGCCGCCGGCCTCCGACTTCGGCGCGACCTCCCCAACGTGTTCCTCGGCGGCGGGTACGTGCCGATACCGATCGAGGTGTCCGTGCCGGCCGGCGCGGTCGGGTTCGCGCGAACCGCAGGCGACGACGCCGTGTTGTTCGTCGCGCCGCGGCTGTGCGCCCGGATCGTGGACGCGGATCATCCGCTGCCGCTCGGAGGCGATGCCTGGAAGACATCGCGGCTCCTGTTGCCCCCGGCGTTACGCGACCGCACCTTCTCCAACGTGATCACCGGCGCAGAGCTGCGCGCCACAAGGGCGGGCGACAACGCGTTCATCTTTCTTGGCGAGGCGTTCGACGCCTTGCCCGTCGCCATCCTCAGGGCAAGGTGAAATGCCGATTGACGGCTGCTGCTTGCTGAAGTCCTTACGAATGCCGATGGAAGAATTTTCCTAGGTCGATTCGGCCAGTCTTTCGCACGAGCGGCTTCCACAAATCGCCCACCCTGGCAATCCGCGCGCGAACGTTGTCGATCCGGAAATTCTCGATTCGAACTCCCTTCTCGATTTCCTTCCACGTGACCGGCGTCGAGACGGGCGCCCGCGGCCGCGGTCGGACCGAGTAGATCGACGCGAGCGTGCGGCCCCACGCGTTCTGGTTGTAGTCGACGAGCACGCGACCGCGCGGGCGCTTGGCGACGCGGTATTCCGACGTCATGAGCTGCGGATGCCGCGACGCGAGCTCCACGGCAAGCGCTTTCGCAAACGTCCATACGTCTTTCTGACGCGGACCGCGCGCGATCGGGACGTACACGTGCAGGCCTTTCGATCCTGTCGTCTTCACGAGCGCGGGCATGTCCAGCGCCTCGAGGGCGCCGCGCACGATCAGTCCGGACTCGAGGACGTTCTCCCACGTCGCGCCCTCCCCGGGATCGAGATCGAAGTGCACATAGTCCGGCCGATCCACGTCGTCGCACGTCGCGTACCACTGGTTCAAATCGATGCAGCCGAGATTGATCACCCACATCAGCGCTGCGACGTCGTCGATGACCGGAAAGTCGATGATGTTGCCGGACTCGTGCTCGATGCGGCACGTGCGAATCCAGTCTGGGCGCGGTACCGGCGCGCGCTTCATGAAGAAGAACTCGCCCGAGGCGCCGTGCGGGTAGCGCTTCATCACCATCGCGCGGTCGCGGATATGCGGCAGCAGGACGGGCGCGACGTCGACGTAGTACTGGACGAGGTCGCCCTTGGTGATCTTCTCTTCTCGCCAGAACAGCTTGTGGAGATTGGTGAGCCGGATTTCCTTGCCGGCGACCTTGAGCGTGACATCCCCCGAGGGCGGAATGACTATCCGAGCGGCTGCCACTTTGACATTCTAATCAACGGCATTCGCTGTCACGCTGCATTCGCACCAAGATCAAACAGGAGGAAGGGAGAAACGGAGAACTCTTTGTTTTTTGTGAAAGGAATCGCGGCCAATGGATCACGAGCAATATTTTCGTTGCTGGAGTTTGAAGTTGATCGTTCTCCGAGACCCGTCATCGCGGGTAAGATCGACTGTGTGTGCAGCCACTCGATAATCGCGGTGCGCTACAGTCATCACCGCCGGCAAACAATGACACAACAACCATGGAGACGACGGCTTTCATAATCGCGCTCTCCCACAAATAAAGAGCCTTCGTGCCCTTCGTTTCTTCGTGCCGAAGGCCGTCGGAGCGTCGCAGCGGGACAGCGAAAACTGCCCCGCCTTTGCTCACCGCTTCTTCCAGGCGGTCATGATGCCGCGGATCGGGGCGAGCCTCGGAGGGCGCGGGCCGTGGCGAACCGCGCCTTTCACCGGCACGTAGGTCAGCTCCTCTCCAGCCCGCACGCATCGGAGTAAGAGGCCGCCGCGGCTCATGTCGCCGCGGCCCACGAACTCAATCGGAAACAGCAGCCGATCGCCAAACACGTCGATCAGAATGTCGACGTATTTCGCCGACGCGATGCTGCCGAGGAGCACGACCTCGCACTCGGGGCCGATTTCGCCGTCGAGCGCCTTCGCGCTCGCGAGAAGGGGATTCCGGTAGCGCGGATCGTTGGCCGCGATATCGACTTCGCCGAACGCGCGCAGCGCCTCCATCGTGATCGCCGTCTCAACTGGCCGAAGCCCCGCGCACGGAGTGATCACCAGCGCGCCGCTTCCGACAATATCGTTGGCGGGTTCGGGCGGCCGTGCGAACTCGAGAGCGTACGCCAGCTTGCCCTTGAAGTAGAGGCCGCTGATGAAGGCGAACACTTCGCCGATGGCGACGCCCTGACCCGATCGAAGGCGTACCGCCAAGTCGAACTTCGCGCGGTCCGAGAGCACCATCTTGCCGCGCGGTCCCCCGGCGTTGGCCGGCGAGAGCAGGAAGATCCGCCCGCGATCACGCCGTTTGCGTCGCGACGGCATCGAGGATCTCCCGAACCTGTGGAATGGATCGGGCCATCGCGTACCGCCATTGGCCGAACTGTCCGTCGGCGTTCACAGCCGCTGCCCACCGCTCCGCCGCAGCAGTCTTGATCTCGGCGAGCTCGTCGAAGCGGTCATGCGCCGGCCGGCGCCCAGGCTCCCGCCGCGGTTCTGTTCCTTCTTCGAGCCACCAGTGCTCGGATGGCTCCGGGAACGGGGAACAGATGATCGGTTGAGGAACCTCGAATTGAGCCATGAATCACAGTCCGAGCAGGATTCTGACTCGATCTTCCACCGCTTCCATCGTTCGCTCGCTGACGCTGCCCATCCGCTTCACCAGACGAATCTTCGACAGCGAACGGATCGCTTCGCACTTGATGAAACTGCGGACTTTGAGACCGCCTTCGGGAGGCTTCACTTCGACATGCGTGGGAATGCCTTTCGGCACCTTCGAGATCGGAATGGCGATGACGAGATCCGCGGGCCCGTGGTTGAACTTATCCACCGAAAAGACAAGAGCAGGCCGATTCCCTGCTTGTTCATGTCCTTTCGGCGGATCACTGAGGTCGATGAACCAGAGATCCCCCCGCGAGGGCTGACTACTCGTCGTCTTCATCGCCGTCGCGGTTCGTGCCGTTCCACTCCTCGCGTTCGTTCAGCTCCGATGTCCACGCAGCTCGGTTCGCGCGCAGCGCGGCAAACGTGTCGTTGACGGCATCGAGAAAACGCTCGCGGCGGTAATTCTCGATGGCACGCTCGAGCACCGTCTGAAGCGGAGCCTTCTCCCGCTCTGCCAGCTCCTTCAGGGCTTTGCGCGACACATCGCTGATCCGGACGGTAGAGCTCATTGTGACGTTTCTGTTACATTCTAGTCTACCATCATGTGTTCAGAACAATCTACTTTCCAGTAGACATCAACAGAAAGGCCGACAGCGCCGACTATTTCGCCGGTTTGACCCTGTGGTAGACCGTCGTCCACTTTGACGGCGACACCGGTGATCCCCTGCCTCGAAGGGCGCGCTTTTGGTTCCCGCCAGATGGTCCCAGACCGAGTCGTCGTAGTCTCCTTGGAGGGCGGCTGGGTGCCGACGTCGGGCCGCATCGGCGTGGTCTGATCGGGATGCGTGTAACGTTCAGCGACTTTGCCGGCGCCCGTGCCCGTGCGGGTCTAGGTACCTTTCGACCGTGCCTTGGCCAATAGAGTCCCCTGCTGGTGGTGGAAAGCGGGAGGATTGTACCAAATTAGTCTTCGTGCTCTTCGTGAGCTTCGTGTCTTCGCGTCTCGTGAGCCGTCGGCGCGTGCAGCGTTACAGCGACCACCGCAGCAGCACCGCGCCAACCGTGAACCCCGCGCCCACCGACGTCAGCAGCACCAGATTCCCCTTCTTCAGCCGCCCCTGACGCACCGCGTCGGCGAGCGCCAGCGGAATCGTGGCGGCGGTCGTGTTGCCGTACTGGTCGAGGTTGATGATGACCTTGTCATCCGGAAGACCCAGGCGTTCGGCGGCGGCAGTGATGATGCGGCGATTGGCCTGGTGCGACACGAACAGGTCCAGATCCGATCCCTGCAGGCCGTTGCGCTCGAGAACGCGCCGGCAGATCTCCTCGGTCTTGCGCACCGCAAACTTGAATACCGTCGCCCCGTCCTGCTTCACGTAGTGCATCCGCTTGTCGACGGTTTCGTGGGAAGCGGGCAGCCGGCTGCCGCCGGCCGGCATGCACAGGGCCGGTCCGCCGCTGCCATCGATCTCGTGCGCGAAATCGATGATGTGCGGCTCGTCGTCTGCGGCCGGGGACAGGACCACCGCGCCCGCGCCGTCACCGAACAGGATGCACGTGGTCCGATCGGTGTAGTCGATGATGCTCGACATCACGTCCGCGCCCACCGCGAGCGCGTGATCGTGCGCGCCAGTGGCCACCATCTGCATCGCCGTCGTGACGGCGTAAGTGAATCCTGAGCACGCCGCGCCGAGATCGAATCCCCACGCGCGCGTCGCGCCGATGCGGTTCTGCAGCACGCACGCGGTGCTGGGAAAGATCGTGTCGGGCGTCGTCGTGCCCACGACGATGAAGCCGAGATCGTTCGCTGTGATGCCGGCCTGACGCAAGGCCGGGCCGGTGGCTTCATAGGCCAGGTCGGATGTCGCGATCCCGGCGTCCACGATGTGACGCTCCCGGATGCCGGTGCGCTGGACAATCCACGCGTCGTTGGTGTCGACCAGCCTCTCGAGATCGGCGTTCGTCAACACCTTCGGCGGCACGTAGGTCGAGAGGCCGGAAATCTTCACGTGTCGGAGACGCGGTTCGCCCGCCTTCGCATCCGGAGGCTTCAGCGCGGCGGCCTGGTTCGCGGTTCGCGATTCGGCGTTCCCGGTACGCTGGTCGGCCTTCACCACAAACGATCCTTTCCAGGGGCGTCGAGCCCGAAGTACTCGTACGCCTTGGCCGTGGCCACGCGCCCTCGCGGCGTGCGGTCCAAAAACCCGATTTGGATCAGAAACGGCTCGTAAATGTCCTCGATGGCATCACGCTCCTCGCTCATCGCCGCGGCAAGGCTCGCCACGCCGACCGGCCCGCCGCTGAACTTCTCGATAACCGTTCGGAGCAGGCGGCGATCGATCTCGTCGAAGCCGTGCTCGTCGACTTCGAGCAGCGACAACGCGCGATGCGCGACCTCCACGCTGATGTGCCCGTTCGCGCGGACCTGCGCGTAATCGCGCACGCGCCGCAGCAGCCGGTTGGCGACACGCGGTGTCCCCCGAGCGCGTTTCGCGATCTCCACAGCGGCCTCCCGATCGATCGGGACGCCAAGGATGCGGGCGGAACGTTGGACGATTTCGAGAATGTTCTCCTCGCTGTAGAAATCGAGACGGTGGACGATGCCGAATCGCGCACGAAGCGGCGATGTCAGGAGCCCAGTACGCGTCGTCGCGCCGATGAGCGTGAACCGCTGGACGGGGACTTTCACCGACCGCGCGCTGGGGCCTTGCCCGATCATGATGTCGAGCTCGTAATCCTCCATCGCCGGGTACAGAATCTCTTCAATCGCGGGATTCATCCGATGCACTTCGTCGATGAAGAGCACCTCTCGCTCCTGAAGGTTGGTCAACATCGCGGCCAGATCGCCTGGCTTCTCGATGACGGGGCCCGCCGTCGATCGAATTGGCACGCCGAGCTCGTTTGCGATGATCGTCGCGAGCGTGGTCTTGCCGAGTCCGGGCGGGCCGTAGAGCAGGACGTGGTCGAGCGCTTCGCCGCGCTGCGCCGCCGCCGTGATCGAGACATGCAGATTCTCCCGGACGCGCTCCTGGCCGATGTACTCGTCGAGGGTGCGCGGCCGCAGCCCGGCTTCGTACTGCCGATCGTTCTCGTCGCCGGACGCCGTGACGATCCGATCCTCTTTCATGTCCTCATCAGCGACCGCAGCACGTCGCGCAGCGTCTGCTCGAATGGCGCATCCCCATTGCCGCCGAGCGTCTTCTCAATCGCCTTCTCCGCAATCGCACGCTGGTACCCCAGGTTCATCAGCGCCGAAAGGAGGTCGTCGCGCAGCCGATCTCGGGGCGTCGCCCTCGCAGTGTCCTGGCCCATTGCCTGCAACGCCGCGGGAAGCCGGTCCTTCATCTCGAGGCCGATTCGCTCGGCTGTCTTTTTCCCGACGCCCGGGATCGCCGTCAAGCGCGCAACGTCCTGCAGGCGGATCGCCTTGACGAAGTCACCGGGCTCGATCCCCGACAGCACCGCCAGCGCCAGCTTCGGACCGATGCCGCTGATCGCGATGAGCCGCTCGAAGAGATCCTGTTCGAGCCGCGTCGCGAAGCCATAGAGCGCGATGAGGTCCTCGCGCACGTGTGTGTGCACGCGCAGCATGATATCGGCGCCCGGCTCACCGACGACGTAGAACGTCGACAGCGGCACCTGCACGTCGTACCCGACGCCGCCGACATCGACGATCAACCGGTTCGGATTCTTTTCAAGCAGCTGGCCGCGCAACAGCGCAATCACGGTCGGTAGTCTCTCCAGGAGCGAAGCGCGCTGTGAGACTTCTCCGGGGCAGAACGCTCGGCGATCGCTCCGGTCGCGCTGTGCACGTGGCAGATGGCCACCGCGAGCGCGTCGGCGGCGTCGTGGGGCGCAGGGATCGCATCGAGCCCAAGCAGCAGCTTGATCATCTGCTGCACCTGTATCTTCTCGGCCCGTCCGAACCCGACCACCGCGCGCTTGATTTCGGCCGGCGCATACTCGACGACCGGAATGCCTGCCTCACAGGCGGCCAGCAGCGCCACTCCCCGCGCGTGCCCGAGCTTCAGCGCACTGCGCACGTTGCGCGCGTGAAAGACGTTCTCCACCGCCACGCAGTCAGGACGATGCCGCGCGAGCAGCGTCGCGAGACCGAAGTGGATGTGCTTGAGCTTTTCGGGGAACGTGCAGCGGGCTGGGGACGAAAGGGCGCCGCAAATCACAAGATGGTGGCGGCTGCCGAGCGTCTCGATGCAGCCGTACCCCGTTCGATCGGAACCGGGATCGATCCCGAAGATCTTCACGCCAAAGAGGCCTCGATCTCCTTCTCTTCGATGTCGGCGTTCGACCACACTTTCTTGGTGTCGTCGTGGTCTTCGAGCGCCTCCATCAGCTTCACCATCTGCTGGGCCTGCTTCCCTTCGAGCTTGACGTAGTTCTGCGGCAGCAACGCCACTTCCGCAGCCGCAGGCTCGATCCCGAGGCCTTTGACCGCATCGAGCACCTTCTGGAACGCGTCGGGCGCCGACACGATTTCCCAGCTGTCCCCATCGTCGCGCATGTCGTCGGCGCCCGCATCGATCGCGGCGGCCATGAGCGTTTCCTCGTCGCCTTTCGCCTTCTCGACCACGATGTAGCCCTTTTTGTCGAACATCCACGCGACGGCGTTTTCCGCGGCGAGGTTCCCGCCGTGCTTCGAAAAGACGTGGCGGATCTCGCCGACGGTGCGATTCTTGTTGTCGGTCAGCGTCTCGACGATGATCGCGGCGCCCCCAGGGCCGTAGCCCTCGTAGTTGATTTCTTCGTACGAAACGCCAGGCAGTTCACCGGTGCCTCGCTGGATGGCGCGCTTGATGTTGTCGGCCGGCATGTTGACCGACTTCGCTTCGGCGACGACGGTGCGGAGACGCGGATTGCTGTCGGGATCACCGCCGCCGCTGCGGGCCGCGACGGTCAACTCCTTGATGATGCGCGTGAAGATCTTCCCGCGCTTGGCGTCGGCCGCCCCTTTCTTGTGCTTGATGGTGTGCCATTTGGAATGGCCGGACATGGCAAAAACTCCCGATTTGGATGCGAAAAAATGACCGTTGATGTTACCACACGATTGCGGCGTCTTTCAGGCTCCCATCCGGCGCTTCAGCGCAAGGAGCGCCGCGGGCCGGCGCTGGAACCAGCCGGCCAGCGCGAGCTTCGGCATGGCGCCTGTCACCTCGGTGACACGATGTTCGAGGTCGTCCCCGAGCGCGAACAGAATGGCATCACCCGCCCGTGTGTTGGCTGCTTCGTGCACGAGCCTGCCCGACGACCGCTCGCGAATCTGTAACCTGCCGCCTTCGTATGGATCGCCGAGGTTGACGCTCAACGTCACCATGCGATTCCCGTCGATGTCCCCATGCCACGTGTCGTGGTGATGTCCCCCGGGCTCCATCCGATAAATGATTCCCTCGTAGCAGCCGATCGGATCGCAACCGCTGACGGCGCGAACAGTGTTGAACACGCCACTGTCGTTCACGAGGGTCGTGACCAGTGCCAGAAGGGCGCGATCGGCCAGGGCGAGATCGACGGGAGGAGGATCGATTCCCGCGTGAACCCGTTCCTGAAACGCGGCACCCGCGAGCCGCGATCGCAGCCACGTCACGAGGCGTGCGTCGAAGAATTCCGGCAGTCGAATGCAAAGAGATTCGGCGTAGCACGCGCGCCACTCGCGAATATCCGCGTCGGTGGGAAGAAAGACGCGGTTGATGCCGACCTGCAGCATCAGCGGCGCTCCGCGATGATGACCCAGACGTCGGCGCGGGCATCCCACGGACCGCCGCGGTAGTCGCCGAGCACGGCAGTGACCCGGAAGCCCGCTGCTTCGAGGCGACGTGTCATCTGCGGGACCGACAGCGTGCGGAACGTGAGCGTGAATCGATGGACACGACGTTCGCGTGCGCGTTGCTCGATGTACTCCTGATCGAAGATGGTCAGACGCCGGCCGCGATCCTGCCGGACTGATTCCACGAGCGTGACGCGCGTGCTCCTGCCTTTCCTGCCGGTCATGCTGGTGCGTCCTTCGTATTCGGTCCAGCGAGGCAGATCAGGCACGAGGTCGATGCCGAAAAGCCCGCCGCGGCGGAGCACCCGCGCGACCGATTGCAGCGTGGCTTTCAGGTCGCCTTCGCGGGTGAGCGACTGAAGGATGCCGTACGGCGCCATCACGAGGTCGAACCCCGGTCGGGATCGGAACGGCAGGAAACGAATGTCGCCGCGGACGAGCGAGGCGCGGCCGGCGAGCCGTGCGCGGCGCAGGCGCTGACGCCCGCGGGCGAGCATCTGCGCGGATCGATCGACCCCGATCAGCCGGGCGCCCGCGCGCGCAACCGGGACGGCAATGCGGCCTGTCCCGCACCCGAGCTCGAGGACGAACCCGGACTGCGCGGCCGCCAGCCGCTGCCAGAATGCGACGTCGCGGCGTGCGACGGTGCGCGCGTTCTCCCAGTCATAGAACGGCGCGTACTCGTCCCATCCTTCCCAGCCCTGCTTCGCCACTAGACTCTACTTTGTCAGATCCGAGGTGCGAGAGAGTGCTCTCGCAGGGAAGGCACTGATCTCGCGCGGAGATCGCACGGATCTCGCGCCGAGGACGCTGAGAACGCGGAGGGTTGTGCGTTCGCCACGTCGCGCGTGGCGCGACAAGGGGGAGAGACCCGCACGCGGTCCGGAATCTCCGCGATCTCCGCGACCTCCGCGCGAGATCATGACTCAGCTGTTCGCCCGCGATCTGGTAAAGCAGTGCTAGGCGATGCCTGCCGCCGCGGCGGCTCAGAAGGTGCCACGTGATCGACCGCCCGGAGCCAGCGGTCGTCTCCCCGAAGCCGCGCGAGACGCCGATGATTCTCCCAGTGGGTGTCATCGAGCACCCGGGGCGGGCAACTCGCAATCGGCGCGGACAATGGCGCGTGGCCGCCGAGCTCCAGCTCAATGGATCGCGCGTAATGCCGCGCGGCTCGATCGCGTTCGCCGACTCGTTCGAACGATTGCGCAATCCCGCGTTCCGCGTCGACGAGCGTGCCGCAAACAGCCAGCGCACGTTCGAAGTGTGCAATCGCCGCCGGATGATCATCGCGGTCAGCAGCAAGCTGCGCGATTCCGAGCTCCGCGTACGGATTGGACGGATCGAGCCGGAGAAGGTCGACGTATCCCTGCCGCGCACGGATCACGTCTCCAAGATCGTGCCATCGCCGTGCCCTCGAGTCTGGACCTCGGTACGTCGAATCGCGTTCGAGGACAGCGCCGAAGAGGCGGCGCGCTTCCCGGTCGGCTCCGCGAGCAAGATGGAGAAGCGCCAAACGATACGCCGGTCCTGGACTCACCGGCATCAGTTCCATCGCGCGCCGATAATGCTCCTCGGCCACATCGCCGTCGGCCCGGCACTCCGCCTCGAATCCACCGCGAATGCGGTCGTAGCCCTCAACCGGTGCGCCTGACAGCCGCGCTGCCAGTTCGTCTCCGAGATATTTCCACTCGAGCGGGGTGAATCCGCCGCGTGTGGACGTGGCAATCGTGACGATCGTAGGGTCGGTCTCCAACCCCTTGAGTGCGTGCAGCAGGTCGACCGGCCACATCCACGGCGCCGTGCGATCAACCGGCGGCCTCTCGGCGGCAATGTCTGCGATGAGGAAGTAGTCGATGTCGATGTCCAGGAGCGCGCCGGCTAAGGGCGGCAAACGCGAGAGCGGACAGGCGGTGAACCGTTTGCCGGCCACTTCCGTCGTGAAGCCATACGCGTTCACCTCGACGCCCGCCGATGAATCGTGCTGACGCGCGAGCGCCAGCAGCGCGTCCGCAATCATTGCAGGTCTGGAGGACATTCGCCAGCTTGGCTCCGGAACCACCCAATACACCTCGCGGACGATCCCTTCCGACATCGCCCACCAGACGAAGTTCGAGATGGTCACGAAGTCCCACTCGCGTGAATCAGCGTCGTGATGCGCATCGACATGAATCAGCACGCGATCGCGTACGCCGGCGTCGCGCCAGGCGGACAGGGCAGCGTCGTGCAGATCGCTGACGATCACGCGATGCCCTGCGCGAGCGCGGCGCGCAGTGGCGCTTCCGACCGGAACCATCCCGCGAAGGCCGTCTTCGTGCCCTGCGTGACGGTCGTCGCACGATGCTGGAGTGCCGGATCGATCCGGAAGAGCACGGCATCGCCGGGGCCGGTGTTCTCGACCTCCGCGAGCACGCATTCGGTGTGACGCGCACGAATCAGCAGCTTGCCGCCCTCGTAGGGCCGGACTTCCAGGTTGATGCTCATTGCGACCCGACGCCCCTGCAGCACGTCGTTGTGCCAGTTGTGATGATGTCCGCCCCCCGGGGCGAGTCGATAGACGAACCCGTCGAAACGCACGAGCGGCGCACATCCGGTCAACGCCTCGACGGCGCCGAGCACGACCGGATCATTGCAGAACAGCTCGAGCATCGCCGACAACGCGTTCGGCTCCAGGCAAACGTCGATCGACGGCGGCGTCACATTGGTGTGTCGGACTTCAACGAACGCGGCGCTCGCAAGCTGCCGCCGGACGTCGCTCAGCGTCGGCGCTGTGAGCAGTTTGGGCAGCTTCAACCAATGATGTCGATCGAAGTGCGCCCGCGCGATCTCCGCGCCCTCGAGCTCGAGGCGCGTTCCCGCTCGGTCGATCTGCATCAGCATGCAGCCCGCTACTCCTCGCGCTGCCCGAGAGTCGCAAACAGCATCGTATTCTGCAACTCGACGAACGCAGGGCCCGCGGCCTTTGCCTCCTCGGCGTACGCGTCGAGGAGTTTCAGATAGTCCTGTCCCAGACGTCTCAACCCCACGTCGCCGGCTTTCGAAATCGCGTGCTCGATCGCCTGGCGCCTCGCCGTCCAGACTGCGGGCGGCGGCGCGCCGAGCTGCGCACGCGACACGGGAAAAAGCTGCACGCCCGAGAGGTGGATCCCGCAACTCGCGAAGAGCGCGGGCAGCTTTGGCCCGACTGCCGGGTCGGTCGCGTCCCCGCGCTCGATGAGGCCGGAAAAGAATTGTCCAGACAACTCGTAGGCGCGCATGCCGGCGGGCGACGAGCTGTAGAAATATCGGGCCGAGTTGTCTGGTTCGACGGCGACGATGCGCCCGCCGGGACGGGTCACGCGCGCGATCTCGCGAACCGCCTCCCCGACGTCGGCAATGTGTTGAAGCAGCGCGACACAGAAAACGGAGTCGAACGCGCCGTCCGAGAATGGCAAGCCGCATGCGTCGGCCGCCGCAAACGCGGCCCGAATATTGTGAGAGCGAACCGACGCGTGCGCTTCCACCACGCGTTCGACGACATGGTCGATGCCGACGAGCGTCACCTGCGTAAGCGGCAGCCGTCCAAGATTCACTTCGGCAGTACCGATCCCGCATCCGACGTCCAGGATCCTGCGCCCGGGACGAGGCTGCACCGTCTCCCGCACGAACGCCGTAAACGCATCGTCCCACCAGCGGGTGCGAAGGTTCTTGAGTGTGGGGGCTGTAAGAACGTCGATGTCTTGGGCCATAGCCTCTTTGGATTACGAACTGCTACGTGCGAACCGCGACCGCGCCGAACCGAACCGCGAACCGCGAATCGCGAACAAGCCTGCCACGCCGAAGCCTCGGGAGGCGAAGGCGGGCGAGCCGCGAATCATCACGTGACCAACTCTACACTGCGCTTGAGCTCGTCGCGGAGCGGTCTGCCACGACGGAACCATCCGGCGAACGCCGTCTTGACGCCACTCGTGACCGGCGTCACACGGTGTTCAATCGACTCATCGAGCCTGAACAAGACCGCATCGCCCGGACAGGTATTCGGCACTACGGCAAACGCGCGCGCCGCACCGCGTTGCCTCAGTTGGAGCTCGCCTCCGCGATAGCCCGCGCCCAGGTTGACGCTCAACGTCACGCGGCGGCCATCCACCAGATCATCGTGCCAGGCCTGCTGATGACCCGACTGTTCCGTCATGCGGTAAATGGAGCCGTTGAATCGCGTCAGGGGCCGGCAACCTGTAATGTCCTCGATCCCTCGCAGCACGACCGGGTCGTTGCACACAAGAACGAGGACCTCGGAGGCGGCACAACCGATCGATCTGAGATCGACAGATCTCTCGGCGACGGAGCGATGAGCCGTTTCGTCGAATACAGCCCGCGCGATCTCCTTGACGACACGGTCGAGAAGCCGAACTTCCAGAAATCCGGACAGACGGACCCAGTGCTGCCGCTGAAACGTGACGCGTTCCTCCGAACTCGGAACGTAACGGGCTTCGGTGCTCGCAACGTGCAGTGGCATCGTCAGGGCAACGACGCGGCATGCGACAAGAGTGCGGAAACCACTTCGGCGGCGCGGAGGAGGTCCCGTGGGTACGAGAGCCGCCAGGCGGGAGGAGCGATCGCGATGATACGGTCCAACTCGGCCACCAATGCCCGCGGATCGCCGGGATCGAGACGATACGATTGCGCCAGTACGGCAATCGCGGCGTCGCGTTGCGACAGCGCCTGAACGCTGACGCAGCCGACGGAGGGGTGCAATACATAAATCGCCGATAACGGAATGGATTCAACGGCGTCCTCGGCACGTCGAGATGCGAAGAATCGCAGCTTGCGGCTGTACTCAGCAACGTCGGTGCCGTCTTCGATTACCAGATCCGCTGCGATCGCCGAGTCGGAATATAGGCGGAGTCCGGGATACGACGGCACCGCTACAACTCTTCCACCTACACGTTCGATCACAACCCCATCATCGGCAAGAACCTTCAGGCCGGTTCGCGCGAGCAGAGCAGCCAACGTCGATTTGCCCGCACCCGCGGTTCCCGCGATCACGAACGCACGCGTCCCGTCGGTGACGGCGCTCGCGTGAACCACGAGGCAGCCGCGAGCCGCGAGCACGAGCGGCAGCGCCTGGTCGAGAACGAGATGCCGCAGCGTGGCCTGTGCGGCATGACCGCGCCGGCAGACCGCGATGTGCCGTGGTGACACGGCACAGTCCGCGAACTTGCTAAACCTCAGGTGCGTGAGGCCATCCGCCCGAGACGTGCTCACCCATGGCTCACCCGATGAAAACCGCCACAGGACGGTCCATGGCCCCCGGGCTGTTCGGTCGAGCGCATTCCACGTGAGCTCGATGTCCGCCTCGCCTCCCGTAGTAACGGGCAGCTCTGGAAGCGGAATGTCGCTCGACACAACGCGCCCGTATGCGTGGTACAGCGTCATGGCTTCGTGTACCCGGCAATTACCTCGGCAACGAAGGCCGCCGCGTCAGCGTACGAGGTGAAGAGATCCGGATGGCGCGCGAACATCTCCGACTCGACCTCACTCAACGCGCGCCTGCCATCACAGAGTTGCAGCAGCGTCAAACGGCCGCGACCCCGCGGAGTCAGCTCGGGAACGAAATCAGGTCTCGTGCGTGCGAGGTCGTCACGGCTCGTCAGCATGCCGCGCATCGTCGAGTGACGCTGGTGCGATATCGCGCCATCCGCCTTCGAGCGGGTTACCGTCCAGTTGACGATGTGTTGATTGGGGAGGATGGTCAGTGAAAGCTGCACGCATTCGCCGACGGTGGCCGACCACGGATCACCGAGCGGCAAGAAGACATTCCGGCGGCCCAGCCGGTCAGCAGCCAGCGGCGAATTCGTAATGCTCACGGAAGGCGAAAGAGCCGCGGAAAACCAGCCGCCGATTCCATGGAGGTTCCCGGCACGGCGTATTGGGAAGTTCGCCGCGGCGCGCAGGGGCGTTTCTGGCCGGGACGGGAGGTCGATAGCAATCACATCGGCAGCATCGGCGAGCAAGTCGCCGGACTCCAGCGCGACCGGGTACCCGGTGTTCACGGCCCATTCCGAGGCGGGCGAAAGATCGATCCCCGCCTTCTGCGCATTCCAGAAGCGGACCTGTGCGTCCATGTCCACGCGCTCGACCGGCGCGACGCCAAGGACAATCTGGGAGGGCATCAGCGTGCCGTCGGGTTTCAACAATCTCGCGACGGCGTCAGAGTAGAGCTCGAGAATGTCGGCATCGAACCCGAATCGTCCGACGAAGTCCGATATCACGACGTCGACTCGCTCCGGCAGGTCCGCCTCCTGCGAATGCCGTTGAACGCCGTGGAAGCGATCGCCGAATCCATTTGCCGCCGCGACAGCGCGGGCGATCTCGATCATGCCGGTTGCCTCGATCGAGTAGACGCGCGCGGCGCCAGCCTGCAAGGCGAACAGGCCGAGGATCCCGGTGCCGCTGCCGAGATCGGCGACGGCCATTCCCGGCCGGACGACTTCGCGAATGGCGCGGCGGTACGCTTCGAGGCGGGCGGAATCGGAAAGATACTGGCGGTGCTCGTCGACGACTAGAGACACACTTTGCGGAACCCTGCGGCCGGCGTGTCCGCTTGTTTGGTTCGCGTACCCTGCGTGAGCTTCGCGACCGATCCGTACTCGATTAATTTCGGCTTCGAGTACGGCCGCTTCCCCTGGCCGGCGGCCGACTTGCCGCCGCCACGCGGTGTTTCATCCGGCATGGCCGACCTCCCGCTGCGCATTATAGGCGGCCGAACGCTGATCGGTACCACAGCTCGACCGCGGTGATCATCCACAGCGCCGGCACGTGATCTCCGTAGACCTGCGATCCGCGCGGATACTGGCGGCGCATCGTGCGGTATTTCGCGGCGACCATACCGCCATCTACCCAGCCCGCCTCGGCAATCTGCAGCGCCGCGAAAAACCGCTCTCCACCGAGCGCCTCGATGGCTTGGGCGACCGCGTGCGAGAAATCTCCTTTCGTGCGCCTTTGACGCACCGGTTCCGCAAGATCGTCCGCGAGCGCCTGCCGCAGAATGAACTTGGTAAATCTGCCGCGCTTGCGTTGCGTGTCGGGTATGTCGAGTGCGAACTGCACGAGGCGCCGATCGAGCAGCGGATGCCGTAATTCGATCCCCGCGTGAGCGGCGTAGCGCTCGGCGCATTCCACGAAGAACGCGTGCATCCCGCACCCGAGCTGCCGTGTCACTTCTTCGGTTGCGAAGCTGCCGCCGCGGGGCGGCTCGGGCAGTTCCTCGGCGGGCGTGCGCGCGATCCGCAGCCACTTCGGGTGATCCGTGTACGAGATCAGACGTCTGGCGAAAGGGCGCAGCGTGTTCTTCACCGGAACGGGCAGCAGCGGCCACACCCCGTGCTGCAGCAGGCCGAGCGGGCTCCGGCCGGTTTCTCCGGCATACCAGTCGTCCACGAAGCGGCGCACGGCCGCGGCCGGCCTGAGCTCACGAAGCAGATCCGCGTATTGAAACACGCTGCCGGTGAACAGGAAGTCTCCGCCGGCACCGGTCAACGTGGCTCGATACCCTCGCGTGCGCATCGCCGCGTACAACGTGGCGGCCATTTCATCAGCCGGCATTGCCGGCGTGGCCGTCCACGCACGTGCCTGGCCGACCAGCGCTTGAGCGGTGATCGAATCCGGAAAAACTTCGACCACGCTCGTACCGCAGTGCTCGGCGATCGCGCGGAGAAACAGGCGCTCGTCCGATTCGGCATGGTCGGGAAAGACCATGGAGAACGGCTGTGGTCGCGGGCCGTCGGTCGGCACGAGTCGCCACGCGGCCGTAACGACCGACGAAGAGTCCAGACCGCCGCTGAGCATCGCGGCGATCGGGCGCGGACCGCGCATGCGCGCGGCCACGCTGCGCGTCAGGAGGTCGCGGCAGTGGGCCGCGTATTCGCCGTCGCTCGCGTAGCGGATCGGAGTTCGCGGCTCGGCGGACCAGAAACGCTCGATGCGGACGCCCGCGGAATCAACGACGACGACGTGGCCGGGCGGGACACGTTTGATGCCGCGATACAACGTGCGCTCGGTGTTGCGAACGTCGCATGCGATGTAATCCGCCGCGACCGCCGCATCCGGTTCCCGGGGAACGGCCGCATACGCCAGCACCTGCGCGATATCGGTCGCGCAGACGACGAAACGGACGGACGCGTGGAAATGAAGATGCCGGATGCCCAGATGATCGCGGCCGCATATCAGCCGCGATCGGGGGGCATCCCAGGCCACGAACGCGAAGTCGCCAAGCATCTGCGACGCCGAATCGATGCCCCACCGCTCGAAGGCTGCCAGTGCAAGCGCCGCGTCCGTGGGTTCGGCATCACGCAGATCGAGGCGCTCCAGAAGCTCGAGACGATTATCCAGACGCCCGTCGAACACGAACACGATCCCGGTCGCGGTTTCGAGAGGCTGGAGATCGTCGGAAGCCTCGATGGTCGCGAAGCGCAGATGCGCCGCGGCAAATGTCGGGGACGCGCCGTCCCGATTCGCGCGGGAGACCAGACGAATGCCATCGGGACCCCGGTGAGCAGAGGCCTGTGCCACGCGCCGGAGCTCGTCGGCGGCGATCGGCGCGCCGTCCCATCGAAGAATTGCGGCGAGGCCGCCCATCACGTCATCCGCGGGGAATCAATGCCTGACGCCCAAAGCGGCTCGTACGCTCGCGTGCTCGCGGTCAGCGGAACGTCCGAAACGGTGACCCATGCGTGCGCATCCAGCCCGTGATCGCGGGCGGCCCCGATGAGGACGCGGACTGGATGGCCCCGCCTCGCGAGGAGCGCGAACGCCGTCAACGCCGTGAAGAGACACGTCCGGTGCGCGACGCGCCCGGCGGCTTCTTCCGCTGCCCGCACGCACTCGTCGACATTGCTCGACGGACGCTGCACTCGAGGGAGCCGAGACACGAGGGTCACGAGGCGGGGAATGGACATGCACCGAAGTGCGATGCGGATGCCGAAGGCACATGCGTGCGCCTCGGCACGAATCGCCAAATCGGTCATTGAACCACCACGAGATGCTTATCGGCGAGACCGCCCACGAGCTCGAGAAGATCGCGTGCGAGAACGTCGCGCTCGACGTCGAATTCGGCAACCGCAGCATCCAGCACGGGACGGAGCTCGCCGTGTGACTCGATCAGCTGCCAGAGCCGCGTGCCGACGGGATCGAGGCCGAAATACATCCCCGCCTCGAGCTGAAGGATGACCGCTTCCCCATCGAGTTCGCGGAACACCGCATCCTCGTGAATGACGACCCGGCTATCGAGAGACACCTGCGCCATGCGCCTTAGTATGCGGTCAGATCCCGGATTTCC
>JBKPTT010000166.1:0-11586 GCA_046735635.1 Acidobacteriota bacterium | reverse complement strand
TTGACCTCGTCTGGATCGATAGCAACGGGCGCGTCATCGCCGTTCTTTCGAACGTGCCACCATGTCATGGCCACCGTTGCTCGAACCCGACGGATCGGAGCGCTCGTCGCCGTGCTTGAACTGCGAGCCGGCGAAGCGGCGCGGCGAAGACTGACCGCGGATGCGACTGCGCAGATCCAGAATCAGCCGCATCGCAGGTGAGTATCCGCCGCCCACGCGAGGGTCCCGGCCGTCATTGGAGAAACGGATTCCGAATGGTGAGGCGGCCTTCGATGACCTGTCCGTCCTGCAGGTCCTCCGAATACAATGTGTCACATTCTGCCTCGAGCGCAGATGCAGCGATCAAACCGTCGAACATGCTGTAGCCGTATTTCGCTGCGATGCGCCGGCCGGCGTCGTGAGTGTCAATCCTCAATGGCAGCGGTGAGGGGCAGAGCACTCGAACTGCGGCAAGGGCTTCGTCGATCTCCTCCCACGACATTCGAAGCTTCTTCCGCGACACGTTCGCGAGTTCGTTCAACACCTGGACGCTGATGATGCCGCCTCCCGCGACGAGCGCTTCAGCCGTATCGGTGCGCTCGTCCTTCTGCCCAACGACATAGACGAGAATATTCGTGTCGAAGAACGTCTTACCGCTCATTCGCCTCCTCGCGGCTAAACGTGAAGCCCGGAGGCAAAGGACGACGCAATTTGCGCAGTCGGGCGAGCGCCTTCTCCTTGCGCCGATCGCGGCTCACCTCGAATTCACGTTCGCCGGCGATTCGAATCTCGATCTGGTCGCCCTCCTTGAGATCGAGAGCTTCGACGACTGCTGAGGGCAGCCGCACGGCCAGACTGTTGCCCCACTTCGCGACTTGCATCACGCCTCCAAGGATATACATCGCCTATTGTATATCATCCGGGCGGGAGAAGTGAACACGCTGTCCCAGGGTTTCGCGGCTTGTGCAATCGGGCGCTCCGCAATGTGAGCGAGACCGGAACAGCTTGCCGCGCGGCCGGCGCGGTGCCTGCGGCAGCCGCAAGTTGTGTTCGTGAACCGCCGGCTACCCGATCACGATGTGAATGGGCGTGAGCCGGTAATACAGTTCGTCATTGAACGAGCCGCCCAGCACTCGCGGAATCAGTCGCACGCTGCTGCTCGCCATCACGCGCCGGCGCGGGCCGGCGGAAGACGACGAGCGTTGGCGCCACAGATATTCCGCGAGCTTCGCCTGCGCCGCGGCAGGCAAGTGGTGGATGTCACGCAGAAACACGACGCCGTACTGGCTCGGCCGCGGCGACGCGTCAGGCTCGTCCCGCAGTTCCTCCACGAACAACCAGGCGAGGAGTGCGTCGATGTCCTCGAGCTCCATCTCGCAGTCGATGACGACGAACGGGCCGGACCGCCAGCCGCTCATGCGATGAATCTCGCGCGCGGCGGCTTCGGCGGCATCCGGGGCACCGGAAAACAGAATCGAGGCGCTCGACTGGCATGCGGCAATCAGATTGAGCTTCGGTGTGTGTGACCCGCGTCGGGTGCGTACTTTGGGAATCCGGGGGAGCAACGGCACCTGCATGGAAATCCTCCGTCGGTCATGACGTCCTGTCACGGATATACGCCCGTAACCGTTCAGCCGCGAGGAGCGCCCGATGCGGTTTCTCGGAGTTCTTGAGGAGATGAAAACTGTAATCGTTTCAGCCGTTTACAGCTGTCTATGAGCAAGCCGTAGGCATGGTAGGCTCTGCGTACTCAGAGTTCCGATGGAGCCGACTCCTGGTCCCGAGCTGCTGGTATTTGGCGAATTCGAGCTGGATCCCGAGGCTGAAGAATTACGGCGGAAGGGCAAACGGGTAAAGCTGCCACCGCAACCGTTCAAGCTGTTGACGCTCTTGGCCACTCATGCCGGGCGACCTGTCGGACGTGACGAGATTCGGCGGCACCTGTGGCCCGAAGGCACGTTCGTGGATTTCGAGCAGGGCGTGAACTTTTGCGTCAAGCAGATTCGCGAGGCGCTCAGCGACACGGCCGGCCACAGCGTCTACATCGAGACGATTCCCCGGAAGGGCTACCGTTTCAGGGTGCCGGTCGCGGTGCACCGCCAGGCCTCGCCGGGCGCAATCTCCGACTCGACGACCACCATGCGCCTGCAGAAAGTCCTGTGGGCGAACATCGCCGAGCTTCGGTTGGCTGAAGAACGCCGCAAGCGGCTGATGTGGATCGGCTTGGGGATTCTTGGGGCCGTGATCCTCGTCCTGATCGGTCTGATCGTCCGCCTTCGCTGAAGCTACGGCGGACAAGCCGCGCTACTTACAACTGACGCGCGCGAATGTGCCCGGCCGTCCTTTTCCTCCGCCCTCGCCGACCAGGAACATCGCGCCTCCCTCGCCGAAGGTGACGCCTTCGCCCTGCGGCTCACCGAGTGGCCTCAAATCCAGCCTGGTCACGTCACGCCACTGTCCGAAGAAGAAATCAGCGCCGCGAAAGAAGGTCAGAAACGCATGGGTACGAAGCACGACCCAGTTCCCGTCTGGCGACACGGAGCCGTCCGTGATCCTGTCGCGTTCATCTGCCTTCCGCGATATCACGGGCTTGCCGACGCGTTCCAGCGTCATCGTCCCCCCGGAACGCAGCTCACGCGGAAACGCGTAGAGCGCAATGCTGCCGGTTGATCCCTTGGTGACGACGTACAGGCGGCCCTCCGGCGTGACGAGGAGCGTTTCGGCGTCGCGCGGCCCATTGGGGTAGGCCGCGTGAAACACATCGACCGACGACGGCGCGTCGAGCCGGTTTCCGGGTTCGGCGAAACGATAGATCGTAATGTTCGTGCGGCGCCCGTCGTTGTCGCCGATGTCGCCGATGAAGACGCACGAGCCCGCAGGGCAACGGGCGACCGCGATGGATTCCCAGTCCTCGACCGTCGCGCCCGGTACGGCGAGCCGGCCGGTGACCGCGCCGTGCGTGTCGAGCGTGAAGAGAACGGGCTGTCCCGAATCGATATGAGCCCACAGCCGGCCCGGTACGCGGCGGCTCGCAGCAATGCCGCTGGCTTCGCGTAACTCCGGCAGCCGAACGAGCGTCCCTTCGGCGTGACAAGACGGCGCGTCGGCGCCCTGCGGCAGGAAACGTACGAGCGCCAGGGTCGATACGATTGCGGCGACGGCGACGATGGGCAGCATGAACCGACGTTAACGCGCGTAAAGAGACGGGAGCAAGCGGGGCTGTGGCGACTGGAGAAGCTGGGGCGCTGAACAGTAAAATGTCTTTATGGCTACACCAACTTCCACGATTCCGGCACCTGTGACCAGCAGCGCCGCCGAATCGTCATTTGCCGCGCCCGTCCTCGCAACCTTCGGCGGCGTCCGGCGCGTGCCGCCCCCGATCAACGAACCGAACAAGGCTTACGCGTCCGGATCGCCGGAGCGCGCGGAGTTGAAGGACCGTCTGAAAGCGATTGCGAACGAACGCCTCGAGATCCCGCTTGTCATCGGCGGACGCGAGGTGCGAACGGGGCGCAAGGCCCAAGCCGTCATGCCCCACGATTACAAGCACGTCCTCGCCGAGTATCATCTCGCGGGGCCGCAGGAGGTGCAGCAGGCGATTGCGGCGGCAGCCGAGGCGCGTCGCGAGTGGGGAGGCTGGCCGTGGGAGGATCGCGCGGCCGTGCTGCTTCGCGCTGCGGAGCTGCTCTCGACGTCGTGGCGCGCGAGGCTCAATGCGGCCACGATGCTCGGACAGTCCAAGACGGCGTTTCAGGCCGAGATCGATTCGGCCTGCGAGATGATCGACTTCTGGCGTTTCAACACGCATTTCGCGCAGGAGTTGTACAACGAGCAGCCGATCAGCAGCCCCGGCGTCTGGAATCAGATGGAGTACCGGCCGCTGGAGGGCTTCGTGTATGCGATCTCTCCGTTCAATTTCACCGCGATTGGCGGCAATCTCACGACGGCCCCGGCGCTGATGGGCAACACGGTCATCTGGAAGCCGGCGTCGACCGCGATCATGAGCGGCTACTACACACTGAAGCTGCTCGAAGCCGCTGGTATGCCTCCCGGCGTCATCAACTTCATTCCTGGCGATGCGCGCGAGATCACGGGACTCCTGCTCGATTCGCCGGAGCTCGCGGGTGTTCACTTTACCGGGAGCACCGAAGTGTTCAACGCCATGTGGAAGAAGATCGGCGAGAACATCGGACGGTACCGTTCGTATCCCCGCCTCGTGGGCGAAACCGGCGGCAAGGACTTCATCGTCGCTCACCCGTCGGCGGATCCGACCGAGGTTGCGGTCGCGATCGCGCGCGGTGGATTCGAGTACCAGGGGCAGAAGTGCTCGGCCGCCAGCCGCGTGTACGTGCCACAGTCGCTGTGGAAGGAGATCCGCGAGCGCACCACGGCGATGATGAACGAGATCAAGGTCGGCGACGTGAGTGACTTCAGGAATTTCATGGGCGCCGTGATTGACAAGAAGGCGTTTACGAAGATCAACGGCTACATCGACGACGCGAAGCGTAACGCCAAGATCCTCGCTGGCGGCGAAGCGTCTGGCGAGGACGGCTATTTCATCCATCCGACGCTGATTCAGACCGAGGACCCAGGGTATCGGTGCCTGTGCGAGGAGATATTCGGCCCCGTGGTGACCGCCTACGTGTACCCCGATGCCGAGTGGCAGCAGACACTCGAGGCGGTGGATCGGACGTCGCCCTACGCGCTGACCGGCGCCGTGTTCAGTCGCGACCGTCTTGCAATTCGGCAGGCGTTGAGCGCGCTGAGGCATGCCGCGGGCAACTTCTACATCAACGACAAGCCCACCGGCGCCGTCGTCGGGCAGCAGCCGTTTGGAGGGGCGCGCGCGTCCGGCACCAACGACAAAGCGGGATCGAAGCTGAACCTGGTGCGCTGGGTGAGCGCACGGACGATCAAGGAGACGTTCGCGCCGGCGCGCGACTACAAGTACCCGTTCATGTCCGAGAAGTAGCGCGGGCATGCCGCACGTCCTGCTGCTGCTCGCCGCATTCCTGCCTGGTCCCGCTCCGCTGGCCACGGCGTCGATTACGCTGCCCGCGGCGGGCGACGCGATCGTCACCCTGACGATCAACGATGCGCAGCTTCCACCCGTGACGGCGCTCGACATCGCCGTGGACGGCGAAGTGCGGACGACGGTGCTGCTCTTCTCGAAAATCGGCCATCCTGCCTACACGGCGCTTCTTCACGCCTTGAGCGCCGGCAAGCACGGCGTTGTCGTGCAGCCGTCGCCGCACTGGCCGTGGACGTGGGGCGTCACGGTGCCGGCCATCGCGGTCGCGGCGGCGCAGCAGTCGATTTGGATGTCGCACGCTCCCGCGCTCTGGGTGCGAGCCGACACGGTCGGAACGTCCTCCGATCTGCCGCTGCTGATGTACGTCGAAGACATGCGCGCCAGCGGAACGGGCGTGCTGCGCTACAGCGTCATCTTTTCGAACGAAGATGGAGGCACCGCGACGCCCGCGCTTCTGGCGCGATGGGGCCGCACGACCGATATCGAGATGATGTACGAAGAGGAGTGGCGGGACGGAAAGGTCGTCAGCTCGCGCTACCAGGGTCCGGATCACAAAGTACTCGACTACAAGGGGCCGCGTGACGGCGAGCACCCCACGCTCATCGATGCCACGCTCAACAACGTGTTTCTCGATCGCGGCAGGTCCGCCGCGCGCGTCGCCCTGGTGCCGATTCTCGTGGACTTGCAGTCGGCCACGCGGGAATCGGTCATGGACAAAGAGCCATGGACGTACCGCCGCATGGCGGACGAGCTCCAGGAAGAGGGAAAGACCGCCGTGTACGGCGACGTGCGGCAGTACCTCTATGTGGAGGCGAAGCTCACGCTGCAGGATGCGGCCGTAGCAGCCAGCGCGAAGGGTGACGACGGCACCTGGCGGTCGTCGGATCGAGGGATGAAAGATCTCGCGGTCGACAGGAACGGATGGGTGCGGATTGCGATTCCCGCGTCACGGACTGCGACTGATGTCGCCTTCGAGTGCTACTCCGCCAAACCGGCGGCGGGTCACTGCACTGTCGAACTGAGCCGAGTTCTATCGCTCGATGACGAGTATCACCCGGTGGTGCGCCCTGGAACCGGCACGCTCGATCTGAAATCGGGAGAGATGCGCGTCGTGCCGCTAAAGCGTCCGCAGTAGCGCCTCGGCATACACGTAATCCATCGTGTCGTGCCCTTGCGGAACCGATCCGCAGATCTGCAGAACTTCCCGCGCCTCGGCAGGTCGTCCGGCGTCGACCAGATAGCTCGCGTACCCGCGCGCGGCACGGAGCGCGAGCCAGACGGCTCCTTGGTCCTGCGCTGTCTTCAGCGATTCGCGATACAGCCGCTCCGCGTCGGCGCCACGGCCGCATTTGAGCAGCACCTCTGCTTCGAGCCGGCGCTGTTCCGAATCGTACACATGCTGGCTGGTTTCGTCGGCCACCCGTCGTGATTCGGTCAGCACTGCGAGCGCCTCGTCGAATCGGCGCGCGCGCAGAAGGCCGCCCGCCAGCAGAACCAGGTAGTAGGGTCGAAGCAGCGTCGATCGGATCAGTGTGTGCGCCGCGAGGCCGTCCTTCATCTCCTCGATGCCCTGAGCCACCTGTCCGAGCTCGACGAGCGCGCGTCCGCGGAACGGCGCGCCCCACTGAAGCTCCTGCGCGATGCCGTGCGTGCGGCAGAGATCCGAGAGCTCTTCGTACACGCGGCAGACGTGCACGGGCTCGCGCCGCAGCAGGTAAATCATCATGCTGAACGCCAGCGCGAACGCAAGCGGCTGCGGGTGCTCGACGGCGCGCGCTTCCGCGACGGCATCGCGAACCAATTGCAACCCTTGATCGGCGTGCCCCCTCAGCGTCGAGGTCCGCGCGAACTCGCACTTGCAGAAAATACCGGGATCGACTCCCGTCTCCCACACCCGTCGTTTGTGAAACGCCGGATCGTACAGCTCCAAGGCGCGGGCGAGATGCTCGTGGCTGACTTCCAGCTCGCCCAGATGGAACAGCGCGACGCCGAGTGACCACTGGCCGATCATCTGCAGGTTCGGATCGCCGAGCTTGTTGAACAGATCCAGCATTTCGAGCGCGACGTCCCGGGACGTCGTGATCTCGCCGGCGACGATGTGATGCGTCGCGAGCCCGATGAGCACCGGAACGACCCGCGCCGGGTCGTCTATCCGGCCGCACAGTTCGCGCGCCCGCGCGAAGGCGCGCCCGACTTCCGGCACCGCGTAACCCTGGCTCGTCTTCACCGACACGCCGTAGGTCATCTGCAGGCCGACTTCGGCGGCGGCTTTCTGCGGCGAGTCCGGGACGCGTTCGAGCAGCGAGAGTCCGCGGCGCGCGAGCCGTGCGGTCTCGTCGTGCGCGTACAGGCGTGCGGAAGCCTGCGCCGCGAGGTTCCAGTACTCGGCGGCGCGAACGGGATCGCGCGCCCCCTCGAGCAGCAACGCGATGTCGCCGGCGCAGTCGCACGGCTGCGCGCCGAGACGCGCGATGAGCTGCTCGGCGATCGACTGGCTGAGTGATGCTCGCCGAGTGGCACGCAGCGATCCATCGAAGGCGTTGTGATAGATGTGATGCGCGAAGCGGTATCGCAGCATCAGCTCGCCGTTGTCCGCCTCGTGCTCGTCCACGAACCGCACGAGCGCGTGTTCCCGCTCGATCCGATCCAGTGCGTCCTCGATCTCGTCCTGCGATCGATTGAGGACCGCGCCAATCACCGCGCTGTCGAAGTCGAGTCCCTGCACGCTCGCTGCGCCAAGCAACCGGCGGTCGGCCTCGTCGAGCGCGTCGATCTTCCGTTGCACCAGGCTCCGCACCGATTCCGGCATCGTCTGCTCGAGGGACGCGAGGTCCTCGGTCAGGATCCATTTGCCATCCTGCTGGCGGAGCAGCTGGCGGCGGCGCAACTCGCGGATGAGATCCACGACGAAGAGCGGATGCCCTTCGGTGCGCTGGTGAATGACCGCTGCAAGTCGCTTCGGCAGGTTGTGTTCCGGAAACTGAAGCGTGAGATAGCGGCCGACCGCGGCCTCGTCGAGCGGACCCGGCCGGATCTCGCGGCAGACGCCCCGCGCGACGAGATCGAGCTTGACCGCCAGGAACGGATGCCGCGCTTGAGCGAGATCGGAGGGGCGGCACGTGATCAGGATCAGCAGCCGCATCTCCTCGATCCGGTGGGCCAGATACGCGATCAGATCGGTCGTGGACGGATCGGCCCAGTGCATGTCGTCGAAGCACAACACCACCGGGTGCATGCGCGTCAGTTCCTCGAGCAGCGTCGCGATCTCGCGTTTGAGGCGCTCCTGCGAACCGAGCGCCGTATCGGCGGCAAGCCGGACCGCCGACGAATCGTCCTCGGACGCGGGCATGATCTGCACGTACCAGCTTGGCGCGAGCGCGCGCAGCAGGCGTGAGAGGCCGCCATGCTGCTCGCTGTGCTGGAGGCTGTCGAGCACTTCGAGCACGGGCAGGTAGGCCTCGCTGCCCGCCAGGCGCTCCGAACACCGGCCGCGTCCGACTCGCACCGGCTCCCCGCGATCCTGAAGCAACTTCACAAACGCATCGAGAATCGTCGTTTTGCCGACGCCCGCTTCGGCCGAGAGCACGACGACGCGGCCCTGGCCGCCGCTCGCGCGCTCGTACTCGTGGAGGAGCGCATCCATCTCGAGGTCGCGCCCGACGATCGCGCGGCTGGTGCGTGCGCCGCGCTGCGCGACGCGGACCGAGGACAGGGCCGTCGCAATGGTCGAGTCGTCGGCGAGTCCGAGCCGATAGAGCACTTCACCCGCGCCGGGCCGCAGACGCGGATCTTTCTGCAGCATCTCGACGATCAACTGGTCCAGCGCACGCGGCACGTCCGGATTGACGACCGATGGCGGCTCCGGAGTCTCCCACATGAGCGCGTGTAGCGTGCCGAGCTTCGACGCCGCCATGAAGGGATGGCGGCCCGTCATCAGCTCGTAGAGCAGCACGCCGAACGCGAAGATGTCGGCCTCGAGCGAGACGGCTTCGCCGCGCGCCTGTTCCGGCGACATATAGCCAATCGTGCCGATGATGAGACCCGGTTCGGTCGCAACGCCCGTCGGGGCCGAGCCGGCCATCGCCGTCGCGCGCTGCGTCTTCGCGAGCCCGAAATCGAGCAGCTTCACGTAGCCGTCGGGCCGAACCATCACGTTGTCGGGCTTGATGTCGCGATGCACGATCTGCGCGGCGTGCGCGACGGCCAGCGCTTCCGCGATCTGACGAGCGATATGGATGCCGCGATCCATCGGCAGCCCGCTCGCCGCAAGTTGCCGAAGCGTCTGCCCATCGACGAACTCCATCGCGATATATCGATCCGAATCGACGACGCCCGTCTCGTGGATGGTGACGATGTTGGGATGGTTCAGCGCGGACGCGAGCGTGGCTTCACGCAGCAGCCGCTCGAGCGCGTTTTCCTGCGCCCCTTCGCTTCCGACCAGCTCGTGACGGATGACTTTCAACGCGATGTCGCGCGCCAACCGCGGATCGTGAGCGCGATAGACCTCGCCCATTCCGCCCGACCCGAGCTGGCTCAGAACTTCGTACGGCCCGACGTGCGACCCGGGAGTCAACATTGGAGTGCTCAGCCGCGCGCTTCGGCGAGGGGGCAAGCGGAGCGTGTCTGGCGCGGCAGGCACACCTCGCACGCCGTGGCGAGCGTTGGTATGCGTGGATTATATCAATTGAACTGGAGCGCGCCGACGAGCGGGTAGTGATCGGATCCGAAGCGTGATTCCGCGCGCCGAAACTCCGCGCGCCATCCTGGCTGGAGCCGATAGAAGACGTGATCGAGACGCAGGAGGCCGAGGAATGTCGCGCGGCGATCCGTCACGATCGTCTGCGGAAACGCGCGCGCGGTTTCGAGGTACGCGCGGTCTGAGAATCCGAACCACGTGTTGAAATCGCCGGCGAGAATCGTGGGCTCCGAATCGCGCAGGACTGCCGTCAGCTCTCGCGCCTGGCGCGCCCGGCCGTACTCGGCGCCGAGCCAGGCTCGCTTCGCGCTGCCCATGTTGTCGAGGTGCGCCGAGACGAGCCGCACATGCCATGGCGCGCCCGACGCCGTGTGGCCGTGGATCGTCGCGGCGATTGCGACCCTCCGCTGCCGTTCGAACGGCAGTTCGAGGGCTTCCAGATCCGTCAACGGCATATTCGAAAGGATTGCGTTGCCCCGATCCTCGTCGAACGTCGGCCCGCCGTTTCGCATCGATGGCACGTAGTAGATATTCAACCCAAGACGCGCCGCCACGTCCTCGATCTGGCGGCAGTTCGGTCCCGCGTTGGCACCCCCGAGGTGGCCCGCGAACGCAAACGGCTGGGGCAGCAGACTCGGTACATCAGACCCGGCGCGGTAGACCTCCTGCAGAAGCAGCACGACAGGTCCAGGCGGTAACGTTTCCGCGAACCGCACGACGTCCGCTTCACCAACGGCGGTGTTCCAGCTGATCACATTAATGCGGTCGACGGGGGAGTCGTCATCGAGCACGAGGCTTCGAATCACGGGCGGCCCGACGCTACGGCGCCATCGCGACAGGCTCGCCTCGTCAGCGGTATTCGAAGGCCGGAACCACCCGATCGCCGCGCCTTCGGCGGCCGCACCGGTAGTGCTGGCCTGAAGGCCAGCTATGTCACCGGTAGTGCTGGCCTTCAGGCCAGCCGCCAGCTCCGCCGTATCCGCGCGGACCAGTGTCGCGCCGGTATTGCATGCCGCTACCGAGGCGATTAGGCAAAGGAGGGACAGGCGCAGGAAGAAACTGCGCAACGAAGTCTTCAAAGTAACTGTGTTCCGCTGGAGATCTCGATTATACCACGCGCGCCACGGGATTGTTGAACAGGCGCTCGGTTTCCTTGTTCAGCAGCACCCACAATCCATAGGCGCCCACGATCGTGCCGATCGGGATGTTGATGAGAGAAATCGCGCACAGGATGATGCCGACGATTCGTGCCCACGGCTTGAACTGGAGGAGGCCATAACCAGTGATGATGCTCGGGAGCGCGAACAACGCGAGGAACACCGCCAGCGCCGTGCCGGCGAAACCGAGGATCGGTATGGCAATCGCCGCGTCATCCGGCTTGGCGGATGCGCCGACGATTCCGGCCGCGAGACCCGAGCCGAGGCCGAGGAACAGTGCACCGCACAGCATCAAGCCGCCGAGGGCGAGATTAATCACGGCGAGCACTTTCACGTGCGTCTGCATGCCGATCCTCCTTGCGCCGGATTACTCTTCGTCGGCGTCCTCGTCACGCTGCTTGGCGCTCGTGGCGACATCGTCGACATCGATCTCGGTGTCGTCGTTGCGCCAGTCTTCGTCGTTCTCATAGAGACGGCTGACGGGGCGCTCCTTGATCGGACCGCGCGGCCCGCGGTCCGAGTCCTTGCGCGGCGGCTTGCGCTTGTTCTTCGGCGGAGCGTCGGGTCCGAAGTTGCGGTTCCGCGCAGCCGATGGCGGTCCACCGCTGTCTGGACGTGGTGCCCAGCCGCTGGGCCGCGGCGCGAAGCCTCCGCCGCCCGGGCCGCCGGGTCCGCCCGGGCGCGGTCCGTATCCTCCCGGGCGCGGTCCACCAGGCCCGCGC
>JBKPTT010000165.1:0-12720 GCA_046735635.1 Acidobacteriota bacterium | reverse complement strand
CCGATGTAGAGCACGGTGCAGATGCCGAGCGAGCCGAGAATGCCGATCGGCATGTCACGACCGGGATTGCGGGCCTCCTGTGCGGCGGTCGATACGGCATCGAATCCAATGTAGGCGAAGAACATCACGCCCGCGCCCCGCAAGACGCCGCTCCAGCCGAACGAGCCGAACTCGCCGTCGTTCGGCGGAATGAACGGCGTCAGGTTGGCACGGCGTACGTATGACGCTCCGACCGCAATGAACAGCACGAGCACGAGAGTCTTCACGACCACGAGCGCCGTGTTCGCGTCTGCGGATTCCTTGATCCCGATGACCAGGAGCGCGGCGACGAGCCCGACGACAACGATGGCGGGCAGGTTGAACGGCGCATGCGTGAGCGATACCGGCAGCGGCATTCCGAGATCCTTCAGCAGGCTGACGAAGTACCCCGACCAGCCGACGGCGACGGTTGCGGTGCTGAGCGCGTACTCGAGAATGAGATCCCACCCGATGATCCACGCCATGAGCTCGCCGAGCGTCGCATAGGCGTAGGTGTAGGCGCTGCCCGCGACCGGTGTCATCGACGCGAACTCGGCATAGCAGAGTCCCGAGAACGCGCACCCGATCGCGGAGAACACCATCGAGAGCACGAGCGCGGGCCCCGCATTCATCGACGCGGCAGTCCCCGTCAGCACGAAGATCCCGGTCCCGATAATCGACCCGATGCCGAGCGCTGTCAGATTCCACGGTCCGAGGGACCTTCGCAGTAAATGGCTCTCGGCGTCCCGCCGCAATGCATCGACGGACTTTCGCGTCCACAGGGCCATGCACGCGAGCATGCCTCGTCATCGTGCGCTCGTATTGTAGGAACCGGCTGCTCTGGGACGCGCTTAACCTGCCGCCGCGAGGCGGTATTCCTGCGGGCTCATGCCCGTGTGACGCTTGAAGAGGCGGGAAAAGTGGCTCTGGTCGCAGAAGCCCGCAGCGATCGCGATCTCGCTCAACGGGAGGCGGCTGGCCGTGAGCTCGCGGGTGGCGAACTCCAGCCGAGCCGTGCGGACGTAGGCCCCGAACGTCGTGTTGTAGGTGCGGTGGAACGTGCGCGCGAGATGCACCGGGTGCACCCCCACCAGTGCCGCGACCGTCGCGAGCGCGATCCGCTCCCTGAAGTGCGCGTCAATGAATGCCCGGGCACGCATCAGCCATGGCGGAGGCGCCGCCGCTGCGCGCGCGACTCGACGCGACGCTTCCGCGAGTACGCCGAGCGCAAGCGCCTCGATCGCGAGCCGCGACACTTCGTCGCGCAATCGGAATTCTCCGTAGAGCCGCTGCGCCAGGTGGACGACGAGTCCACCCTCCAGTACGGTCGACTCTCCGAGGAGCGGAGCCTGGCGTGCTGCGCGTTCCAGCCACGCCGCCTCCGTATCGACGATGAGGCAGGTCGCGCCTTCGGGTCCAATCCGGTAGGCGTGAGCTTCTTCCGCACATCGGAACAGCAACGTGTGCGCGAAGTGCGTCAGGCTGATCGACCCGGTCGTTTCGACGACGGCGCCCCGCAGCACGAGGACGAACCGGGCGTTCGGGTGTATGTGAATCGGCACCCGCTGATGTGGGGCATACTGCACCTCCGCCAGCACGAGACCCGGAAGGCGGCGCCAGCGGCGGACCTCGCCATGCGTGAAGTTGGCCGGCAGGGCTGCGACGGGCCGGTCGATCATAGGCGGCAGGCCGATGGTAGCGGACGCGGCGTGGATTGTCCAAATAGGAGGATGGTAGGTGCGAGGGTCGAAGGCACGTGAGGTGACGCGCCGCGCCGCGATCTGCGGCCTTTTTGCGCTCGCGATCGCCGGGGCCGCTCTCGCCATCGTCGTCGCGGCAGTCGATGGATTCTCCACTCGCATCGGCGGCATTCGATTGTCGGCGCATGGCGCCATTCGGCCGCTGCTGTTCGCGCTGCTGACCGGCGCGATCGCGACGAGGCTTCTCGCGCCCGACGCGCGCGCGCGACTGGCCGAACGAAGCGCACGAGTCGGCGCGCGGCTGCCTCCGTGGCTGGCCGTCGTCAGCGCCGTGGTGGTTCTCGGGGTCGCGTTCGCGTGCAGCACTCGCAGCGCCGGCGGATCGGATACGTACGGGTATGTCAGCCAGACACGTCTGTGGCTTCGCGGGGATCTGCACGTCCACCAGCCCTTCGCCGCTGCGGCTCCGTGGCCGAATCCGGAATGGACGTTCAGCCCGCTCGGCTACAGGCCCGGAGAGGGCGATACGATCGTGCCGACTTACGCGCCGGGTCTTCCGCTGTTGATGGCGGCAGCCGTGAAAGTCGGCGGCCCGTGCGCGATCTTCTACGTGACCCCGGTCTGCGCGGCGATCGTGATCCTGCTCACGTACGCGCTCGGTGCGAGGCTTTCCGGTCCGGTCACGGGCCTCGCCGCCGCGGCAATCGCCGCGACCAGTCCGACGATCGTGTTCATGTCGCTGTGGTCGATGAGCGACGTGCCCGTGACGATGTTCTGGACGGCTGCAATCCTGCTCGCGCTCCGGCGTGCCGGCCCGGGCAGCGGAGCGCTCGCTGGGATCGCGGCGGGCGCCGCCGTTGCCATACGGCCGAATCTCGCCGCGCTTATCGTCCTTCCTGTGATCATGCTGTGCGCCAGCGGACCAGGCCGAATCCGGCGGTCTGTGGCGTTTGGCGCCGGCGTCTTCCCGTTCGTGCTCCTGGTCGCGATCTTCAACGCGCGTCTCTACGGATCGCCGCTGCAGTCCGGATACGGCGACACCGCGTCCCTGTTCAGCGCCGCAAATATTGGCACAAACCTGTTGCACTTCTCACGATGGCTCTGGGAAACTCAGGGGCCGCTGGTCTTCCTATGCGTGATGGCGCCGTTGGCCGCCAATCGCAGCGAGCGCGCAATGCCGCGTCTGCTGCTCCTCGCGTTTGCCGCAGCCGTGTTCGCGTGCTACCTCCTCTACACGCCGTTCGACGCGTGGTGGTATCTCCGCTTCGTGCTACCCGCCTTTCCGGTCATCTTCACGCTGGCTGCCGACGCCGTGTGGCTTGGGACCAGCCGATTCGGCGTGAAGACTCGGACGGCCGCGATGCTGGTGTTCGCGCTCGCGTGCATGGATTGGGGCGTGCGGATATCCCGCGAGCAGCATGTGCTGGACGTCGGCGAGGGAGAGCGCAAGTACGCGGACGTCGGGCGCTTCGTCGCCCGCGAACTGCCGGCAGGAGCAGTAGTCATCACGATGCAGCACAGCGGCAGCGTTCGTTACTACTCCGACAGGATTACGCTGCGGTACGACTGGCTGGACCCGGAGTGGCTCGATCGGTCGGTGGCCTATCTCCAAGCACGCGGCTTCGCACCGTACATCCTGCTCGAAGGATTCGAGATTCCCAGGTTCCGCGAGCGCTTCAAAACACAGCGAACGATCCGGGCGCTCGATGCCCCGCCTATCGCCACACATCCGCGCGAGGTGTATCTCTACGCGGTCGAGGGATCACCGGTGCCGGCAGCGGCGCCAGTGATACCACGAACGACGGGATGCAAGTGAAGAAGAAATGCTGATTGTTGATTGCTGATTGTTGATTGTTGATTGCTGATTGTTGATTGTTGATTGCTGATTGTTGATTTATTGACGATTGGCTGATTTATTGACGATTGCCGGATCTGTGGACGACTGCTGATTGATGTCGCAACGCTTTTCAATCAGCAATCAGCAATCGAAAATCAGCAATTCTTCTCAGCGCGCATAGCGGACCGCCGGCCGGCCGTCGTACATCTCGTCGATCCGCAGCACCTGTTGGTCGCGGCTGTAGCTTCCGAGCTCGTATTCTTCGCTCATGATGAGCGCTTTCACCGGCTTGGTCGGACATACCTCGGCGCACAAGCCGCAGAAGCTGCACCGCGAAAGGTTGAAGTCGAAATAATCGAGCACCTTGATCTTCTGTCCGGGCTCGCGATGTCCGCCCAGGGCAATCAGGTCGTCGGGACAGGCCTTCGCGCATTGATCGCAGACGATGCACGTCGGCGCGCCGGTTTGAGGCTCTACCTGGAGCCGAAGGACGCCGCGGAAGCGCGGCGCGACCGGCCGCCGTTCCGCCGGATACTGGAAGGTGAAAGCCGGCTGCGGCGTGTACTTCAGCGTCAGCCACAGACCCTTGACGATGTCGACGAGAAAAAATGTCCGGAGTGCGCGGGCCAGTCTCCGCACGTCAGCCTACTTCCCCGACTTTGAGCAAGCGCTCCTTTCGGAGCACCGTGCTCTCGCGCCGGATCTTGTCCTGCAGCCGCATCAATCCGTAGAGCAGCGCTTCCGGTCTCGGCGGGCATCCCGACACGTACACGTCCACCGGAACGATCTTGTCGACGCCCTGCAGCACGCTGTAGGTGGGAAATGGCCCGCCGGCGTTCGAGCAGCTGCCCATCGAGATGACCCATTTCGGCTCCGGCATCTGATCGTACAGCCGGCGGAGCACGGGGGCCATCTTCTTGGTGACCGTGCCCGCGACGATGAGCAGATCGGCCTGGCGTGGAGAGGCGCGGAAGACTTCCGCGCCAAAGCGCGAGATGTCGAACCGCGACGCGGACGCCGCCATCATTTCGATCGCGCAGCAGGCCAGGCCGAAACCGAGCGGCCACAGTGAATTCTCGCGCGCCCAGGTGAGCACTTTGTCGACGTTGGTCGTGATGAAATTGTCGTCGAACCGATGCTCGATTAAGCCCATGTCAGCCTCCCGCTGCCAGCCGACGCGAATCGGAAACCGCTATTTCTGGTAGTACTGCGCGTTCACCGGAATGAAGTTCTTCCACTTTTCCGGCGTCTCGTCGAGCGCGAAAATTGCCTCGACCGGGCACGCCGGCACGCACGCGCCGCAATCGATGCACTCGTCGGGATGGATGTACAACATCTCGGCCGTCGCGAAGTCCGGCTCGTCCTTCCTCGGGTGAATGCAATCCACCGGACACACGTCAACGCACGCGGTGTCCTTCGTGCCGATGCACGGCTCGCAGATGATGTAAGCCACTTCTTCTCTCTCCCTCCGTTTTCGATCCCGTATCCGCCGGGCCATAAAAGCCCGGGCTACAACCGTGTTGGGCGGCGGTTCATGGGCCGCCTGGCCCGGCCTACAAGCGTGGGGCGGCCCTTTATGGGCAGCCTATGCTCCCAAGGCCATCGCCGCCGTCGGCAGATGTCCGAGGCGCAGCGAGATGCGCCGGGCAAGCTCCATCGACGCGGCCGTCTGATCAGTCGCAAACGGCTGCTCGTCTGCCGCGTGGATGAAAACGCCGACCCTCGCGACTTCGCGGCCGGTGTAATCGTGCACGGGCGCACACGTGCAGAGCAGCCGCTGAATCTGTTGCGCGTGGAGTTCGCCGAAACGCACCGCGATTCGTTCCGGCGACGCGACGTCCCTCGGCTCGCCGAGCTTCAGGCAGCTCAGTCGACGCTTCGCGGACGCATCGACGTAGACGGCGCAGTGCACGGGCATCTCGCGCCCGTAGGTCGTGTGCATCCCGACGTCATCCGGACCCACGCGCCAGAGATACGTCACCTCGCCCGCTCCAGGCACCGCGATGAACGCGCGCATGCCGTTGCGTAACACGAACTCGCGCAGCACGGGATAGGCGTGCAGCCGCAGCTCCGATCGTCCGAGCACGCGGAAGCTCAAATCGAGCATCTTCAAGGTGAGGCCGTACCGGGCGGTATCCTCGTCTTGACGGACGAAGCCGCGACGCTTCAATACCGCGAGCAGGCGGTGGACCGTCGGCGCCGGCTGGCGAACCTGCCGCGCGAGCTCCGACACGCTGAGGCCTCGCGGCACGCCCGCCAGGGCCTCGCAGATGTCGAGCGCCTTTTCCAGCGAACTCGGCTGAGATTCTTTCACCTGATGTCTATTCCACTATATGGAATGACGTTCCATTTCGTATTATATCGTTTATATACCTCCGCCGAGCATCAATCAAGGACGTAGTACGCTTGGCATTCACGAAGTTGCGCGTATCCCTGCTTCTCTTCCTGCTCGCGAGCGTTCCGGCGGTCAGCGTCTCCGCTCAACCGCTTCCGGAGGGACCGGTGCGCGCCTTCGATGACCGGGTGACGTTGGGCGCCGAGATCTCTGCGACGGCCGGCAACGACGACAAGATCGCGTTCTTCAACTACACCGATTACGAACACAACACGCTGAAGCTGATGCGGCTCAGCCTCTCGGCGTTGTACAAACCCGCGGCGTGGCTGGCGTTTGTTGGCGAGCTGCGCTCGGAGGATCTCGAACATCCGATACCGTACGCGGCGTATGCGCGCATTCATCCGTGGCGCACGCACGCCTTCGACATCCAGGCTGGAAGAATTCCGCCGACCTTCGGCTCGTTCGCTCGAATGAGCTACAGCTCGTCCAACCTCCTGATCGGATATCCGCTCGCGTACCAGTATTTGACGTCGCTCCGAATCGACGCCGTCCCCCGTTCGGTCGACGATCTGCTGCGGATGCGCGCGCGCGGCTGGCGCTCGACGTTTCCAGTTGGATCCAGTGCCGCGGAACCCGGGGTTCCGCTCATCAGCGGATTCGTATGGGACACCGGTATTCAGGTGATCTGGAAGACCGGCCCCATTGAGCTCACGAGCGCCGTCACCAACGGCTCGCTGTCGAGTCCGCGCGTGTCGGACGACAATGACGGCAAACAGATCGTCGCGCGGGCGGTCGTGAGGCCGGCAGTCGGCCTCGTGATCGGCGGATCCGCCGCACGCGGCGCGTGGCTCGCACGGTCTGTCCAGGGCGGCGGCTCGCCTGCCCAGCGTGCGTTCGGCGCCGACGTCGAGTACTCGCGGGATCATTGGATCGCGCGCGCCGAGGTGGTGTGGTCGCGGTGGGAGCTCCCGATTCCACTCGAACCGGCCGGAACCCGCGAGGTTGGAGCGACCGGCGCCTGGGCCGAAGGACGGTATCGCGTCTCTCCGCGTTTCTTTGTCGCGGCGCGGGCCGATCACCTTGGGTTCTCCGACGTGCGTGGTGCGCTGATCGATCCTGCGGGCGGTCCTTGGGATTCGCCGGTCAAACGTGTCGAGGGGAACGTCGGGTTCTACGTGCAGCGGAACCTGATTCTGCGCGCCGGCGTGCAGGGAAACTGGCGCGACACCGGACGCGACAAACAGCGGACGTATTTCGCGGGGCAACTCGCGTACTGGTTCTGAATGGCGCCCCGTCTGTTGCTTCTGCTGCTCGCCGCCGCGGCGCTCGCGCCACCCGCCGCTCCGCTCGGCGGCGCCGTCGCCGGCACGATCCGGGGGCGTGTCGAAGTCCGAGGTGGACTGTCGGAGTCCGCCGGCCGCGTGACGGTCGCCGACGTCGGCATGAGCGGCCCGCAGGGGCCGACTGACCGGCGCAGCGTCGTCTATCTCGATCCCGCCCCGCGAGCGGCGTTCGACGCACGCGAGGAGCCGCGGCCACGACTCGATCAACGGAACGAATCGTTCGTGCCGCACGTGCTGCCGATCGTGGCGGGCACGACGGTCGACTTTCCCAACAACGACCGGACCTATCACAACGTGTTCTCGTTGTCGAAAACGAAGACATTCGACCTCGGGCGCTATGCCGCCGGACGATCGAAATCGGTAAAGTTCGACAAACCCGGAATCGTGCGGGTTTTCTGCGACATCCATTCGCACATGAGCGCCTTCATCCTCGTATTCGCCCACCGCTACTTCGCCCTTGCGACCGAAGAAGGGGACTACAGGCTCGAGAACGTGCCGCCGGGCACCTACAACGTCGTCGCGTGGAACGAGTCCGCGCCGCTCGAGTCGCGACGCGTCGTCGTTCCGGAACCGGGTGGCGACGTGGAGGTGAACTTCTCTCTCGGCCGGCGATGTCCGTGTTCTCCTCGCTGACCAACCGCATCTTCTTTGCGAGCGCGCTGCTCGCGGTGCTGGCGATTGGCGTCGCCGTCTATCGCGTCAACGTCGCGGTGACGGCGCAGGCGGAAAACGAGCTGCAGCGAGGCTTGCAGGAGGCGGGCACGCTGCTCGAGGAGTATCGCAGCACGCTGTTCGCGCATTTCGCCCGCGAGACGCGCCTCATCGCGGACCTTCCCAAGTTGAAGGCGGCGCTCGACTCGAATACCGATCCTGACACCGCGCGGCCGCTCGTCGAGGAATACCAGCGGCTGATTGGATCGGATCTGTTCGTGGTCACCAACCCCTCGGGACAGGTGATCGCCGAAGCCGGCCGCTTGCAGATGCCGCGGGGAAGCGCCGCGGCTGAACAGGCGATCCGGCAGGCCACACAAGGCCACGAAGCCATCGCGCTGTGGCCCGTTCGCGGCGGCGTCATCCAGGTCGTGTCGGTCCCGAGTGTCATCGGCGGCCAGCTGCTCGGCACCGTCAGCGCCGGCTTCAGCCTGGACGAACAGGCCGCGGCGCGCTTCAAAGCGCTCACGAACAGCGAAATCGCGTTCGCGGTCGACGGGCGGATCCAGGCGTCGACACTGCCGCGATCCTTCGATGGGACCCTTGCACCGCTCGCCGGGACCCAAGGCGTGCGCTCGGTCACGCTTGGCGACAGCGATTACGTCGTGACGAGCCGCAGGCTGCCGATCGCATCGGTCTCGGGTGGCACCGACGGCGCCGTCCGAGACTCCAGCGTGCCGACGGCATTGATTCTCCGCTCGCGCACCGAGCGCCTTCGATTTCTGAACAGCGTCCATCGCGAGCTCGCGGGCACCGCCTTCCTCGCCGTGCTCGCGGCCACCCTGATCAGCTACGCCGTCGCGCGGACGGTTACACGCCCGCTCGGCACGATTACGGCGACGATGCGGGAAATGGCCGCGACGGGCGACCTGACGAAGAAGATCACGCTCTCGCCGGGTGGACGGTGGGAGGACGAAGACGCTCGTCTGCTCGCCACCACGTTCAATACCATGACCGAGTCCATCGCGCGGTTTCAGCGCGACGCGGCCCAGCGCGAGCGGCTGTCGTCGCTCGGACGCCTTTCCACCGTCGTCGCGCACGAGATACGCAATCCGCTGATGATCATCAAGACCGCACTGCGGTCGTTGAAACAGGAGCCGGCGCCCTCGGCTCGCGTCGAGGCTGCCGTAGCCGACATCGAGGAGGAAGTCGCACGACTCAATCGGATCGTGTCCGAGGTACTCGACTTCGCCCGACCCATCAAGTTCGACTTCGGCACCGTCGAGCTCAACGTGCTTTGCCAGGACGCGATGCGCGCGGCGAAGGCCGACGGCTCGGCCGTCGTGTTCGAGGCAGAACTCCAGCGCGATGCTGGCGAGATCGTCACCGACGCAGAACGCTTGCGGCTGGCGCTCGTCAACGTGCTCACCAACGCCAAACACGCGGTGCTGGGGGCGCCCGCCACACCGGCGCGCCGAGACCGGAAAGTACGTCTGGTTACGCGGCGCAACGACTCCACTCGCGTCGCCGTGGAGGTGCACGACGACGGCGCGGGCATTGCGGCGGAGGACCTCGCGCGCGTCTTCGATCCGTTCTTCACGACTCGGAAGACCGGCACGGGCCTGGGGCTCGCGATTACCCGCAACATCATCGAAGGATTGGGCGGCAACGTCGCGGTGACGAGCCGGCCCGGTGAAGGCACCACCGTGCGAATCGACCTCCCGATCCGCGCAGGAGGCTGAGCAGGTGAGTACAGGATCCATCCTCCTCGTCGACGACGAGGCCAAGATTCTGAATGCGCTCGCACGGGCGCTTCGCGACGAAGGCCACGACGTGGTGGCCACCGGCAGCCCGCGCGAGGCGCAGCGTCTTCTCGCGCAGCGGCTGTTCGACGTGCTCGTCGTGGACAACATGATGCCCGAGATGACGGGCCTGGACCTGATTCGCGATCTCGTAGGCTCGACGGCGCCAGGCGAACGGCCGCAGATCCTGATGATGACCGCGCACGCGACGGTCGAAAGCGCAATCGAGGCGATGAAGCTCGGCGCGCTCGATTATCTGCAGAAGCCGTTCGAGATCGATGAACTGCTCGTCGTCGTGAACCGCGCGCTCGACCACCAGCGGCTGAGCACCGAGCATCGCTATCTGATTAGCGAGCGGGACGCCGAGTTCAACCACTACGGCATCGTCGGGCGGAGCCGACGGATGCAGGAAGTGATCAACACGGCGCGCGTTGTCGCGAAATCGAAGAGCACCATCCTCATTACGGGAGAGACCGGCACCGGCAAGGAGATGGTCGCGCGCGCGATTCACTATCACAGCGCGCAGCGGGAGATGCCCCTCATCAAAGTGAACTGCGCCGCGATTCCAGAAACGCTGCTCGAATCGGAGCTCTTCGGCCACGTTCGCGGAGCGTTCACGGGAGCCACGACCAACAAGAAAGGCAAATTCGCGCTCGCCGATGGAGGATCGATCTTTCTCGACGAGATCGGGACGATGGCGCCGGCCCTGCAGGCGAAGCTGCTGCGTGTCCTGCAGGAGCGCGAATTCGAGCCGCTCGGGTCGGAGCGGACGCAGAAAGTCGACGTGCGCGTCATCGCGGCGACCAACCGCGACCTGCGCCAGATGGTGGCGGACGGCCGGTTCCAGGAGGACCTGTACTATCGGCTGAACGTCATCCCTATCCACATTCCTCCGTTGCGCGAACGGCGCGAGGATATTCCCGTCCTGGTGGAACACTTCATCGCGAAGCACTCCCAACGCGCCGGCAAGCGGATCGAAGGGGTCGAGGCGGGCGTCATCGACGCCTTGCAGGCCGCCGAATGGCCGGGGAACGTACGTGAGCTCGAGAACACCGTCGAGCGCGCGGTCGTGCTGTCCCCTACGACAACGATCGCGCCGGAGGTTGTCCGGATCGTGGGTGTGCCGAGCAGCGGCTCGGCCACGGCGCTGCCGTCGTTGAACCTGCGCCAGAATCTGGACTGGGCCGAGCGTGAGACCGTCCGTCGGGCACTGGCGAGTTCGGGCGGCGTCAAGAAGGACGCGGCGGAAGTCATGGGCATCAGCCAGCGGGCGCTGAGCTACTACCTCGCAAAACACCGGGTCGATTGAACCCGGCGAGCGCAGGAGTTACGCCTCGTGTAACCGCTTACGCCGCGGGTAATAGCCCGTGTCGTAAGTTGCGTGTTTACCGATAGTTCCGCGCGCAGTCGACGGCACCTTGTTTGCCAAGGAGACTGTCGATGAAATGCTTTCGAGCCGTTTTGCTGACGGCCGCGTTCGCCGTGGCACCCGTTCTCTCGTTTGCGCAGAACCCGCCGGCCCCCCCGCCCTCTCCTCCCGATGCGACCCAGAGCGACCCGGACGTCCGCGTCGATGCGCTTCAACCTGACTTCAATCTCGTCGCGCTGCCGACGACGCTGCGCCTGCCGCGGCACAAGTGGTCGTTCCGCGTGACGCACCGGTTCACGCGATCGCTTGGTCAGGGAGACTTCGGGGATCTCGCCTCGGATCTCTTCGGCCTCGATTCGGCTGCGCAGGTGGGCCTCGAGTTGCGATACGGCATCGCGAAGGGTACGCAGCTCGGCGTGCACCGCACGAGCGATCGCACCATCCAGATTTTCGGTCAGCACAACTTTCTGAACGAGCGCGACGGAGCGCCGTTCGGTCTCGATGCGATTGCAACGCTCGAGGGCCGCAACAATCTGCGCGAGCAGTACCAGAGCGCCCTGGGCGTCGCGCTGTCGAAGTACGTCATGCATCGTGCGGCCGTGTACGCGGAGCCGCTCGTCGTCCTCAACACCAACCCGGCGGCGAACGCGGGCTCGGACAACAACACCATGATGATCGGCCTTGGCACGCGGGTTCGCGTCCTGCCGTCGATGTATCTGACCGCGGAGATGACGCCGCGATTCGCGGGGTTCGATCCCGGAGCGAACCAGATCAGTTTCGGCCTCGAAGGGCGCGCGGGCGGGCACCTCTTTCAGGTGAACGTCTCGAACGGCTTCGGCACGACGCTCGGACAGATCGCCGGAAACGGGGCCTTCAATTACGACAACTGGTACATCGGGTTCAACATCGCCCGGAAGTTCTTCTGAGCGCGACAGCGGGAGGTACAAGACGTGAAGCTTGGGGTTCGATTTCTTATAACTGAAACAGCGGTTGTGGCCGCACTCGTCACCATCGCGGCCTGTGGCGGCGGCAGTTCTCCCACGCAGCCGTCGGGAGGTGGCGGGGGATCCGCGCCGATCGTCGGATCAACAGGGTCGGTCGGCCAGATCGGAGCGACGATCACAATCGGCACGGGCGGCGTCAGCCCGGCACAGGTGACGATCTCCGTCGGGCAGAGCGTCACGTTCATGAACAACGACACGCGGGCGCATACCATGAACTCCGACCCGCACCCGGTGCACACCGACTGTCCGTCGATCAACAACGTGGCCACCATCACGCCCGGGCAATCGAAGAGCACGTTCGGCTTTTCGTCGGCCGGCTCCTGCCGGTACCACGATCACAACGATCCCACGAACAGTTCGTACCAGGGACGCATCGTTATTCAGTAGCGTTGATTGTGCGGGCCGCAACGCGCGCAGCATCATGTGCGCGTTGCGGCTCCTCGTCAGCGTGTGTGCGATCCGCATCCCGAGCACAACGATCCCGAGTGCAGCGCGATCAATAAGACTGTTCTCGAACCTCTCCTCCCGCGATGCGATGACGCCCCGTGAGCATGTCGTAGAGAGGAAGGCCGAAGGAATAGATGGCGGCGCGGTGATCGAGCGGCTGGCACCTGCGACGTCAGTGGCTCAGTAATCGTACACGCCCCTCCCTGCTTTTCGG
>JBKPTT010000164.1:0-18428 GCA_046735635.1 Acidobacteriota bacterium | reverse complement strand
GCGCCGCCGCGCGGTCTGGAAGGACACCTGGCGAAGACGGTCACGGTTCGCCGCGACGCAGCGCGGGTGCTGCAGGCCGAGCCGCTCGACGTCGTCACCGAGCGGCTCGACGGCGCGGCACCATTCGATCTCGTCCTCGCGACGAACATCCTTCCGTACTTCGACGACATCCAATTGACGCTTGCGATGAGCAACATAGGCGCGATGCTCGCGCCGGGAGGCATGTTTCTGCACAACGAGCCGCGGCCGATGCTCGGCGATGTCACCGCGTTGCTGGGTTTCCCCTTCGAGCGTTCCCGTCAGGTCGTGATCGCGACGGGCACCGGCACCGCCGCGCCGCTCGTTGACACGCTGTTCACGCATCGGAAGCTCGCCGCAGTCCCGAACAATCTCGGCTTTTCGTTCACGAACATCGCGCGGGAGGCGGGTCTGACCGCCCGCACGGTGTACGGCCAGCAGGGGACGAATACGTATCTCGTCGAGACAACGGGCACTGGCGTCGCGGCATTCGACTACGACGGCGACGGCTGGGTGGACATCTTCGTCGTGAACGGCAGCACGCTGGAGGGATTTCCGAGCGGGCGCGAGCCCACGAACCATCTGTACCGAAACCGCGGGAACGGCACGTTCGAAGATGTCACGTCGGCGGCCAGGCTGGGGGAGCACGGCTGGGGACAGGCCGCATGCGTGGGCGATTTCGACAACGACGGGCACGACGATCTTTTCGTCTCGTATTGGGGCCCCAATCACCTTTATCGGAACCGAGGCGACGGCACGTTCGACGACGTGACCGGCGGCGCCGGGCTGGCGCAATCGAACCGGCGTTGGAATACGGGATGCGCGTTCATCGATTACGACCGCGATGGACTCCTGGACCTCTTCGTGGCCAACTACATCGATTTCGATCTCGCGGCGACGCCGACGCCTGCCGCGGGCCTCTGCAGGTACAAGGGGCTGGCTGTCGCGTGCGGGCCGCCGGGACTGCCGGGCGCGAAGAACCTCCTGTATCACAACCTGGGCCACGGAAAGTTCGAGGACGTGTCGCACACGAGCGGGATCACGCGAGCCGGGGGCACGTACGCGCTCGGCGTGGCGACGCTGGATTTCGACGGAGACGGGTGGACCGATATCTTTGTCGCCGATGATTCGAATCCGAGCACGCTCTACCGCAATAACCACGATGGAACGTTCACCGACGTCGCCATTCGTGCGGGCTGCGCGTACAGCCAGGACGGCCGCGCTCAGTCAGGCATGGGCCTCGCGATTGGCGATTACGATCGCAACGGCACGATGGACATTTTCAAAACGAATTTCGCCGGCGATACTTCCACGCTCTACGTCAACACCGGGAACGGCGCCTGCGACGATAGAACCTTCGCTGCAGGGATCGGTGTCAACACTCGGTGGCTCGGGTGGGGCGTCGGATTCGTGGATCTCGACGGCGACGGGTGGCTCGATCTGTTCCTGGCCAACGGCCACGTGTATCCCGAAGTAGATCGGCTGAAGAGTGAGGCCGGCTACAAGCAGCCGAAAGTCGTGTATCGCAACCTGGGCAACGCTCGATTCGCCGACGTCAGTGAACAGCTCGGTCCGCCGATCACGACTCCGAAAGCGGCGCGCGGTGCCGCGTTCGCCGATTTCGACAACGACGGCGACGTGGACGTCGCCATCAGTAACGTCAACGACACGCCAGACCTGTTTCGGCTCGATCGAATGGCGTCTGCTCACTGGGTCAGCGTGAAACTGGTCGGGCGACGGTCGAACCGGGATGCCATTGGCGCGCTGGTCCGGGTGATCACGGCAGACGGCGAACAGCGGCAGGAAGTCCGCGGCGGCGGGAGCTACTACTCGCAGAACGACTTTCGTTTACATTTCGGTCTCGGCAAGACGGCGGCGATTCAGAAGATCGTCGTTCGGTGGCCGAACGGCCTCGAGGAGTCGTTTGCGGCCCCCGACGTCGATCGCCTCTATAGCTTCACCGAAGCGAGCCAGCCGCGGTAGCAGTGCGGACGCTTACCGGCCTCTGGCCTTCGCGCGGCGCGGAGCGAATCGACACTTCCTCAAATCCGGAACGGTCCGCTCGGAGGCGCCACGTGCGAACGGCATCGGCTCGCCCTTCCCGAACCGATACGATCAGATAGTGCAGGTTGGGCCAGGCGTGCTCCAGGTCGAACGTCGACGGGACGGCGGGATGATCGGGATGCGAGTGATAGAAGCCGATGAGCGTGAGGCCGGTCTCGGCGGCACGCGCCTCGGCGATCCTGTAGGCGTCCGGGCCGATGAGAAAGCGCCGACGGCGCTGGTCCATGCCGTTCGACAGCTCGAGCGCCTCCACGACTTCGCCTGAGACGTTCCCGATCAACGCGCCACAGCACTCGTCAGGGTAGGTCCGCGCTCCATGTTCACACATTGCCGCGAGCACATCGTCAGAAACGGTCAGAGCGTCCTGCGCAGCCACTCGTAAGCCTCCTTCTTTCCAGAATCCCTCCGACAGATATCGATCGCCGCGGTCGGGAAAAATCGTGACGAAAACCCCACGATCGACGTCGGTCTCTTGAATGACTTTCAGGCAGCCCGCCAGCGCCGCACCGCCGGAGGGTCCGACGAGGATCCCTTGCTGCCGTGCAAGCTGCCGGACCAGCTCGTAGGACTCTTCGGTCGAGACGTGTTCATCGCGATCGGCAAGACCGGGATCGTAGATGCCGGGCACGATCGCGGTCGCCATGTGCTTGAGCCCTTCGAGGCCGTGCAGCGCGGACTCGGGCTGGATCGAGATCAGCTGAATCGACGGCCGCCATTCGCGCAGCCGCCGGCCCGTGCCGGTGAATGTGCCGCTCGTGCCGAGACCCGCGACGAAATGCGTAATGCGCCCGCCGGTTTGTTCGATGATCTCCACACCGGTGGTCTCGTAATGCGCGCGCCAGTTCGCCGGATTGTTGTACTGGTCGGGGTAGAAGTACCGATTCGGGTCACGTTCGTACCGGCGACGCGCTTCGCGGATGGCTCCGTCGCTGCCCTCCATGGGATCGGTGAGAATCAGCTCGGCGCCGTAGGCGTGCAGGAGGCGCTTCCGTTCGATTGTCACGTTGGCCGGAACGCACAGCTGGACCCGATAGCCGCGTGCGGCGCCAAGCATCGCGTACGAAACGCCGGTGTTCCCCGATGTCGCATCGAGCAGGACGCGATCGCGAGTGAGAGCGCCGCTGCGCTCGCCCTCGAGGATCATCGCCAGAGCGGCGCGGTCCTTCACCGACCCCCCCGGATTCTGCGATTCGAGCTTGGCGTAGATCTCGACGCCGGGTCGCGGTTCGAATCCGCGGAGGCGGACGAGGGGGGTGCGGCCGATGAGGGCCGCGGGTCCCGGGACGTCCGCTCGCGTTGAATTGAACATATCCGCCGTTCCTGTGGGGCGGGGTCTAAAGACCCCGCCCAACCGAAGGAAACCTCTAAGGCGGGGTCTGAAGACCCCGCCCTGCCGAAGGAGGTCTGTAGGGCGGGGTCTTCAGACCCCGCCCCACAAAATGCCCCCAAAAACAAAAAAGCCCGGGGGATGCCCGGGCCTTGCAGTGTCAGTCTTGTGAAGCGTTGATTATGTTGTTTCGATCCACGCCCGCACGAGTGGCACCCGGCCCTTGAAGGGCCGACAACACAGGCACCAGGTTCCGCGCGCCGTGAAACGCATTCCATTAAGGTACGGCACTTGTGCCCCGTCCGTCAAATGCCGCGTTAGCCCGCCGGTTTCCGATTACACTGCGGTCTCGTCACGCACGAGTCGGCTGCACTCGTTCATCGGGGTTTGGGGAAGAAAATGAAGACTTTCTGCACGTTCGCGCTGGCAATGGCGACGACATTTTCGTTGGGGGCGCAGCAGGGGCCACCGCCCCCCGGTGGCATCTATCCCCAGACGCAGCCCGACGATGACGCGGGATTCGTGTCAATCTTCGACGGCAAAACGCTGAACGGATGGGACGGCGACACGCGTTTTTGGCGTGTGGAGAACGGGGAAATCGTCGGCGAGACCACACCGCAGAATCCAATTACGACCAATAGCTTCCTCATCTGGCGCGGCGGGACGGTCAAGGATTTCGAGCTCAAGGTCGAGTTCCGGATGAATGGGACCAACAGCGGCATTCAGTACCGCAGCGTCGAGTTGCCGAATGTCGGGAAATGGGTATTGAAGGGGTATCAGGCCGACATGGATTTCACCGAGGGCTATGTCGGCAACATTCACGACGAGCGCGGCCGTTCAGGGACGGGAGAGGGGCACGTCGTGCTTTCGCGTCGCGGCCAGGTCACGCGCATCGTCGATGGGCCGAAGTACAAGATCGTCGGCGAGATCGCCGACTGGACGATGCTGCGCGGCGTGATGAACGTGAACGGCTGGAACAAATATCACATCATCGCGCGCGGGCCCGTGCTGATGCAGTTGATCAACGGACAGCTCATGGCTGTCGCCCTCGACGAGGACACGGCGCATGCCGCCCCGGAAGGCGTGATCGGCTTCCAGATGCACACCGGGCCGCCGTTCAAGGTCGAGTTCCGGAACGTGATGTACAGGAGAATTCAGTGATGCGACGCGAGTTCATGCGAAAAACGGACGGGGCGGCGCTCGGCCTGGTGGCGGTGGCTGCGACCGAGGCGCGTGCGAATCCGCTCGGCCTTCCAATCGGCAGTCAGATGTATCCACATGGGGCATTGCTCAAGGATTTTCCAGGCTATGTGAAGACCATGGCCGACATGGGTGTGACCCGGCTCGAGCTGTACTCGCCGCTGGGATACGGCGCCGACTTCGCCTCGCTCTCGAACGCGAAGGAAATGAAGAACTACTTCGTCGAGCAAACAATGGAGCTGACGCGCGAAAGCGTGGCCGCGCTGAAAGCGCTGAAGGTGTAATGCGACTGGCGGCGGCGGGTCTCGCTCTTCTATTCGGTCTCGGTCTGCAGAGCCCGCCGGCTTCACGGCGGTACACGACGTGGATGGATTACGGTGGAAGCGCAGACAGCGCGCAGTACTCGGCGCTGAAGCAAATCGATCGATCGAACGTCTCGAAGCTGCAAATCGCCTGGACGTATCCGACGGCCGACACAGGCAACTACCTGTTCAACCCGATTGTCATCGACGGCGTGATGTACGTGCTCGCGAAGAGCAACTCGCTTGTTGCACTCGACGCGCAAACCGGCACGGAAATCTGGACTCACCCGTTTCCGAAGGGTCGCATCACGACGCGCGGCGTCAACTACTGGGAGAGCCGCGATCGCTCGGAGCGCCGCCTGCTGTACGCGAACAATCAGATTCTCTACGCAATCAACGCGCGGACCGGGGAGTCGATCACGACGTTTGGCGTGAACGGAGGCGTCGACCTGCGCGAAGGCCTTGGACGCGATCCGACAAAAATCGCGGTCCAGTCCGCCACGCCGGGCCGCGTCTTCGAGGATCTGATTATCGTAGGCACCGCCACCAATCAGGAATACGACTCCGCGCCCGGCGATATTCGCGCCTTCGACGTCCGCTCCGGAAAGGTCGTCTGGACGTTTCACACGATTCCGCGCGCGGGCGAGTACGGGTATGACACCTGGCCGCCCGACGCGTGGGAGTCTGTCGGAGGGGCGAACAACTGGGCCGAGATGTCGGTCGATACCGCGCGGGGGATCGTCTACGTCCCGACCGGCAGCCCGAAGTACAACTTCTACGGCGCCAATCGGAAGGGCGCGAACTTGTTCGGGGACTGCCTGCTTGCGCTCGACGCGCGGACGGGCAAGCGCATCTGGCACTTCCAGATGGTGCATCACGACATCTGGGACTACGACAACGCGACCGCTCCGAAGCTGCTGACCGTCCAGCACGACGGGCGCAGCGTCGACGTCGTGGCGCAGGCTGGGAAGACAGGCTTTCTGTACGTGTTCGACCGCGCGACGGGAACTCCGTTGTGGCCGATCGAAGAGCGGGCCGTGCCGAAGTCCGACATGCCGGGCGAGGAAACCTGGCCGACGCAGCCGTTTCCAACGGCGCCCGCGCCGTTCGCGCGACAGTCGTTCACGGAAAAGGACCTGAATCCGTTCATCGACGATCCGGCCGAGCGTGCGAAGTTTCTCGAAGACATCCGCGGCGCGCGAAACGAAGGCATGTTCACGCCCCCGAGCACTCGAAACACGATTGAGATGCCTGGCAACAACGGCGGCGCGAACTTCGGCGGCGCCGCGGTGGATCCCGAGCACGGGACCATCTTCGTCATCTCGAAGGATTACCCCACGATGCTGAAGCTGACGGCGCCGGCCAGCACACCGGTGAACGCCGAGCCGCGGAGCATTCAATACAAGAGCCCGTTCGGCTTCATGGTCACGAGCAGCGGGCTGCCGGCAATCCGGCCGCCCTGGACGACCTTCACCGCCTACGACCTGAACACCGGCACGATCAAGTGGCAGATTCCGCTCGGGGATGTGCCGGAGCTGGCCGCGCGCGGAATCAAAGACACGGGATCGCACTATCCGAAGGTCGGGCCTGTTGTCACCGCGGGCGGCCTGATCTTCACGGGCACGCGCGACCGGATCATTCGTGCGCTGGATGTCGATACGGGCAAGGTGCTCTGGCAGACGCAGGTCGCGGCGGGAATCGAAGGGATCCCGGCGGTGTACGAGTTGAACGGCCGCGAGTACATCGCATATTGCGTGGCGGCGCGCGCAACAACACATACACACGCATCGCAGTGGCACCAGATCGATGAGTCCCCGGTGCCTGGCGCGTACGTCGTGTTCGCCCTGCCGCGTGGCGGGGTTTAAAAACCCCGCCCTACATCAAAATTGTCCCAACGGGCACGGCGGGGTTTAAAACCCCGCCCTACATCAAAATTGTGCCCAACCGGGTAGGGCGGGGTCTTCAGACCCCGCCGTGATCAATTCGAACAGGTGTACGACGACGCCTGCTCGGCGGGTCCGGACACGTGCTTTGGATACTCGGGATAGGAGCAGAGCGGCAGCGACTTTTCGCCCGCGCGAATCACGAGCGATTTGCCAGGTTCGATCTTTCGCTCCACCCAGTCCGTCAACACGGCAAACCGGTCGTACGCGTTGGGAATCGAGGCAACTGGAATGGAACGCCCGTGCCCATCGACGGCATAGTTCCTGCCGCTCAGTCCGTGGTTCGCCTGGGGCATGACGAAAAAGCGAGCGAACGCGTCAACGCGCGGGCGGCCCATCGTGTCCAGCACGGACTGGTAGTAATCGAGCTGCGCCCCCGGCGACGCGAGCGTGTCGTCGGTCCCAATCGTGACGATCATTTTGCCGCCCCGGCTCGCGAAACGCGAGAGGTCCAGGTCCGTCGAGTCGAGCCACTCGGACAGCTGTCGGCGTCGATCCGCGAACGCTGATTCGGTGAAGTCGAGCGGGTTCGCCGTCACGTCGCGCATCAGAAATCCGATCACGCCGAGAACTCCTAAATGCGCGTGCAGCGGCGCATCCGGAGGCGCGCCCTCCTGCCCGCGGAAGCGGGTCGCGGCGATGAGGCCGCTGCCCGACGGATCGGTCGTGGGAACCCACATGCCGAACGAGCGGGTGCCGTGCGCGAGCGGCGCCGGAAAACGGTACGGACTGTAAATCATCTCGAGTGTGCCGATCTGGCCGTTGGTCAGGCACGCGGACGCGCTCGTATCGGACGGGTCCGGATCGACGCCATCCGGGCATCGCTTGGCTGCCCACGGGTGGCGTCCGGGCGCGCCCCTCGTCACGTCGAAAATGGCACGGCACGCCATGTAGTTGTTGATAATCCCGTCGGCCAGACCGTCGAGCGCGTCGCATTGCCGGATGAATTCCGCCGCGATGGCGTTCGTCTTGCTCCGGGTCACCCAGTTCGCAGTCGCGCTTTCGCGCATGCGAATCAGCTCGGGGGCCAGCATCAGCGTCGAAAAGCTCACGATGGGTACGTTCGCGATGATGCCGTCGTAGTCGGCCGGGTACCTCTGGGCGACGGTCAGCGCCTCGCGTCCGCCTTGCGAGGTCCCCACGTAGTAGTTGAATCCGGGCGTCGTCGAGTACGCGCGTTCGACGATTGCCATCGCCGCATCGTGCGTCTTTTTCATCTGCGCGTAGCCGAGATTCCGAATTGCCTCGTCGTTCAGCGCCCAGTCGGCTGGCGCATCTGCGCGATGCCCCGAGTCGCTCCCATACGTGACGACGCGTTGTGCCGGTCCGAGACCGCCACGGCCGCCGGTCAGGTTCGGAATGACGCCGTTCATGCCTCCACCGCCCAGCTGTACTGCGCGCCCGTTCCACGACGCGGGGAGTACGACGCGGAAGTTGATACCCGGCGCCTTCGGATCCACCGGCGTGATGACTCCGTCGACGACGCAGTAAGGCGGCGTCTCAGGCGAGCCTTCGATCCATTGTGGTGCTCCAAGCGTCGCTCCGCCCGAGGGCTCTCCGAGACGCGACGCCGGAATACTGCTCCCAACCCGCTGTGCGCTGCAGGCGGCAGCCGCGAGGACCGCCGCAGATGCCGTCGCCGGCGATTGCGCTTGTGATCGAACAGCGACCTGCGTGTGACTAATGAAACTGGCACAGACGCTTGTGCCGAGGAGGATCGCCGGCAGCAGCACCGATTTCATCGAGAAGCTCCGTGATATGGTTCCGCGGACCCATCATGGCACAAGCGCCCGGTCAGTCCGTCGTCGACGCAGGCGCGTCAATCGACCGGGGAAGGTGCGGCGCGTACCAAATCGCGCTCGTGTTTTTCACCGCGTTGACCATCATCTTCGATGGCATCGACAACCAGCTCCTCGGGATCGTGCTCCCGTCGATCATGCGCGACTGGAACGTGGCTCGGAGCGCTTTCGCGCCGGTCGTTTCCCTCGGTTTTCTCGGGATGATGATCGGCGGGCTGGCGGCGGGTCTTGCGGGTGACCGCTTCGGGCGCAAGAGTGCCTTGTTTGGCAGCATGGTGCTGTTCGGCGCGACGACGGTCGCGATGACGCAAGCGCACGGCGTCGGATCGCTTGCGGCATTGCGGCTCGTGGCGGGCATCGGCCTCGGCGGCGCGATGCCGAACGCCGCGGCGCTCGTGGCCGAATACGTCCCCGTTCAGGAGCGCGCGCTCGCAGTGACGATGACGATCGTGTGCGTGCCGCTCGGCGGCACACTCGCGGGTCTTCTGGCCATCCCGGCGCTGCCGGCCATCGGATGGCGCGGGCTGTTCGTGATCGGTGGAGTCATGCCACTCGCTGCCGCGATCGTCCTGTGGCAGCTGATGCCGGAGTCGCCACGGTTTCTTGCGAGACATCCCTCGCGGTGGGCCGAGCTGCGCCGCGTTCTACGCCGCATGGGACACGCCGTCGACGATCACGTCGGATTCGCCGCTGGCGCGGCGTCTGGCGGGAGCGCGCCGCTCGGCGCGCTGTTCGCGGCACCGCTGCGGAGCGACACGATCGCACTCTGGTTCGCGTTCTTTTCCTGCCTGTTCTGCGTCTACATGGGTTTCAGCTGGCTGCCGTCGATCCTCACGGCCGCCGGGCTCGGAACATCGGTCGCGAGCACCAGCATCACGCTGTTCAACCTCGGCGGCGTGGCCGGCGCCATCTTTGGAGGTATGACAATCCGTCGGCTCGGATCGCGAGCCACGATGTTGACCATGTCCGCTGCGGGTGTTGCCGGATTGATTGTCCTCAGCCGAACCTCCATCGACGGTACGACCGTCGTCCGCGTTCTGGTGCTCCTGACGTTCTGCGGCGCGATGATCAACGCGGTGCAGACGACGATGTTCGCGTTGGCAGCGCATGTGTATCCGACCGAGATTCGCGCCACCGGCGTCGGTACCGCCGTCTCAATCGGCCGCTCGGGCGCGATCGTGAGCGGCTACGCGGGGCCGTGGGCGCTGGAGCTCCGCGGCAACGCGTCGTTCTTTGTGGTGATGGCCGCCGCGCTGGGCGTATCGTTCGTGGCGCTGGCGCTCGTGAATCGCCACGTGACGCTGAACAGCGTCCGCGGGGGATAGCTGCGCATGCGCAGTGAGCAGTGAGCTGTAGGTGTCGAGCTGGGACGCGCCGACGGCCAAAGTGGAGATGCGAAGTTGCGAAGAAACGAAGAACGTCATTTATCTCGTAAAGCCCAGCAGTCTTGCGGCGTTCTCCTTCAGGATGAGCGGCCGTACTTCTTCCTTGATGCCGATCTGCGCGAAGTCCGCAAGCCATCGGTCCGGCGTAATCCAGGGATAGTCCGACCCGAAGAGCACTTTCTTCTTCAACACCGTGTTGGCGTACTGCACGAGGGTCGGGGAGAAGTACTTGGGCGACCAGCCGGACAGATCGATGTGGACCTGAGGCTTGTGCATGCAGATCGAAAGGGCTTCGTCCTGCCACGGGAATGACGGGTGTGCCAGGATGATCGGCATCTCCGGAAAGTCGACGGCCACGTCGTCGATCGGCATCGGGTTGCCGTATTTCAGCCGCACGCCGCCCCCGCCCGGCATGTTGGTCCCGATTCCGCTGTGTCCAGTATGAAAGAGCACCGGCAGCTTTGCTTCGGCGAACACTTCGTACAGCGGGTACGCGACAGGATCGTTCGGAAAGAACTGCTGCATGGGTGGATGCAGCTTCAACCCGTGCACCGCCCCCGCGGACACGAGCCGCTTCGCTTCGGCCACACCTTCTGGTCCCCGCATCGGGTTGATGCTGGCAAACGCGATCGCGATATCTGGGTTGCCCGCCGCAAACGCGGCGACGTCGTCGTTGCTCGGGTAGCTCCTGCCGGTGAGCTGCTCGTCCACCATGAAGACGACACACCCGATGTTGCGCGAGCGGTAGTACTCGGCCTGAGCCGTCCACTCGCGCGGCGCCGACGTGCGGAAATACTGCTGCGCGATCCTGTCGGCTTCCTGGATCACCGTTTCGGTCTCCAGGTGTACGTGCACGTCGATCGCGGTCAGCCGACTGATGTCCATACGTAATCCGGCGCCGGATCCTGGTATAAGTCCTCGACGAGGTGGGCGCGCGCCGCGAGCACCGCGCGCTGGTTGATGGAGCCTTTGTCGGTGACTTCCTGACGGTCCAGCGAAAGCGGTGAGTCGAGGAGGATCGCCCGCTCTACACGGCTCGAGCTGCCGGTGGCTGCATTCCTGAGACTCACCAACAGCTCGCCGATGCGGCGCCGAACAGCGGGATGGCGCGCGATGTCTGCGAGCAGTGCGCCCGGCGGGAGATCGGTGCATAGCGCGCGGCAGCCGTCCACATCCGGGACGATGAGCATACCGACAGTGTCGCGTCCTTCGCCGGTGATGACGGCGTCGCGGACGAGGGGGGAGAAGTGGGACACGATCCGGGCGCGAAGCGGCCCCACGTTTACCCACGTGCCCGTCGAGAGCTTGAAGTCTTCGCCGAGCCGGCCGTCGAAGAGGAAGCCTTTCGAGAAGTCGCCCGGATCGGCGAGGCGCACGCTGTCTCCCATGCGGTAGAAACCCTCGTCGTCGAACGCCGCGCGCGTCGCTGGTTCATCCCGCCAGTAACCGGGCGTGACGTTCGGTCCCTTGACCCGCACTTCGTAACGATCGCCGACCGGCACAAGCTTCGCGTCGAGGCCCGGGACCGGCAGGCCAATGGCAGCCGCGACCTGACTTTCCCAAGGCCGGCAGATAGCCATCGGCGCGGTCTCGGTTGACCCCAGGCCCGTCACGAGGAGGAGACGCTCGCCGCACGTCTCGACGGCGATGCGGGCGAGCTCGTCGGCCACGTGCTGCGACAGGCTCGCCGCGGCGTAAAAAAGCAGACGCAGCCGTGCGCTGAAGAATCGTTCGGCGAGCGTTCGGTCGGCGCGAAGCCCGCGTACGAGCTCCTCGTAGCCGCGAGGCACGTTGAAGTAAACCGATGGCCCCACCTCGCGCAGGTTGCGTACGCTTGTCTCGAACAGCCCGGGCAAGGGACGTCCTTCATCCAGATACAGCGACCCGCCGTTGTAGATCGCAATCCCGATGTTGTGGTTCCCCCCGAACGTGTGATGCCACGGCAGCCAGTCGACGAGGATGGGCGGCTCGTCGGCGAGGAACGGAAGCGTCTCGAGGATCATCTGCTGGTTCGACGAGAGCATCCGATGTGTGTTGATGACGCCCTTCGGTATGCCGGTCGATCCCGATGTGAACAGGATCTTTGCAATCGAGTCGGAATCGATCGCGCGGTGTGCGCGGTCCACATCGTCTGTGGGTCTGACCGTTCGGAGCCCGTCGAAACCGTCGGACGTGATCACTTCTGTCCCCGAAGGGATCGCCGCCGCGATCGCCGGCCCGAACGCCACCGCGTCGGCTGCGAATACAAGGCCGGGGGTCAACGTTTGAACGACGTGGCGCAGCGTTCCGAAGTCGGTGGAGACCAGCGAGTAGGCGGGAGACACTGGAGCATAAGGAATCCCGGCGTACAGGGCGCCGAGCGCGAGCAGCAGATGCTCGACGCCATTGCCCGACAGAATCGCGAGCGGGCGCTCCGGCGTCAGCCGTCGCGCGATGAGCGCCTGCGCAACGCTGCGCATGGCGGTCGCCGCATCGGCGTAGGACAACCGCGCAAAGTCGTGTCCCTCACGCCACGCGAGAAGCGTACGGTCCGGGGCGATGGCCGCCCAACGCGTGAGACGATCCGTAATGGTCGTGGGGTAGCCGCCGAGCGGCTGACGCGCGCGAATCCGCACGGTCCCGTCCGCATGCCGCTCGACCTCCGGTGTGAGGTCGCCGAGGCGAACGCGGCGGTACGGCGCGAAAGCCGTGCTGCTGACCGACATCGACGGCTATGATACCGTCGCAACCGTGACCGACAGAACATTTCGGACTCTCGGCGTCGTGGGCGCCGGCAACATGGGCAGCGGCATCGCCCAGAAGTTGGCGACCGAAGGCTTCGACGTCATGCTCGTCGATCTGGACGATGCGAAAGTCGCGCGCGGTGTCGAATCGATTAGACGGACTGTCGCGGAGGGGATCACGCGCGGCATCTTCACCAAGGACGCGGCCGCGAGCATTCTGGGACGGATTCGACCCACGACGCGGTTTACGGACCTGGCTGATGCGGACCTGGTCGTCGAGGCTGTGTTCGAGAACCTCAACGTGAAACAGGACGTGTTTGCAAAGCTCGACCGAACCTGCCGAGCCGACGCGATTCTCGCCACCAACACCTCTTCGTTTGCCGTCGCGGACGTCGCGGCAACCACGCAGCTGCCCGAGCGCGTCATCGGGCTGCACTACTTCTACCATCCTGCGAAGAACCGTCTGGTCGAAGTCGTGGCCGGGCCGCGCAGCGGTCCGGACGCGGTCGCAAGTGCGTGGGCATTGCAGGAAGCGATTGGAAAGACACCGATACGATCCAAGGACTCGTGCGGGTTCATCGTCAATCGGTTCTTCTCGCCCTGGCTGAATGAAGCCGCACGGCTTCTCGAGGACGGAACCGCCAATATCGCGACGATCGAGGGCGCGGCGAAGTGGGGCTTCGGCATCGGGATGGGCCCGTTCGAGTTGATGAACGTCACCGGCGTTCCCATCGCCGTGCACACCGCCGACACACTGACCCGTGCTTTCGGTGCGCTCTACGAGGCGCCCAACCTGCTGAAGCAGCAGTGCGAGTCCGGCCAGCCGTGGAGTCTCGACGGAAATGTCGACGTTTCGCGCTTCGATGCAGTGCTCGACCGGCTCCTGGCGGTGACCTTCTATGTCGCGGCCGCCCTGGTCGACGAAGGCGTCGGCACGAGGGAGGATACAGACATCGGTGCTCGTGTGGGCCTTCGCTGGCGGCGCGGTCCCTTCGAACTGATGAACCACCGAGGTGTGCAGGAGGCCGCCGTTCTCGCCACGGAGGTCGCACGCCGGGGGAACCTGCGCCTTCCCGATACGCTGCTGCGGCAGGCGGCCTCCAAGGCCCCGTTTCGACTGCAACTCGTCACGAGGACGATTGCCGGCGGGATCGCGACGCTCGCGATCAACCGCCCCGACGCGATGAACGCGCTGAACGAGCGCGTGCTGGAACAGCTCGGCGAGCTGTTCTTCCTCTCGGCCGACGATCCGGCGATCGAGGGAATCATCATCGCCGGCACGGGCAAGGCGTTTATCGCGGGCGCTGATATCAGGTTTTTCCTGGACAACCTGAAATCGAAGGCCCTCGACCGGATCGTGTCATTTACCAGAGCGGGGCAGGACCTCCTGCTCGCGATCGGGCGCTGCGCGAAAACAGTCGTCGCGCGCGTGCACGGTCTCACACTCGGCGGCGGCGTCGAGCTCGCTCTCGCCTGCGATTACATCGTCGCCACGCCGAAGGCGTCGTTCGCCTTCCCTGAAACGGGAATCGGCATCTATCCGGGGCTTGGCGGCACGCAGCGCACCACGCGGCGTGTGGGAAAGGGACTCGCAAAGTGGCTCGTACTCACCGGTCAGACAATTGGCGCGGATGAAGCGCTCGCGATCGGGCTGATCGACCGCGTCGTCGCCTACGAGCAGCTCGACGCGGCGGCGCGCGAGCTGATTGCGCGCGGCAAACCGAGCCGCCGGCCGTGCGAAGTACCCCCGACGCACGAGGGGCTTGCGCAGTTCTTCGGACGCGAGAGTCTCGGCTCGATGCTGGAGGATCCGCCTTCCGAAGATACCCGAATCGAGTCGGCGCGCCGCAAATTGGAGTCCAAGGCGCCGATCGCGCTTCGAATCGCGTCGGAGCTCATCGATCGCGGCGAAGCGCTCCCGCTCGACCAGGCGCTTGGATTGGAGCTCGAGCGGGTGAGTGAGATCTTCAGCACCGCGGATGCGCACGAGGGCCTGTCGAGCATCGGCCGCCGGCCGCCGGTGTTCAAGGGAGCATGATGAAGCGAAGAGATTTCGTCCGGCTGGCTGGCCTGGGTCTCGCCGCGGGTACAACGTCGGCCGCCTCCACTCACGCGCCGTCGACGCACACACAACCACCGGCCCACAGCGGCGCCGCGAAGGTGCTGATGAAAGTCGGGACGCAGCACGACTCGTCGGATGATGTGCTCCCTATTCTGGCCGCGCTCGGCGTGAACAACATCTGCAGCCGATTGCCGTCAGCTCGCCTCGACGAGCACTGGAGCGTGGATGGCTTGTCGCGCCTCAGAGAACGCATCGAAGCCGCGGGGATCGCGCTCGACATGGTGCCGCTCCCAATGAGCTCGAACCCGATTGCGCGCGCCGAGAACCCGGCGATCATGCTTGGGAAGGCTCCGGACCGCGACCGCGAGATCGACGGTATCTGCGACATGATCCGGAATACCTCCCGTGCCGGGATTCCTTCGTTGAAGTACAACCTCACGCTGCTCGGCGTCGTGCGTACGGAAAGCACCCCGGGCCGCGGCGGCGCGCGCTACAGCACCTTCGTATACGCCGACGCGAAGCAGGACCCGCCGCTCACCGAGGCCGGCGTGGTCGGTGCGGACGAGTACTGGGAGCGCATCACGCACTTTCTCGAGCGGGTCATACCGGTCGCGGAGGAATACAAGGTTCGCATGGCATGCCATCCGCAGGATCCCGGCATGCCGCGCGGCAAAGGCTTCCGTGGCGTCGAGACGGTTCTGGGGAGCGTCGACGGCCTGAAGCGTTTCATCGAGATCGCGCCCAGCCCCTACCATGGCCTCAATTTCTGCCAGGGCACGGTCAGCGAGATGCTCGACCGACCCGGCGAACAGATCTTCGACGTGATTCGGTATTTCGGTACGCGTAAGAAAATCTTCAACGTCCATTTCCGCAACATTCGTGGGGGCTTCCTGCGCTTTCAGGAGACGTTCATCGACGACGGGGACGTCGACATGCTGAAGGCGCTGCGTGTATATAGAGAGGTGGGCTACGACGGGATGCTCATGCCCGACCATGTGCCTGCGATTCGAGGCGATGCCGGGGGCGCTCAGGCGTTCGCGTTCACCTTTGGATACATAAAGGCGTTGCTCGCCGCGGTTTCTGGCGAATGACAATTCGGCTCCGTCTGCTCATCGGCTTCCTGTTCGCGGCAGCGCTGCCGGCGCATGAAGGGCCGGCCTCCAGCGCAGCCCAGAGTGCGCCGAGTCGACAGGTCGTCGACTTCGCACGCGATATCCAGCCGATCCTCGCGAAGAACTGCTACGACTGCCACGACGCCAGGAAGCAGAAGGCGCACCTGCGGCTCGACTCGGCCGCGGGAGTCATGAAAGGAAGCGAGAACGGCGCGGTCGTCCTTCCCGGCAATAGCGAGCGCAGTCCCATCGTGCGCCGGCTGCTCGGCCTTGATGGTGAAGATCGGATGCCGAAGGATGAGGAGGCGCTGCCGGCCGCGCAGATCGCGTTAATCCGCGCGTGGATCGATCAAGGAGCCCCGGTCCCGATAGCCCCCGGTAGTGCCGCCCTTCCGCCTTCGCCAGGGCTCCCGCGGACCGCCGAAGCTTCAGCGGAGGCTGGTCAGGCCGGCCCCGCGACGCACTGGGCATATCGTGCTCCCGTACGTCCCGAGCTGCCGACGGTCAAACGGAAGGACTGGATCCGCAACGACATCGACCGCTTCGTGCTTGCGAGGCTCGAAAAGGAGGGCCTCGCGCCGTCGCCGGAAGCGCCGATTGAAACCCTCGTCCGCCGCGTGGCGCTGGACCTGACCGGCCTGCCCCCCTCGCCGAAGGACGTCGACAACGTCGTGGCGGACGCGACGGCGAACGGGCGCGACGCGGCGTACGAGCATCTGGTCGATCGGCTGCTCGCCTCGCCGCACTACGGCGAGCGGTGGGCGCGGCCGTGGCTGGACCTCGCGCGGTACGCCGACTCGCAGGGTTACGAAAAGGACCTTCCGCGCGTCATGTGGAAGTACCGCGACTGGGTCATCAAGGCCCTGAATGACGACATGCCGTTCGATGAGTTCACCATCGAGCAGATCGCCGGTGACATGCTCCCGAACCCCACGACCGACCAGCTGGTAGCAAGCGGGTTTCACCGCAACTCCATGACGAACGAGGAAGGCGGGATCGATCCCGAAGAGGCGCTCTACGAAGTGCTCGTCGATCGCGTCAACACGACCGCCACGGTGTGGCTGGGCAGCACGCTCGGCTGCGCCCAGTGCCACAACCACAAGTACGATCCGTTCACGCAGAAGGATTACTACCGGCTCATGGCGTTCTTCCAGAACACCGACTACCAGTCGCGCACGTTCAGCGACGGCACGCGGTTCTCCGAGGCGATCGTGGATCTCCCGACGCCCGAGCAGGAAGCGAAGCGCAAGGTTCTTCAGACGGAAATCGACAAGCTCGCCGAGGAGATGAAAGTCGCCTCGCCCGAGCTCGAACGAGCCCAGGCGGTCTGGGAGCAGGCGACTCGTTCCGAGGCGTCGTTGCACTGGACGACGTTGTCGCCGAAACGGACCGAGGCGACGGGCGGCGTCGAGTTGAGAACGCAAGCGGACGGTTCGGTGATCGTGACGGCGTCGAATCCAGGCGAAACGACGTACACGATCGAGGGCCTCACGACGCTGCCGCGCGTGACCGCGATTCGCCTCGAAGCGTTGCCGGATCCCTCGCTGCCCAAGGGAGGACCGGGACGCGACGTCTACGGCAACTTCCAGATGAACGGCTTCGAGATCGAAGGGCCTTCCGGAGTACTCGCTATCGGTTCGATCAAGGCGGACGATTCGGCCGGCGGCGCCGGGCTCGACACGTTCTTCCCGAAAATGCTCCCGCGCGGCGCACATGCGCCAAAGGGTTGGCAGATCGACGCCAGCCGCGAGGAAACGCGACGGCCGCGGCAGATCGTGTTCACGTTGGAACAGCCGCTTGTCGCGCCTCCTGGCGCACGCGTCGTGATTCGGATGAAGCACGAGGCAGCCGCGGTAGGGCAGGCGATCGGGCGGTTCCGGCTATCCGAGACGTCGAGCAGCACGCCTGAGCGCATCGTGCAGCTGCCCGCGCGGCTCCGCCCGATCCTGGCAATTGCACCTCCACAGCGCAGCGAACAGCAGCAGAAGGATCTTTCTGCCTTCTACCGCGGCATAGCCCCCGCGCTCAAGCCGTCGCGAGACCGCGTGGCAGACCTTCAGAAGCAACTCCGCGCGCTCGGGATTCCGACGGCGCTCGTCATGCGCGAGCGCGTCTCGTACGATCGGCCATCGGCGTACGTGCGTCGTCGGGGCGCGTTCCTCGACAAAGGGGAACTGGTGTACGCCGGCGTCCCTGAGTTCCTGCACCCGCTTCGCGAGGACCAGATGCCGAACCGGCTGGGGCTCGCGCGCTGGCTCGTCGACGAACGCAATCCGTTGACGGCGCGCGTGACCGTCAATCGGGCGTGGGAACAGTTCTTCGGACGCGGTCTCGTCGAGACGAGCGAGGATTTCGGCACGCAGGGAAGCCCGCCTTCGCATCCGGAGCTGCTCGATTGGCTGGCGACGGAGTTCACGGCCGCCGGCTGGCACATGAAGCCGATCCACAAGGCAATCGTGATGTCGGCGACTTACCGTCAGTCAGCGGCGGCGA
>JBKPTT010000163.1:0-10624 GCA_046735635.1 Acidobacteriota bacterium | reverse complement strand
AGGTCGTGAACCTCGACGCGACCCCGCCAAGATCTCGAATCGAAATGCGCGTGTGTCATCGGGGAACTCGCCGTGACTTTATCGGATTCAATCGGGCCCGCCACGCGGTGCTCGAAGCTGCCATCCTCGCCACCCGGGTGCGCCTGCTGCCGGCGCAGCAGATCCGCGACGAGCTGGCTCGCCTCGCTGTCCCAGTTGATAAGACGGCGGGACCACGCGAACGCGAGGCCTGGACGCTGATCGGAACGTACATCGAGTCCAAAATCGGCACGGAGTCAACCGGATGACCGGGCACGGCCGGCCGGATGCCAGCGTCTACGTGGAAGCTCCCGCCAGACTCCACTTCGGCGTGCTGGACCTGCATGGGGGATTGGGTCGCCGATTCGGCGGTATGGGAGCCGCAATCCCCACGCCTTCGCTGTTGCTCGAAGCCACTCGGGCCGGTGAGGTCGAATGCGAAGGAGCCGATGCGGAGCGTGCAGTCGGCTTTGCCCGCCGGATCCTAGCTCAGCACGGCCAGCGAGACGGCGTTCATCTCCGCATCCATCGCGCGATTCCCTCCCATGTCGGACTTGGCTCGGGCACTCAGCTCGCGCTGGCGGTAGCTCGGGCCGTGGCAGAGCTCTACGAGCTCCCCACCATGACTCGCGAACTCGCCCGAATCGTGGATCGCGGACGCCGCTCGGCGATCGGGACCTGGGCGTTCGAATCCGGCGGTTTCATCCTCGAGGGAGGCCGGCGACCCGGGACCAATGAGCTCGCTCCCTTGCTCGCGCGCTACGAAATCCCGCCCACTTGGCGGTACGTGGTCGTGGTTCCTCCGGCGGCGCCGGGCTTGAGTGGTGAAGCGGAGACAGACGCATTCCGCCGGCTCCCGACGCCGGCGATCGGCGATGTCGAGCGAGTGGCTCACCTTGTTTTGATGCGGCTCCTTCCCGGATTGGTGGAGCGCGACCTGGAAGCGTTCGGCAGTGCACTGTCAGAGATACAACGAATCACCGGGGCTTGGTTTGCCACCGCGCAGGGCGGCGTCTTCGTGCCGGGGCCTTCCGCTGCTTTGATAAATCGCCTGTCTGATGCAGGAGCAGCAGGAGTTGGCCAAAGCTCTTGGGGCCCAACTGTTTACGCTATTGTAGATGGGGCTGAGCGGGGCCGCGAGCTGGCTCGCCAGGCGAGTGGTTCGCTGGGCGACCGAGGAGCCGTTTTCGAGGGAGCATTTTTGAATCGGGGCGCGCGGGTGTGGCGGGGGTCGACAAACGCGTTGGCTGATTGACAGTTGAACAGGCGCGCGGTATAGTCTAGCCCCACGTTCCAATTCACTCGATAGCCCCGCCGGTGTTGGGCGAGCCAACGGGAGCTACGGCACTGGAAGGCCCCAGTGCGTTCGTCGAAGGTCGTGGGATCGCCAGAGCGCGGCACCGCTTCACGGAGCGCGCAGTCGTGCTCCATTCTCATCTCGACACAATCGTTGGGCGGCGGTCTTGCCGAGGGTCTAATGGGAGTATTCCCGTTCGCTGCCACGATGGTAAACAGGACGAGCGTGATTTGGTCTCGGCCAGGCTGGTGGCGAGGCTACTGGTTTACAGTCTCTCCTTGGCCGCTCCTTCCCTCCGCTCAACGATTCAATCAGGTTACCCCGACAGACTCCGCCCGCCACGCAGATCTGGCGCTCCGGCGATTTCCGGCGTACATCCAAGGCAACCAGTTGCAGCGTACCCCAATCCCGGGCCGCCACGCGCGGGGCCTCGGGGGAGCGATCGCAATCGAGCGCGCTCCGCCCACCGCGGCGTGAGTCGCCTCCCGGCGGGGTGAGCGGCCCGGTTTGGCTGCCCAACCCAGCCTCAGGCATCGATGGTACATCACGGAAGGTGTAGGTCGCAGTAGAATCACCCTTCATCCTGAGGTCAGTTATGAACCGCTTTACCCGGAAGGTGTTGTCCGGCGTCGCTGCGGGCCTCGCGTTCGCAACGGTCGCCAACGCCCAAGCGGCGCGGTCAGGGGCATGGACCCTGAATGCGCCGGAGGGCGAGTGGTTTATTACCGGACGTGATTACAGCCTGCAGCGGTTCAGCCCGCTCAAGCAGATCACGACCTCGAACGTGCAGAACCTCAAGGCCGCCTGGACGTTCTCCACCGGAACGCTCCGTGGTCATGAGGGCAATCCGCTGGTCGTCGGGAACGTCATGTACGTGAACACCTCGTTCCCGAACATCGTCTACGCGCTCGACCTCTCGAAGCCCGGCGCGCCGCAGATCTGGAAGTACGTTCCGAACCAGTCGCCCGATGCGATTCCAATCGCCTGCTGCGACCTCGTGAACCGCGGCACCGCCTATCACCCCAGCGGCAAGATTTTCATCAACGCGCTGCAAGGTGAGTTGATCGCGCTAGACGCGAAGACCGGCAAGGAACTCTGGAAGGCGAAGCACCCGGAGTCGTCCGGCGCCGGCCCCGAAGCCATCGGGTACAAGCAGGGCGCCACGATTACGGTCGCGCCGATCGTGATCAAGGACCTCGTGATCACCGGGATTTCCGGCGGTGAGTTCGGCGTCCGCGGCCGGGTGTCGGCGTTCGACGTCAACAGCGGCAAGCATGTCTGGACCATGTACAGCACCGGTCCGGACAACGAAGTCGGCATCACCGGCGACGCCAACGCGAACTATGCGTCCCACAAGGGGAAGGACCTCGGGGTCTCGACCTGGCAGGGCGACGAGTGGAAGCGCGGCGGCGGGACCACCTGGGGCTGGTATTCGTACGACCCCGAACTGGACCTCCTCTACTACAGCTCGGGCAACCCCGGGACCTGGAACCCGGATCAGCGGCCGGGCGACAACAAGTGGTCGATGACGATCTTCGCCCGCCACCCCGGCGACGGCAAGGTGGCGTGGGCCTACCAGATGACGCCGCATGACGAGTGGGACTATGATGGCGTCAACGAGAACGTGCTTTTCGAGAGCGGCGGCAAGAAGCTGCTGGCTCACTTCGACCGGAACGGCATCGCCTACACGATCGACCGCACTAACGGCAAGGTCGTCGTCGCCAATGCCTACGGCCCGATCAACTGGGCTGTGAGCAAGGGCACCGGCACCCCGGTCGAGGGTGTGGTCGCCACTGGCGTGCCGAAGAAGGATCCCAAGTACGGCACCACCTCGAAGAAGAACACCGAGGGCATCTGCCCTGCGGCGATTGGCTTCAAGGATCAGCAGCCGGCGGCATACTCACCGATGACCGGTCTGTTCTACGTGCCGGTGAACCACATCTGCATGGACTACGAGGGCGTCGAGGTCAAGTACTCGGCCGGCCAGCCCTACGTAGGCGCGATTGTGCGGATGTTCCCGGGCCCGGGCGGCCATCGTGGTCGCTTCATCGCCTGGGATCCGATGAGTGGCACCGTGAAGTGGGAGATCAAGGAGAACCTCGCAGCGTACGGCGGTGCCCTCACGACCGCCGGCGGTCTGGTCTTCTATGGCACCATGGAAGGCTGGCTCAAGGCCGTCGATCAGAAGAGCGGCAAGGTGCTCTGGCAGTTCAAGACTCCGTCGGGCATCATCGGCAACCCGATGACGTACCTGGGGCCTGACAAGAAGCAGTACGTTGCTGTGTACTCGGGTATTGGTGGCTGGGCCGGCATCGGAGTGGCAGCCGGTATCGGCGCCGAGGATCCCACCGCCGGTCTGGGCGCGCTCGGCGCGTTCGGCGACGCGGGTCAGTTCTCCACGCAGGGTGGTGTGCTGACGGTCTTCTCGCTCTAAGCTTTACCCCGCGAGCCCGGGGGAACCCCGGGTCCGCGGGCTGACGCAGGCCAGGGGGCGTCGATCGAGCGGGCACGCGGCAAGCCAGTGTGCTTCCTCACCATCCGGCGCCCCCTTGCCATCTTGTGCCTTCGGCGCTCCGCCCGCATATAATCCAGTATGCTCACCCTTCGGCCCCTCGGTTTCTTGACTGCGCTCACGATGTTGCTGGCCGGTGCTCCAAGCATTGGTGTGGCGCAAAGGCCCTCACCCTCCGAGCCCGGCAAGCTGCGAGTGTGCACGGATCCGAACAACCTGCCGGTCTCGGATTCCATGAACCAGGGCTATGAGAACAAAATCGCCCAGCTCATCGCGGACACCTGGCACTCCAAGCTCGAATACGTCTATTGGCGCCAGGGGTTCGGATACTTCAACCGGGGGCTCAACGGCCTCTACTGCGATGTAGAGATCTCGGCCCCAGCGGGGATCGATATCGTCGCGACGACGCGTCCCTACTATCGCTCCGCGTATGTCATTGTCTACCGCAAGGACAGCGGGCTCAACATCACCTCACTGGACGACCCTGCGCTCAAGCGCCTGAAGATCGGCGTCAACATGGTGGGTTCGGACGGTGATGCCGGTCCACCCGCCGCTGCGCTCAAGACCCACGGGGTAGTCGGCAATCTGGTTGGTTTTTCGACCTTCTTCAGCGAGATCCACCGGCCGGAGGATATCGTCAACGCGGTGGCCCAAAAGAAGGTGGACCTAGCCATCGTCTGGGGGCCGATTGCCGGGTATTTCGCCGCGAAGTCCCCGGTTCCCCTCGTGCTCAACCCCATTCTGGCCGATTCCGCCAGCGGGATTCCGTTCTCGTATCCGATTGCGATGGCCGTGGCTCGACGCAATAAGGTCCTGCGCGACAGCCTCCAGACCTTCCTCGACCAGAACCGTGGCAAGGTCGAAGAGATTCTGAAGTCATTTGGGGTTCCGCTGCTTCCGGTCGCCGACTCCACCCGGTCGGCGACGTCCCCTTCGAGAAGCGATTCCGCCGACGGGGCTCGATCGACGCCTCGAGGCCGGTAGCGAGCCCGGGGAGTACAACTAGCCGTGTGAGAGCGCCGGTCCCTCGCGGCTTGCGCGGCGCCTTCGCCACCCGCAAAGGGACGATTGTTTGGGTACCCTACTGCGTGAAAGGACCGTTCGTCAGATGAGCTCTTCCTCGACCGCCTGGTATGCCTGGCTGCTGAGCGCGGTGCTTGCCGGAGTGGGACTCACTTCCGCCGCGACGCCGGCGCGGGCTCAGCAGCAGCGCGATTCTTACCACCCGGCGCCGCTTGACACTATCTCGGCGGAGGCCTATCAGGGTTGGAAGCAGTTCGAGCTGAACTGCTCACGCTGCCACGGTGAGTACGGCGTCGGTACGTCGTTCGCACCCGCACTCATCGTTTCGCTGAAGGACGGCGGCACCATCCCGAACAAGGAAGTCTTCATCCAGACGGTCTGCGCAGGACGGCCCGACAAGGGAATGCCGTCGTGGTGCGCCCTCGGGCTGGAAATGGACAAGATTCAGAACATCTACGCGTACTTGAAAGGTCGCGCGGATGGAAAGATCCATGCCGGCCGACCAGCAGCGAAAGCCGGACCAGAACCGGGCAAGTCGAGCAGCTGAAGCCTGGCTGGGTTCGACGGGACCGCGCAAGGCCGGCGGTCCCGTCGCCATTTTGACTCGGAGGGCCCAGCAGGGGCCAATGCATCCACTCTTAGCGGCATCGATGATCGGGCTGTTGCTTTCACCGCGCTTGGTGGCTCAGGAGGCGGCGGCTCCCTCCCGCATGACGGCGGCCGAGGTCAAAGCCAAGCTCGCGGCCGCCACCGAGCAGAACCCTCCCGATCTGACCGGGGCCGATCTCAGTGGTCTCGAGCTCGACGGTGTCGATTTCCGCCGTGCCAAGCTCAGCAGGGTCCACCTGGTCAAAGCTCGGCTCGCCAAGGCAAATCTGTTCACCTGCGATCTCACGGATGCCGTGCTGACAGGCGCCGATCTGCGTGAGGCGAACCTCGATGGCACCGTGCTCCGTCGGGCCCATCTGCACGAGGCCGATCTCGAGGGGGCAAGCCTCTTTGCCACAATCATCGAGCGAGCCGACCTCAGCGGCGCCAATCTGCGCAAGGCTCGGATCATCGGGTACCTCAAGGGGGCCAACCTGGCGAAGGCCGTGTTGCGCGAGGCGAATATCGGGGCTGATCCCGGCAACCAATCGATGGGCGTGATGCGAGCGACGTTCGTAGGCGCGGACTTGAGCGGCGCCGATCTGTCCAGCGCCAACCTGTACAAGGCGGACTTCTCATTCGCCAGCCTGACCGGCGCCCGGCTGGCGGGCGCCGATCTCCGCACGACCGACCTGGTCCAGACGGATTTTTCGGGCGCGGACATAACGGGCGCCAATTTCGCGAAGGCTGATATCAACGGGGCCATCTTCCGCGGCGTGGTAGGGCGAGCCCAAGCCAAAGGATTCGATCAGGCCCGCAATCGTGACAAGGCAATCTTTGATGCGCACTAGAATTGTTCTGGCGGCCGCATTGTTTGCTACCGCCGCATGCAGCTCCGGCACCGATCGCAAGGCGGACACGCAGTCCTCTGCGGATTCGGCCTCTTCGTCGGCGGCGGCGCCAAAGAGCTCGCTTTCCGGAGCGGCAGCGTCGGCCAGCGAGCTGGCGTATATCACCAACGAAGATTCACGCAACCTGACCATCGTCGATGCCGGCACCGATCGTGTTGTCGCAACGATCGAGGTGGGTACGCGCCCGCGGGGCGTGCACGCCACGCCTGACGGGCGCACCATCTTCGTCGCCCTCAGTGGCTCGCCCAAGTGTCCGCCCACCATGCCCGATGCGGAGTGTGAGAAGCTTCAGGCCGACAAGAGCAAGGACGGCATTGCGGTGGTCGACGCTGCAACCCGGAAGGTGACCCGGGTGCTTCCCGGAGGATCCGATCCGGAGAACTTCGACATCTCCGCAGATGGTACTCGCCTTTTCGTGTCCAACGAGGATGCCGGCGTTGCGTCGGTGGTCGATATCGCCTCCGGCAAGATCGTCTCGAGCGTTCGCGTGGGGCGGGAGCCCGAAGGCGTTCGGGTACAGCCTGATGGAAAGGCAGTCTGGGTGACAGGAGAAACCGACCATAACGTCACCATTCTGGATGCGGCGACCGGCAAGCGACTCAGCGCAGTCTCAGTAGGCAAGCGACCCCGCGGCATTGCGTTCACCCCGGATGGGAAGCGGGCTTACGTCACCTGCGAGGTGGACGGCACAGTCTGGGTCATCGATGCACACGCAAGGAAGGTCTTGAAGACACTCACGATGCCGACCGGTTCGAAGCCGATGGGCGTTGCGGTCTCCCCTGACGGGAGCCGGGTCTTCGTGTCCACCGGACGGGGCGGCACCGTTCAGGCTATCGACACAGGCACGAATGCAATTGTGGGAGCCGTGGAGGTTGGGAAGCGCCCGTGGGGCATTGCGCTGACGGCGGACGGCCGCAAGCTCTTCACTGCCAACGGCCCCTCGAACGATGTTGCAGTCGTGGATACGCAAACGCTCAAGGTGATCGGCCGTATTCAGGTAGGAGAAGTTCCATGGGGAGTGGCGGTGGCGCCGGCACCGAGAGCAACGCCGGCAAGCTGATCGGTCAGCTTCGACCTGGCCATCATACCTGCACGAAGAAGAGCGCCTGGGGCTGGATGGCCGCGGCGTTACTGGCTCACTCTGCCGGGCCACCAGTGGCTCCGGCGCAGCAACTACACTATGAAAGCCCCTCCCGCGTGACCGCAACGCGGTTCGAGGTCGACGCCGCAGCCCACCAACCGCTGCAGGCACTCTGGGAGAATAGCAGCGCTGCCGCAGCCGAGCGGGTTGCCTGTATCGGAGGCGAAATAACGGACGGGGTGGGTCACATCAGCCGCGTGCTGCTGCTCGAACCGGGAGACGCTGATTCGCTCGGCATCTCGGCGTCGGCGTCCATCGAGCGCTGCTCGCCGCCTCAATGGTTCGGGACGGCACACACCCATATCGCCCGGTATGACGGCCAGCACCCCTATCCGAACTTTTCGGGCGCCGACCGGGGGGTCATGATGTTGTGGTGGCGGCGCTGGACTGCCGACGGAGTCTTCTGCGTTTTGTACAGCTCGACTGAAGCTCACTGCGAGCTGCAGAGCACATCCGCCAGCCTCATTGCCGGGCCGGGTACCAGGGTTTCCTACTAGCGAAGAAGATTCCTGCTAGGAGATGGGCCGGCGGGTGACAAAACTCCTCGGCCAGCGTGCAACGATCAGTGCATCCAGCCCCCACCGACGCCCGGCCCGGGCAAAAAAGAACGCCACCAACAAAGCGAACAGAACCAGATGAAACCCCTGCTGCCCAGCCGACATCCACTGCGTGGCCAAGCCGTAGTTGGTGACCAGGACCAGAGCCACGATGGCCGCGAGGCCGGTGCAGAGCCCGAGCGTCAGCCCGAGGCCGGCAACTGTTTCGCCCCAGGCGGTGAGGTGCGCGAAAAGGCTGGGGTGGGTCAGGACGGTATGCTCGAGGAAGTCTTTGTAGAACGCGATCGGGTTTTCCGCCGCTTGCTTGGCGACGATCTTTGGCATCACGCCGAGCCACCGCTCCGAAACTGTGGGCACCGGTAACACCCCCCCAGCAAGCACGATCGTCATCTTGGTCACGAGCGACTTGACGAAGTAGAGTCCCACAAGGATCCGCAGAACAGCGAGCCATTCGGACGGTCGCGTCATATCGACTGGGCGATCCGGCATCGCAGACTCCTCGAGAATCAGTCTACCGCGAGTTCCTGGAACACGAAGCTCCAGGTATCGGTGAGCTCATCCAGCACCTTCGCTATCGGCTTGCCCGCCCCATGGCCCGCCTTGGACTCGAGCCTGAGAAGAACCGGATGAGCAGAGCTGGTGGCGGCCTGCAATCGCGCCGTCATCTTGCGCGCGTGCATCGGATCGACACGTGTATCGCTCTCAGCCGTGGCCAGAAGAACGGCGGGATAACCTACCCCGTCCCGCACCCGGTGGTAGGGGCTGTAAGCTTTGAGCCAGGCGAACTGGGCTGGATCATCAGAAGAGCCGTACTCGGGAATCCACAGCCGGGCGATTAGAAACCGATGATATCGCAGCATGTCCAGGAGGGGCACCTGGACCACAACTGCACGGAAGAGATCGGGACGCTGAGTGAGTGCGGCCCCCATTAGGAGGCCTCCATTGGAGCCACCGGCAATTGCCAGACGTTCCGGCGTCGTGTAACGCTCGGCGACAAGCCACTCGGCTGCGGCGATGAAGTCGTCGAAGGTGTTCTGTTTGTTGCCCAGCATTCCGGTCTGATGCCACGTCTCGCCGTACTCTCCCCCACCCCGCAGATTGGGTACCGCAACGACACCACCATGCTCCAGCCACAGCATAAGCGACCGGGAAAATCCGGGCGTCATGCTGATATTGAACCCGCCGTATCCGGTCAGATAGATCGGATTGGTGCCATCCCGCCGGAGATTGCGAGATTCGACTACGAACATCGTGACCGGCGTTGCGTCTCGCGACGGGTAGGTGACCTGGCGTACCACGTAGTGGCTGGAATCGAGATCTGCATTCACTGTGCGCCATAGCGACTCCTCTCCGGTACGGAGATCCATCCGATAGACGCTCGGCGGCACCGTGTATGACGAGAAGCCGTAGAACAACTCCACCCCATCCCACTCCGAACCCAAGCCAAACAGACTTCCGATTCCGGGAAGCTCGTGGTCGCGGACACCGGTTCCATCCAGGGATGCAATGCGCAACCTGGACGTCGCGCGCTCGAGGTAGGTGAGAACCAGAGACTTCCCTACCACCGAGAAGCTGTCCAATACTGCGTCGGAGCGGGGCGATACCAGCTCGCGAGCCCGATCAAGGTGGGGCTGCGCAGCAGGCAACGAGTACAGCCCGTAGGTCGGAGCATGAAGGTTGGTTCGAATGTAGAGGTGGTCTTCCACGACCACGCCCTCGAACAGGGCCGGCAGGTCCTTCGCCACGGCAACGGGCGGAGTGTTTTCCCGCAGGTCATGGAGGTACAGATCGGTCTGCTCGAACGTTCTCGCCACGCCGATTATGAGCCACCGGCCGTCCGGGGAGAGGCTGACTCCCGGCCAGTGCTCTTTCGCGACCGGCCGATGTACCAGGCGATCCTGCGCCGGATCGGCACCGAGCCGGTGAAAGAACACGGCACGATGATAATGCTCCTCGCCTTCCGGGACCTCACCAGGCGCAGGGTAGCGGGTGTAATAGAATCCACTGCTGTCCGGAAGCCACGCAACGTCGGCCGCGCGCGTGTGAGGAATGCGATCCGGAAGCTTCTGCCCGGTCACCACGTCCATTACATGCAGGACGCTCTCTTCATTGCCGTCTTCGGACAGACCGTAGGCGAGAAAGGCGCCATCCTCGCTCGGGTGATACCAGTCGAGGGCCGTTGTGCCTTCAGGGTTGAGGACGTTGGGGTCGATCAGGACTCGATCCGGGCCCTGCACACCATCGCGCACGTACAGGATGGGTTGGTTCTGACGTCCGTCGCGATACTGATAGAAATAGCGGTTCCGGGCCGGCGTCGGTGCGCTCAGGCTTCCGATAGCGAGCAGCTCCTCGAGCCGCGCCCGGATGGTCGGTCTGAGCCGAACTCCTGAGAGATAGGCAGCAGTGCGGGCGTTCTGCTCGGCGGTCCAGGTCTGGGTTTCGACGCTGTCCCCATCTTCGAGCCAGCGGTAGGGGTCGACAATCGACTCGCCGTGCATGATCTCGACGACGTCGTCTCGCCTGCTTGCCGGTCGCCTGGAGGGCGTGGCGGGCTTTGCGGTCGAGCTCATCGGGCGG
>JBKPTT010000162.1:0-7197 GCA_046735635.1 Acidobacteriota bacterium | reverse complement strand
GTCCCGTGGCCCTGGCGCTGCAGGACAAGGTGTCGCAGGCGTGGATCAACTTCGCGAAGGCGGGCAATCCGAGCCAGCCGGCGCTCGAGTGGAAGCCGTACACGAAAGAGGACCCGCAGGCGATGGTATTCGACACGGTCAGCCAGTCGGTCCCGCTACGCGACGACAAGCTCGTGTCGCTCCTGCCCGCGACGGGCGGGCGCGGCGGTGCGGGTCGCGGCAGCGGTCCGACTCCTCGTTGATCGCGGCGCCGATCGACGCTCGACTGGAGAACCGGCCGCGCCATCGGGCGCGCCCGTTCCTCACAGCACCCATCACAATCCATCTCGTCGGTCGCTGACACCAATCGTATGGATCGATCTGGCAGATCGCGCCGCTCGATTCCGTATCGCCGGCCCTGCGATTTGAAAACACGCGCGCGTAACACCGCGCGCACTCGCAACTCCCCGGCCGTCGTCCGTCAGCGATAACGCGCCGTTCCTCCCAGCACAGATTTCCGCCTGCCGATCGAATCGCGCACGTGCACAGCTGTTGGCGGCGCGATTGCTGTCGGCTCGGTCCGAGCTGACTTTCGGAAACAATGCGTCCCATCTTTCCCGGGACGAACTGTGGGGAGAAGAGTCATGCGTGTTCGAATGATGCTGGCCGCCATCGCCGCCTCGATGATCACGACAGGTGCCGCGGCGCAGACGACCACGGGAACGATCTCGGGGCGAGTACTGGATGTACAGGGCGCGGTGCTGCCCGGGGTGACGGTCACCGCGAAGTCGCCGAACCTGCAGGGCACGCGTGAGGCGGTGACGTCGGAGAACGGCGACTACCTCCTCACCGGACTGCCTTCGGGTCCGTACACGATCACCGTCTCACTCTCCGGGTTCGAAACCCAGACTCGCACCGTCGTCCTCGCACCGACGCAGGTCCTGCCGCTCGAGATCACCCTCGGCCCCGCAGCGGTCACCGAGGAATTGACGGTGAAGGGCACCGCCGACACGCTCACCAAGACGGCGCAGATTGCGACGAATTTCTCTCAGGACTTGATCGCGGCGCTGCCGACCTCTCGCGATCTCAATTCGATTCTGTTGATGGCGCCCGGCGTCCATCCGACCGGACCCGCGGGCGCATTCTCGTTTGGCGGGTCGGTGACCTACGAAAACCTGTTTCTGCTCAACGGCGTGAGCATCAACGAGAACATCCGGGGCCAGGCGTTCGATACGGCAATAGAAGACGCCATCCAGGAAACCACCGTGGCCAACGGCGGCGTGTCGGCGGAATTCGGCCGCTTCAGCGGCGGAGTCGTCAACATCATCACCAAGTCGGGCGGCAACCAGTTCTCGGGGAGCTTCCGCGAGTCGTTCAACAACGACAAGTGGCGAACGCTGACGCCGTTCGAGACGACCCGCCTGTCGACGACCCCGGAGCCCCGAATCGACGACGTCGTGCCGACGACCGAGTACACGCTCGGCGGTCCGATCATGCGGGATCGCCTGTGGTTCTTCACATCGGGCCGACTGCGCGACGAGTCGCAGGGGCGCACGCTGATTGCGACCAACGTGCCCTACGAGTTCCGCGAGGAGCAGCGCCGGTACGAGGCGAAGGGCACGTACTCGGTGACCCCCTCGCACCGATTCCAGGTCAATTACAACCACCACGATCGATCGCAGGTCAATTACAGCTTCAATCAAAACCTGACGATGGACCTGCGGAGCCTCGGCACGCGCAAGCTTCCCGAGCGTCTCTATGCGGCAACCTACAGCGGGACGCTCTCGTCGAAATTCTTCGTCGAGGCGCTGGTGTCGAAGCGGACCTTCGAGTTCATCGGCGCCGGGGCGAAGTCGACCGATCTCATCGACGGCACGCTTCTCATCGACAACGGCCGCGGCGGCACCAGGTGGTGGTCCGACACGTTCTGCGGCGTGTGCACGCCGGAGTCGCGCGACAGCGACGACGTGTTCGTGAAGGGCACGTATTTTCTGTCCACGCCACGGTTGGGATCCCATAACCTCGTGTTCGGCTACGACAACTTCAACGACATCCGCCAGGCCAACAATCACCAATCGGGCAGCGACTACCGCATCCTGAGCGCGGGAACAATTCTCACGGGCGCGGGCGCGGGCGAGAACGATATCTTCCCGATCTTCCTTGGCGACGGGACCACGACGATTCAGTGGAACCCGATTGTGCAGGAGAGTGAAGGGTCGAACTTCCGGACGCACTCGGGTTTTGTCAACGACACGTGGCGCGTCGGAAGCCGCTTGACCGCGAATGTCGGACTTCGGTACGACAAGAATCACGGAGCGGATCAATCGGGGAACGTGGTTGCGAAAGACAACGGATGGAGTCCCCGGTTCGGGATCATCTGGGATCCATCGGGGACGGGCACGTGGAGCGTGACGGCAAGCGCTGCCAAGTACGCCGCCGCGATCTCGAACCCGGTGGCCGATTCGTCGGCGGCTGGCGGGAATCCGCAGTCCAGGCAGTACATCTATCGTGGGCCGAGCATCAACGGTCCCGGTACCACGACGCCTACACCGACGCCCGTCGCCATCCGTGCGGTTTTCGACTGGTTCTTTGCCAACGGCGGCACGGATCTGCCTCTCAACGGCGCGCCGACGATTCCCGGCGTCACTCCTCAGATTGCTCCAGGGCTGTCGTCGCCGGGCGCGTGGGAATACGCGAGCGGGGTCGCGCGGCAGTGGGGCGCACGGGGCTCGCTGCGTGCCGACCTGCTGATCCGCCACTATGTCGGTTTCTACATGCGGCAGGCCGACACGTCGACGGGACGCGTCAAGGATCCAACCGGCCGTGAGTTCGATCTCACCTTGATCACGAACGCGCCCGACGGACTCCTGTCGCGTGACTATGCGGGTGGAACGTTCACCGGCACCTATCGATTCGGGACAACCATCGACATCGGCGCCAACTACACGCTGTCGCGCGCACGGGGGAACTTCGACGCGGAGAACGTGGCCAGCGGGCCGGTGCCGTTCGATTACCGGTATCCGGAATACAAACAGGCGTCGTGGAATTTCCCCGACGGAGACCTGGCGGTCGATCAGCGTCATCGCGCGCGCATCTGGGCCAACTACAATCCGTCGCACGTGCCCGGGCTCACCGTGAGCGTGCTTCAGGCGCTCGAGAGCGGCGTTCCCTATGGGGCCGTGAACGGCAACGGCGTGGATCCGCGGCCCTACGTCACCAACCCGACCAACGCGTATCTGACGCCGCCGGCGTCGACGTCGACGACGTACTACTTTGGGCCGCGCGACGAGTTTCACACCGAAGGGCAGATTCGCACCGACCTTGCACTGAACTACTCGCATCCGCTTCCCCGCGCCAGCCGCGCGCAGCTCTTCGCGCAGGCGCAGCTGCTCAACGTCTTCAATCAGTTCCAGCTGTGCGCGTGCGGCAGCACGGTCTTTGGAACGGGCAGCGCCGCGAACGCGGGCGGCGTCAACCTGCAGCGCATCGACACCACCGTGCTCACGCCGGGCACGACGGCTTCGCGCTATGCGGCGTTCGATCCCTTCACGACGACGCCTGTCCGCGGGGTTAACTGGGATTACGGTCCGATCTTCGGGCAGGCGGTGAGCCGCTTCGCCTACACCACGCCGCGCACGTTCCGCATGTCGTTCGGACTGAGATTCTGAGGGATCGGAAACGCTGATGGCTGAATTGTGATCGCTGATTGAACGGAGCGGCGGGTCGGATCCGCACAACCGACCTGCCGCGCCGAAAAGAGCAATCGAGAACCGCGGCGCCGTCGCCCTCGATTGCAGTGGTCACGTGCGTCCGAGTCGATCCTCAATCGCAACCCAAGACGACGACGACAGGCCCCGGTGTCGAGAGGTGGGGACGCACGCGGTCATGCCGTTGTCGGCCCCCGGGTGATGTGCACTTGCGGACATCGCTGCTCCGGCCTTCTCAGTACGCTACGGGAGGCTACCTATGATCCCGCCGACACCCGCGACCGACACGCGCGACAACGCATCGGCGCATTACCTTCCGGGAACGCGCCTCGGTCCGTACGAACTTCTCGCGCTTGTCGGGGTGGGCGGGATGGGCGAGGTCTACCGGGCTCGTGATGCGCGCCTCGACCGTATTGTTGCCATCAAATTGCTGCCTCGCATCGCGGCCCTGGATCCGCTGCTGCGCGCACGCGTCGAGCAGGAAGCGCGCACCGTGGCCGGAATTTCGCACCCGCATATTTGCGCCCTCTTCGACATCGGTCGCGAAGGAGAGATCGACTACTTCGTGATGGAGTTTCTCGAAGGCCAGACGCTCGCCGTCCGTCTGGCGCAGGGCCTGCTGCCGTTTCGTTCGGTCCTGGAGTTCGGCACGCAGATCGCCGCCGCACTCGCCGCAGCACATCGGCACGGCGCCGTCCACTGCGATTTGAAACCGGCCAACATCATGTTGACGCGCGATGGCGTCAAGCTACTCGACTTTGGCATCGCCCAACTACGCGCGGTGCGCGACGGCTCGCTGGCAACTCTCTCACCCGAATTGCTGACGGCAGAAGTGAAGCCCGTCCTGCAAGCCACATTTGCGGGGACGCTTAACTACATGGCACCCGAGCAACTACGGGGAAGCATGGTGGATGGGCGCACTGACATCTTCGCGCTGGGCGCAATACTGTACGAGATGCTCGCAGGTCGCCGCCCGTTCGAGAGCGATACCACGGCGAGTGTTATCACTGCCATTCTGCATGCAGACCCGCCACCCTTGTCGTCGCGACCGTCGCGCGAGGTGCCGCCGCCGCTGGAGCATCTGATTCGCACCTGTCTCGCGAAAGATGCCGACGATCGCTGGCAGTCGGCTCGCGACGTCCAGCGGGAGCTGTCCTTTATCGCCGACGGCCGCACGCCAGCCGCCGTCACGCAAAAGATCACGCTGCACGGGTGGCACTTGGGGCTGATGCTGGCGATTGCGCTCGCCGCCGCGCCGGCCATTTCCTCGATCGTGCAGTCGAGAATGGCTCCCCCAGCGATGACTGCGTCTCGTGTGCGGTTCAACGTGCAGCCTGCAGGTGCCGCGACGCTACTCATCGACCAGATGGAGGCGCGTGTCTCTCCCAACGGGCGTCACGTCGCATTCATCGCTCGCCAAAGGAGCACGACTGCGCTCTGGGTCCGCTCGTTCGAATCTCAAGTGGCGCACGAAATTGCGGCCACCGACGGCGCGTCGCAGCCCTTCTGGTCACCGGACAGTCGATCGATCGGGTTTCACGCGCAGGGCGCGCTGAAACGCGTCTCGCTAGAGGGGAGCGTGGTTCAGATCTTGTGCCTTGTTCCGACAATGGCCGGAGCGACGTGGAGCCAGCGCGGGTTGATTGTGTTCTCCCACCTGAATGTGCTCTTCCGCATCCCCGACTATGGTGGCACTCCGACTCCGCTGCACACGCGGCCCGAGCAGCACTCTGAGGTCCTTTCCATCTGGCCGCAGTTCCTGCCCGACGGCGAGCGTTACATTTTTCGCCGCGTCCGCGGACCCCAGGCGGCGCAGGGAGTTTACGCGGGCTCGCTTGATACTGAGACCGTTACGCGCGTGCTCGAGACGACGTCCAACGTCGTAGTCGCGGGCCAGTATCTGCTCTCGGTCCGTTCGGGGAGCCTGATAGCCCAGCCTTTTGACGTGAAGGAGTTGCGCGTAAGCGGCGAGCCGGTCGTACTGGTCGATCAGGTAATGGAGAACCGAGGCGAGCTGGCCGGCCCCAGTGTCTCGGTCTCAAATACTGGCGTTCTCGCCTACCGCGCACGTTACAGTCCACCGACGACGCTCACCTGGTTCGATCGTAGTGGCCTGCGACGTGAAACCCTCAGCGCGCCGCCAGTGTGTCGCAATCCCGAGATCTCGCCCTCCGGCCGACAGGTGGCGGTGGAGTGTGTGGATGTTGCCTCGAGTGCCCGCGATGTGTGGGTACTCGACGCGATTTCAGGCCGGCCGGCACGATTGACGACGGAAACGAGCGACGATTCCGATCCCATATGGTCTCCGGATGGGCGGTGGATTGTTTTTTCCAGCGCACGTGATGGTGGCCGAAACCTGTATCGACGGCTGTCGACCGGTGAAGGAATGGACGAGCGGTTGTTCCTATCACCGCGCACGAACTATCCGAGCAGCTGGTCCGCTGACGGCAAGTACATCCTGTTCACTTCACGGGCAGAACAGACCGGATGGGATATTTGCCTGTATCCGCTCGACGGGGGCAAAGTGGTCCCGTTGATCACCACCCCGGCGACTGAGATCGAGCCACAGCTTTCTCCGGATGGGCGCTGGCTCGCGTATACCTCCGATGAATCCGGGCGGCTCGATGTGTACGTGCGGCCGTTCCGCGCGCCGGGAGGCGCGTGGCTCATCTCGACAGGCGGCGGATCCGATCCGCGTTGGCGCAATGACGGGTTGGAGCTCTACTACCTCTCGCCCGATCGTACACTGATGGCGGTCAACGTTGCTCCAGGCGGACACTTCGAAGCTTCCGGTCCCAAGGTGCTCTTCCAGGCGCGGACGTCGGGACCCCTCGGGCTCGGCGTGCGTTTCAACTACGCAGTCGGCCAGGGCGGTCGTCGATTCCTGATAACCGCAGATGCGCCGGACGCCGTGCCGCCACCGATCGAGATTGTTCTGAATTGGACGGGCGACATTGCGAGGTGGAAAGGCACGCCTCAATAGTCGAATCCCGCCCGCTTGCTGCCTGTGCCATAGAGAACAGCCGAGACCCAGGTCTGTCCGGTAGAGTGTCTGGTACCGCGGGTATTGGCGCCATATCCAAAACCAGAATGCTGCTCATCGCTGGCGCGGATCGCTGACCGCAGCTGGCGACGCGCAGATCGGCAATGGCTAAGTAGTGAAAGACAACCCGTGGCACCACGTCGCAACGGTTCGCGACACGTCGGAAGTGCGGGAGGAGTAAAGGAATGCGCCAAAATCCGCGCGTCAGCAACCGCGACCGCGAGGCCGCTGCGAACTCACATCATCCTCGAGCCGGCCGCGCTGCCGCGGCGATCTCGACGAAACGCCAACTTCTCAGCGACTGGTGGACGGCCGATGTTGAGGCCTTGGAAAGCGCCATCGACGGCTTCAGGATCGATCCGGCTCTGACGAACGACTGCGAAGTCGTGTGTTTCGAGATCGCCGGCGACAACCAGCTCCACGTCAACGTCACACATCGGTACCCAACGAAGCGCGTGAGCGGATGGG
>JBKPTT010000161.1:0-6334 GCA_046735635.1 Acidobacteriota bacterium | reverse complement strand
CAATACCGCCGATTTTTCTGGGCGGGACGGCGGCCGCCGCATGTATCGGCCTGATAAACGCGATCGGGAACCTCGGAGGATGGGTCGGGCCGTCGGTAATGGGCATGCTCCGCGACGCGACTGGCACCTACAGCCGCGGATTGCTCGTGCTTGCCGCCGCGTTGGTGGTCGAGACGGCAATTGTCGTCAGTCTGCGATTGCCACGCCGCGATCCCGGGGTGATGGTGAAGTGGTAAATGATGAATGATGAATGATGAATGATGAATGATGAACGAATGATGAACGAATGATGAAGAAGATCACAAAGGGTACGGCGGGGCGATGAGGAAACGGCAGGCAACAGATCTCCGCAGCTATCGGTGGTTCGGCCGAGACGATCTGCGATCGTTCGGCCATCGCTCGCGCGCGAAGCAGGCGGGGTTCAGCCTCGAAGACCTCAGTGGGAAACCGGTCATCGCGATTCTCAACACCTGGAGCGACGCGAACCCGTGCCACACGCACTTCAAACTGCGCGCTGAAGAAGTGAAGCGAGGCATCTGGCAGGCGGGCGGTTTCCCGATGGAGATCCCGCTGCTCACGCTCGGCGAGACGCTGATGAAGCCGAGCACGATGCTCTACCGCAACCTGCTGGCAATGGAAGCCGAGGAAGCGCTGCGCGCCTATCCGGCCGATGGCGCGGTCCTGCTCGGCGGGTGTGACAAGACGGTTCCGGCATTGATCATGGGCGCCACGAGCGCGAATCTGCCGGCGATCTTCGTCCCCGCGGGACCAATGCTTCGCGGCAACTGGCGCGGCCAGTTTCTCGGGTCCGGCAGTGACGTCTGGAAGTACTGGTCGGAACGTCGAGCCGGCGCGCTGGACGAGTGCAGCTGGCGCGAAATGGAGGACGGCATCGCACGATCGTTCGGCACCTGCATGACGATGGGGACCGCGTCGACGATGGCGGCGGCGGTCGACGCGTTGGGACTGACGCTGCCCGGCGCATCGTCCATTCCGGCAGCCGACTCCGCCCACGCGCGCATGGCTGTTGCGGCAGGCCGACGGATCGTCGAGATGGTGTGGGAGGACTTGAAGCCGAGGGACATCCTCACGACGAGCGCGTTCGAGAACGCGGTGACGACCGCGATGGCGCTCGGCGGATCCACGAACGCGATCATCCATCTCATCGCGATGGCGGGGCGCGCTGGCGCGACGCTGGATCTCGATCGCTTCGATCAACTCTCGCGGCGAACGCCGTGGATTGCGAACATCCGTCCGTCGGGGCAGTACCTCATGGAGGACTTCTTTTATGCCGGCGGCCTCCGCGGCGCGCTCAGCCGACTGCGGGACAGGCTTCACCTCGATTGTGTAACCGCGAACGGCCTGCCGCTCGGGGACAACATCGCCGACGCCATCGTGTGTAACGACGACGTGATCGCGCCGCGCGAGAAGCCGCTTGGGCCTGAGGGCGGCGTTGCGGTCCTGCGTGGAAACCTCGCACCCGACGGCGCGGTAATCAAACACACGGCGATGGAGCGGCGGCTGCTGAAGCACTCGGGGCCGGCGGTGGTGTTCCGCGACTACAACGACATGGACGCGCGCATGGACGATCCCGCGCTGCCCGTCACGCCCGATTCGGTGCTCGTGCTGCAGAATGCCGGCCCGCTCGGCGGGCCCGGCATGCCCGAATGGGGGATGCTGCCGATTCCAAAGAAGCTGCTGGCCGAGGGCGTGCGTGACATGGTGCGCGTCTCGGACGCGCGGATGAGCGGCACCGCGTACGGCGCGTGCGTCCTGCACGTCGCGCCGGAATCGTTCGTCGGCGGCCCTCTTGCCATGGTCCGCGATGGCGACATCATCGAGCTCGACGTCGCGGCGCGGGCCCTGACGCTGCGCGTCAGCGATGACGAGATGTCGCGGCGCCGCGCCGAGTGGACACCCAGAGATCTGCAGTATCCACGCGGGTTCGGCCGGTTGCATGCGCTGCACGTAATGCAGGCGGATCGAGGCTGCGACTTCGATTTCCTGCAGGGAACGGAGCCGATCGCGGATCCCGAGATTCATTAACCCAAAGTATGTTGCTAGTGATCGCGTTCCTCGGCGTCGCGCTCGTGATCGTGCTGATCACGTGGGCGAAGCTTCCGGCTTTTCTGGCGCTCGCGGCGGCATCGTTGGCCGTCGGCGTCGCGGCGCGCATGCCGCTCGGGGACATCACGCGCGCGTTTCAATCCGGGGTCGGCGACACGCTGGGGTTCGTCGCGATGGTAATCGCGCTCGGAACGATCATCGGCAAGCTGCTCGCGGAGTCGGGAGGCGCGGTGGTGGTGTCGCGCGCACTCGCGCACGCGCTGGGCGAGCGTCGCCTGGATTGGGCGCTGATGCTGTCCGGCTTCATCATCGGGCTGCCGGTGTTCTTTCAGGTGGGGCTCGTGCTGCTTGCGCCGGTGCTGTTCACCGCGCAGCGAGAGACCAGGACTCCCCTGCTTCGTCTCGGACTTCCGCTCCTCGCCGGGCTGTCGTCGGCGCATGGCCTCGTGCCACCGCATCCGGGACCGCTTGCCGCCATCGAACGGCTTGGCGCGGATCCCGGGCGCACACTCTTCTATTCGCTGATCGTCGGGCTGCCGGTCGCGATCCTCGCGGGCCCGCTGTATGCGCGGTACATTTCTCCTCGTGTCCACGTCGAACCCGGACGCCTGGCGGCGGAGTTCACGAAGACGACGGAGGGCGTGCCTCTCCGGGCTCCGTCCCTCTCAGTCGCTCTGCTCACGATCCTGCTGCCCGTCCTCCTGATGCTCCTTGCCGCGCTCGCGCAAGCCGTGATGGCGGACACCATCGTCCGCCGGGTGCTGGTGTTCGCGGGAACTCCCCTTGCCGCTATGCTCATCGCCACGCTTGTCGCGATGCACACATTCGGCCGCCGCTGCGGGTTCGGCCGCGCGCGACTTCTGCAGTTCGCCGAGGAGTCGCTGCCGCCGATCGCGGGGGTGCTGCTGGTCGTAGGCGCTGGCGGGGGATTCGGCCGCGTGCTCGACGCGGCCGAAGTCGACACGGCGATCGCGCACGCGATGTCCGGTTTGCGCCTGTCCCCGCTCGTCATGGGATGGGTGATTGCGTCACTGCTCAGGATATCGGTCGGATCCGCCACCGTGTCGGTCATCACCGCCGCAAGCATCATGGCGCCTCTCGTGTCAGCAATGGGAAGCGTGAACAAGGAGTTGCTCGTCGTCTCGATCGGCGCCGGGTCGCTGATCATGTCGCACGTCAACGACGGCGGCTTCTGGCTCGCGAAGGAATACCTGAACATGAGCGTGCCGCAGACGATTGCGACGTGGTCGATCGCCGAAACGATCATTGCCGTCGCCGCGCTCGGAGGCGTTCTGATGCTCGGACTGTTTGTGTAGCTGCTTCTGAATGCCGAGTGGCGAATGCCGAATGCAGATTTTTCGAATGTCGCGTGTCGAATGAGATCGTGCGATTGCCGAACGGGATTGCCGAATGCCGAATGGATTGCCGAATGCCGAATGAATTTGGCGAGTTGCGAGAATGAATGGCGAGTGCCGAATGAATCGGGGTTGCCGAGTGAATTGACCGATTGTGTGCGGAGTTCAAAGGCTCGAAGGCATCCGGCACTCTCATTCGACCCTCCCCAATCTCAATCGGCAATCAACAATCGAAAACTCGGCACTCGGAATTCGGCACTCGGCAATGCGACGTTGAAGGTCACTACCAATGCTGATAATCGACATGCATCTCGATCTGGCGATGAACGCGATCGAGTGGAACCGGGATCTGTCGCGCCCCATCGAGGAGATTCGGGCGCGCGAGGAAGGCAAGACCGACCAGCCGGATCGCGGACGCGGGACGGTCTCCTTCGCCGAAATGCGCCGCGGCGGCATCCGGTTGTGTGTCGCCACGCAGATCGCGCGCTACGTCGCGCCCGGGGCGACGCTCCCCGGATGGCACTCCCCCGAACAGGCCTGGGCGATGACGCAGGCGCAGCTCGCGTGGTATCGCGCGATGGAAGAACGCCACGAACTGGTTCAAGTGAGCGATCTCGCTTCGCTCGATCGCGTGTCAGCTGACAGCTCTCAGCTGCCAGCTTCCAGCTCGACTCCTATCGGCTACGTGTTGAGCCTCGAGGGCGCAGACTCGATCGTGTCCATGCATCACCTCGAACGTGCGTACGAGGACGGACTTCGTGCGGTTGGTCCCGCGCACTACGGGCCTGGCGTGTACGCGCAGGGGACGAATGCGACGGGCGGGATAGGCGTGAAAGGACGCGAGCTCCTGTCGGAGATGGCGCGGCTCGGGATCATTCTCGACGTCACGCATCTCTGCGACGACAGTTTTCGCGAGGCGCTCGACCACTTTCGGGGGCCTGTCTGGGCGAGTCACTCGAACTGTCGGGCGCTCGTGCCGCATGTGCGCCAATTCACCGACGATCAGATACGGGAACTGATTTCCCGCGGCGCCATAATCGGCGCCGCGTTCGATGCATGGATGCTCGCGCCCGATTGGAAACGCGGAGAGACTACACCTGAATCTGCGAACGTCACGCTCGACACCGTGGTCGATCACATCGACCACATCTGCCAGCTGGCGGGCAACACGAATCACTGCTGCATCGGTTCCGATCTCGATGGCGGCTTCGGACGCGAGCAGTGCCCATCCGATCTCGTGACGATCGCGGATATCGAAAAGGTCGGCGGCAGACTTTCGGCGCGTGGTTACTCGCCGACCGAGGTGGAAGACATCGTTTCCGGAAATTTTCTCAGGTTTTTGCGATCCAATTGGTTGACTTAGATACAACCGATTGAATTTGTCCCCGCATGAGGACAAATCCGCGCAAAGGCAAGAATTTGCTTGGCATTCGGGCCAAAACGGGCGTATACCTTCATCGCTAACGCATTCGTACTATGGCCAGTACGAGTGTGTCTTGCTGCATTCCTGGAAGGGAGGAAGTTGTGCTGGTGTTCCGTCGTCTGATGCTCGTCGCATCTGTTCTTTCACTGCTCATCGCGCCAAATGCCGCTCGCGCTCAGGTGCTCTACGGCAGCGTGGTCGGCGCGGTCAAGGACGCGCAGGGTGCGGCGATTCCTGCCGCAACCGTCGTCATTACAAACAAAGAAACGAATTCCACTCGCGAAACCGTCACCGGTGCCGAGGGGGAATACACCCTGGCGAACGTGCTCCCCGGCCACTACGACGTGAAGGTCTCGCTGACGGGATTCCGCGAGTTCACGCAGACGGACGTGCCCGTCAGTGCCGGCCAGATCAGCCGCGTCGACGTAAAGATGGAAATCGGTGCGCTGAACGAGACCGTCACCGTGGCGTCGGACGCGCAGCTGCTGCAGACCGACAAGTCGGATCTTCACACTGAATTGAAGTCGAAGGAGATCACCAACCTTCCGCTCAACCAGTACCGGAATTATCAGGTGCTCATCAACCTCGTCCCCGGCGCCACGCCGGCGACCTTTCAGAACGCGCAGACCGACACGCCGGGCCGCTCGCTGCGCACGAACATCAACGGCGCCGACGGTCAGAACAACAACACGCGCATCGACGGGGCGAGCAGCGTGAACATCTGGCTGCCGCATCATGCCGGGTACGTCGCGCCGGCCGAGACAATTGAGACCGTGAACATCGCGACGAACAATTTCGACGCAGCACAAGGTATGGCGGGCGGCGCGTCGATCACCGTTGTCACCAAGTCGGGCACGAATCAGGTCAAGGGCTCGGCCTTCTATTTCAGGAACCAGGACGAGCTGAACGCGACCGGCTTCTTCACGCCGTCTTGCGACGTCACGCCGCCGCCCAACTGCGGGAAGCTGAATTCGAGCATCTCGATCGGCGGCGGAACGGTTGGCGGGCCGGTCAAGAGGAATAAGCTGTTCTTCTTCGCCGCGTACGAAGGCAACTACGAGCGGAACAGCCGCTACGACATCTATTCAGTTCCGACCGCGAAGATGCGCAACGGCGACTTCAGCGAAGAACGCGCGATCAACCCGAATTTCCATATTTACGATCCGGCGACTGGCAACGCCGATGGCACCGGTCGCACAGAGTTCCCCGGTGCGATCATTCCGTCCGACCGCGTCACCGCTCTCTCCAAGCAGATTCAGGCGCTCTATCCGGCGCCGAACAATCCGGGGACGAATAGCGGACTCCAGAACAATCTCTACATCCCCCGCAACCCCAAGGCCGACCGCGACAACTACGACACCAAGGTCAACTGGAACCGCACCTCCTCGCACCAGATCTTTGCGAAGTTCTCGACCATGCAGGCGACCGTGGACGATCTCTTCTACCTGGGCGTTCCAGAGGTCGGCGGCGGCGACACGAAGGTGTACGT
>JBKPTT010000160.1:0-3307 GCA_046735635.1 Acidobacteriota bacterium | reverse complement strand
GCGGGCAAGATTCCGGCACTGTCGCAATTGACGGGTAAGGGCGGATTCGCGAACCCGCGTCTGAACGAGGCGCTCGGGCACGTTGCGTTCAACTACATCGAGAGCCGCTGGGGACCCACCAGCATTCGCCGCTTCATAGATGCGCTCATCGTCCCACGCGTGGACAAGAGCTACGACGCCGTGTTCGAACTGACGCCAGCGGAATTCGACGCGGCATTCCGGCAATACGTGGAACGACGATTCGGGTCAGTCATTCGTTGACGCCACCCCGTCTCCGGAAGCGCGGCAATCTGGCACAGGCCAGCTGGTCAATGGGTACAGTCCGCGCCTAACGAAAAACGCCGCAGTGTCGAGTGGCGTTCGTCCGCCCCTGTACACGACGAAGCACGAGTCGCTCCGCGTCAGCGCATCAGGTCCACAGCCGCACCCCGGTTTTATTGACATTTTTGATTAGGCTGCCTTCGACGGAGGCGACGGGACGGTGGAGGGAGCGGAGGAGGCTGGGGCGGGAGGGGCGATAGTCCGACTCCACGCTGATGTCCCTCGTCGCTGTACCTGCCTCGGGCCCGTACGAGCTCTTCACACTGATCGGCCCCGGGGCACAGGCGAAGTCCGCAAGGCTGAGGATCGCCACCCGATCGACGGGTTCCGGCACGTCGCCCTGGCAGACGGCCTTCGCCGCTTGCCAGTGATGGTGACTACTTCAGATCCGTCAGCCACCCATGAACCACCCGCAGCCGGGTTCGCGGCGGCTCTTCTTTTCTCTTCACGACAAGGATCCGTTGGCCGTCGGGAGAGAGCGCCCATGATGGTCCAGGGCTGTCGTTGAATTGTGTTTGAAGGATCTGATGTGGCGGCTTCCAATCGAACCGAGGGGCCAGACGCACCTCTGTACTGAACCAGCGGTTGCCTTGCCGATACAGCAGCTCGTTACACTTTCGACACCATCGCGGCTCTGAACCGATATCTGCGATCTTCTGAAACCCCTCGGCAACGGGCAGGGGTCGAACCTTGATGCCCGTGTCGACGTATGCGAGCCAGTGACCGTCGGCCGTGATGTCGTGCGTGGTTCCCGGAAAACTCATGTACTGTGGCGGAGATGACGACGTACGGCCGTCGGAAACCACAACGGTGCCGATGCGTTGCGGCAGAAACTCGTAGAATGTCAAGTGCCCATCGGCGCTCCACGTGGACGCGGTCAACCGGGTCGTCGACTGGGCGACGGCTCTCGGGGGGCGATCGGAATCTATGGATTGCACGAGGATCCGATAGGGCTTTCCTTGACCGAAGCTTGTATAGGCGAGCGCATCTCCGTTGGGCGACCACTTGGGCCATCCGGCGCTGTCGTCCGTAGGCAGTCGCCGCGATTGATGGTGCTCGACGTCGTAGATCAGGATGTAGTCGTTGTTGTCGGACACCTGCACGGCGAGCCGGCGGCCATCATCGGAGAGGTCGAGCATCCCGTAAACGCGGGGCTCGAGCGGGAGAAAGTCGGCCCGTCCGTGACGGTCGACCCACGCGATCCCCGCGACCGCGACATCGCCGCCAGGGACATAGACCATCACGCCCGTCGCAGACACGGCGAGCTGTAAATGCGGGTAGAGGGCATGCATCCGCACGCCCGACGCGACCGGCACCGGATCCCCGAGGACCTGCCGTGCGGCGTCGAATTTCGCCACGAACACGCGCCCCGACCGGCCGAATACCAAATCCCCCGTCGCGGTGAGCCGCGCGTCATAGCCCTCGCTTGCCAGCACTCTGACTTCTTTGGTCGCAAGATTCACGAGGTGGATCTGCGCAAAGTCAGCACCAATACCACCGATCCGGAATGTGGCCAGCACGTATTTGCCATCTGGCGTCACGTGGCCGTACCTGTAGCCCTCTCGAATGTCAGCCATGAGCACCGGAACGGCGCCGGCGTGTGCGCTCACGCGGAACAATCGCCTCCCTTCCTCGGCACCGTAGAAGAGCTGATCGTCGGCAGTCCACGTTCCGATGACCGCAACCGAGACGTCGCAAATCGTGGTGGCTGTTCCACTCGTGAATGAGTACGTCTTGACTTTGTCGTTCGTCAGAAAGCCGACCGACCGGCCATCCGGCGAGAAGAACGGATGCAACGCGCCTTCGGTCCCGGCTAATGGCCGAACCTCGAACGTATCGAGCTGCCGCGCGTAGAGTCGTACGCTCCCCTTTGAACTGCCGACGTACACGAGCGTTCGTCCATCGGGTGAGATATCGAGCAGGGTCGAATCGTACCCAATGTCCGCAGCCTCGGAATCTAGGGCGAGTGGCGCATCATCCGGAAGGTTGATCTCGGTACTGAGCCGTGGACTATTGGTGGAGCTCTCGGAGCGCACACTGCCCGGTGCGAGGATTGGCAGCAGCCAGCGCGCTCCGATGGCCCCAAGAAGCAGTCCTGCAGCAAGGATTGAGATCATCAACACGATCGGCCGGGTCCCGAACGACGTCGGCGGCGCCGTGATGCTCCCTTCGTCGACGGCCAGCGCGTCGCGCAGCTCGAGCCGCGCATCAGCTATATCGTGAAGACGATTGGCTGGATCCTTCTGCAGACAGCGTCGGACGACCTGAACGACGGACGACGGCGCTACGCTCGAGAGCAGGCCCCAATCCGGTTCGCGCTCGATCACTCGCGCCATCGTCTCGGACACATCGTCGCCGTCGAACGGGCGCCTGCCCGCCAGCATCTCGTAGAGGACGCATCCGAATGCCCACACGTCGGCGCGCTTGTCGACTGCTCGGCCGCGCGCCTGCTCGGGGCTCATGTAAGCGGCGGTGCCCATGATCAGGCCGACGCGGGTCGCGGCAGGACTGGTTAGCGTCGGCAACTCGGAGGCACCAGAGGCGGTCGCGGCCGGCTCCAGGGCTTTTGCGAGACCGAAGTCGAGCACTTTTACGGTGCCGTCGGCGCGCAGCTTGATGTTGGCGGGTTTTAGATCGCGATGGACGATCCCGTGATCGTGTGCGGCCTCGAGCGCCTCCGAGATCTGTCGGGCGATGGACCACGCGTCCTCCAGCGGAAGCGGCCTGCCCACGAGGCGATCGGACAGCGTCGTGCCTTCGACGAGCTCGAGGACGAGCGCCGATGTGCCGTGCGACTCCTCGAGCCCGTAAATAGACGCGATGTGGGGATGGTTGAGCGAAGCGAGGACCTGGGCCTCCCGTCTGAAACGCGCGACGCGCTCAGGATTGAGCCCGAACGCATCGGGAAGCACCTTCAGCGCGACGTCGCGGGCGAGCTTCGTATCGCGCGCGCGGTACACCTCGCCCATTCCCCCGGCGCCGATCA
>JBKPTT010000159.1:0-11213 GCA_046735635.1 Acidobacteriota bacterium | reverse complement strand
CCCGCCGCAGGTGCGGCGGAGGCGCCGGGCCCGGGAGCGCCTGCACCGCCAGGACCCGGAGCAGCGGGAGGACCGCCAGCCGCCGGAGCAGCCGGTGCAGCGCCGCCGGTTACCGGCTGCGCACCCGAACGACCGGGCCCCGGCGCACCAGGACCGGCGCCGGGCCCGCGTCCCCGTCCCGCTGGAGCCGTCCAGCTCACCATGATCGGCAAATGCGTCTGACTGTTGATGAAGAGCCTCGCCGAAAAATTCGCGGGACCTTTGACGTCGAGAACGTCGGCGCTTCCCTGTGGTGCTTCCGCCTGTCCCGCATACGTGAAGGTCAGCGGATACGAGGGAAACGACGCGGCGAACATTCCCAGCGTTAACCGGACGAAGTCCTGTTTCACCATAGCGACGCGCGGGTTCATCGCAGGGCCGCCTCGACCCGGACCCCCTTCCCGGCCGGCAGGAGAACCGGCCGCGCCTTCCCGACCGGCGCCCGCAGCGCCAGGTGCGCCCTCGCGTGGCGGAGCCGCCGAGCCCGGCCCGCCTTCGCGTGAAGGCCCAGCACCACCAGGCGCGGTTCCACGCTGCGCGCCCGCAGGCGGCGGGGGTGCAACAGGAACGGGCAACTGGATCAGCTCGTCGCCATTGAACCCCGTCGACGTCGGGCCGCTTTCCTGAGCCGGGATCTCATCTTTGCGCACGTACTTGTCCGGGAACTCGCAGGAAATCTCGAACTCGATGGGGACGAGATTGTCGCCGCGGACTTGCCGAGTCCGTCCGGTCGCGACGAAGTTCTTGACCGCAGACAGGCGTTTCTCGCCGCCGAGCGCTTCGCGCGTCTCTGCGAGAACCGCCGCGGCATCCTTCTTTTGAGCCGCCTGAGCCGTCAAAGACGGGTGGTGAGACACGACGATAGCGGCCGCGGAGAATACGACGACGTGTGCGAAAGCGCGCATAAACCTCCCGGCGTCGGTGCTGGCGTTGAGGCCAGCCCGGATATAGACGTCTTTAATACGATAGCCGTTGGATATAAGTTGACCGTCTGCCGCCGGCTCACGTCGTCAGCGACACCTGCTGCGCCTGTTTCTGCGCCTTGAGCATCAGCTCGGTGGCGAGAAAACAGTGCTGCTGCGGCATCGCTGTTTCGGTCCGGTTCACGACATCGGATACCAGCTGGTCGCCGTATGTCAGCACGACGTTGCTGCAATCGATGTAGCGCGTTTCTTTCTGGTCGACCAGAAAAAGGTGGCTCTCACCCGAACGCCCGGCGATGTCGACGTTCTTTCGTACCTCGATGTAGCCGTCGGTACCGAGCACCGTGAGCCGTGCGTCCCCCCACGTCGAAAGACCGTCCGGGGTGAACCAATCTACGCGGATGTAGCCGAGACCTCGATCGCCACGGACGGTCGCATCGCCGAAGTCTTCGAATCCCGCGTACTGCTGATTGTGTACGTTCGCCACTTGAGAGACGACCACGTCGGCGCGCGTCGACCCCGTGAAGAACAGGAACTGATCGCCTTGATGCGATCCGATGTCGCACAGGATCCCGCCAAACCGCGGCTTGTCGAAAAACCATGCAGGGCGCGTTTTAGGGTTCATGCGGTGCGGGCCGAGGCCGATTGTCTGGATAACGCGGCCGATTGCGCCCGCCTTCACGAGCTCTCCCGCCCGAATCGTGGCGCGGTTTTCGAGACGCTCGCTGTACATGATCGAGTAAATCCTCTGTGTCTGCGCCTGGACACCGCGGACTTCGGCAAGCTGCTCGAGCGTCGTGATCCCCGGCTTGTCCGACATGTAGTCCTTGCCGTGCTGCATCACGCGAATCCCGAGCGGGGCCCGCTCGTTGGGAATCGCCGCGCTTACGACGAGCTGGATGGCCGGATCCTCGAGAATCTCGCTCTCGGATTTCGCGAGCTTTGCCTGGGGGAAACGTTTCACGAACGCGGCCGCGAGCTCCGGCTCTTTCGCATAGATCGAGACCAGTTCTCCACCGCCCCGCAACACTGCCTGCGTCTGGCTGTAGACGTGATCGTGGTTGACGCCAATCACGGCAAAGCGGATGCGAGGGGGACCTGTTCTGGAGGGCTGTGCAGACTGTTCGGCAGCATAGTACCGAACGGCGCGCTGCCCGCCGAGAGCAAGAACATCGTGTGGAAGAGCGGACATGACTGCGGCGGAACAGGCCACGTCCTTGATGAAATGGCGACGCTTCATGAACAAAAAGGTAAAAGGTAAAAGGTAAAAGGTAAAAGTCTATTTCGACAGGCTGACGTTCAGCGTCGTCGTTTCGCCCGCGCGCACTCGAACCGTGGAGGTGTAGGTGGTGAATCCCTCCTTGCGCACCTCGATTCTGTGCGTTCCCTCACCCAATTCGACGACAATTCGCTCGCCGCCCGGGGCTTCCCAACGCTCGCCATCGATGCTGATCTCGGCATCGAACGGTTGGACGCGCACCGACAGCGTGCCGAACTGCGAAATGCGAACGTCTTGATTGGACATTCGAGGCTCGCCGCCCCGCGGCGGCGGTGGAGGCGGCGGTTGCTCCGGTCCTCGACTCTCGTCGCGGGGGATGGGCGCCGGTCGCGGCTCCTGTTGCTCGCCCGCGGGCAGCGGCTGCATTACATCCTTGATCTTGTAGGAGGTCGCAGGACGGAACAGCATCCGCTGCGAAATGGTGCGATAACCCGGCGAATACAGGATGACGTTGTGTTCGCCGAGCGGCACGTCGAGACGCTGGAACGTGCCGTCGAAGTTGTCCACCGTCCCAACCAGGTATCCGTCGAGGTAAACCTCGGCCTGTCGCGGTTGGACCTGAATGCGGACTTGCGCACCCGGGTAGTAGTACGGATACGGGTAATACGGATACGAATACCCACCCGGATAACCGCCCCAGTACGGACCGTACCCCCACCAGAAGGGGCTGTAAAAATACGGATAGCCGTAGATCGGATAGCCGTATCCCCAGCCGAAGCCGATCCCGACGGCGACGTGCGTGCCGCCATGACCGTGAACGGGATGTTGTGCCGAAACGCCGGCAGGCCAGAGCGCGACGGCCGTCGCGACGGCGGCAGTTGCGTGAAGAAAGGAGCGTGTGCGATTCACCGGACTCCTCCGAAGGCGGCGTGGCGCAAACAGAACAAGCAATCCCGGTACCTCTTCAGGTACGCGCCGCACAAGGTGTTCGGGCGCGAGCGTTGCCGCTACGTCATCCGATCCACACAGTCGGTGTCAACGCCGAGGACACTACTCGCTTTCCACTTCCGTGGCAATTCAGCCAAATGACGGGCGTCGGAGGCTCGCGGATGGCGCCAGAGTGAAAAAACGGTGGCACCCGCCGCCCGACCCGAGTCGGCGCTAGACTGGTTTCATGCCCGCAGTTCCGACAGACGCTTCGGAGGCGAAGACTCGCGGCCGTGTCCTCGTCGTCGAGGACGACTTGCACATTCGCGATCTGGTCGTGCTGCATCTGCAACTCGAGGGACTGACAACGGTGGCGGCGGGCGACGGCGCGACCGGGTTGCGCCTGGCCAAACAGGATCCCTTCGACCTGCTCATCCTTGACGTGATGCTGCCTGAACTGGACGGGGTGACCGTGTGCCGCGCCGTCCGACGCGAGCCGATGAACGGGGACGTGCCAATCCTGATGCTGACCGCGCGCCGTGAAGAGTCCGACAAGGTGCTCGGGCTCGAGAGCGGCGCGGACGACTACCTGACCAAGCCGTTCGGCGTCCGCGAGTTCATCGCGCGGGTTCGAGCGCTGCTCCGCCGCCGGCCCTCGCGCGCATCCGATCACGCGGCGGCTATCACCGCCGCCGGTCTGACGGTCGATCCCGCTCGACGGCACGCGCGACTCGACGGACGCGAGATCGAGCTCACGGCCCACGAGTTCGACCTGTTGTATCTGCTCGCGAGCAATCGCGGCATCGTGTTCAGCCGTGATTCGCTGATGCAGAAGGTCTGGGGCGACGACACGCACATCACCGAACGCAGTGTCGATACGCTCGTCAAGCGCGTGCGGAAAAAGATCGAAGACGATCCCGCGGAGCCTCGCTTCGTGCTGACGGTGTGGGGCACGGGATACAAGTTCGCCGATGTCTGATCCGGTCTGGTATCGCAGTCTGTACTGGCGTATCGCGTTTGGCTTCGTCGCGATGCTCGCCGTCCTGCTGCTCGCACAGGGGCTGCTCTTCCTCTGGCTCACGGATCAGTTCTTTGGCGCGCCGCGCACGCCGACCCAGCTCGCCGCGCAGATCGCGGAGGACTTGAGCGCGGAGCTGCAGCAGCACCCCGACGTCGATCTCGAGGCGTTCGTTCCGCGCCACTTCTCCCGCATCTACCAGCCGTTTCTTGTCGTGATGCAGGACGGCCGTCATGCGTCGAACCGCCCGGACTTCCTGCCGCCCGACATCGGTCGTGTAGTCTCGTGGCACTTGCGGTTCGAGTCGGGCGGAGCGCGCGGACCGGCAGACTTCGGCGGTGCCCGGCCGGCCGATCCCGAACGGGGCCGTGGGGACTTCGAACGGTGGTCCCAAGGACGGGGCGGACCTGCGGGACCCGATCGAGGCAGCGTGATGCCGCCGCCGCCGACCGGCTTCGGGCGCCGAGGCGGGCCGCGGTATCCCGTCGAGTACGCGGCCATCAAGGTGAACGATCAGCAGCTCGGGATCGTCGCCGTGCCCGCGAATCCGCCGCCGGTTTCCGTTGCGTTGCGCGTGATCGGGCCGACGCTCACGTGGCTTGGACTTGGGCTGCTGGCAATCGGGGCGACGCTGACGGCGCTTCTCGTCTTCAGGCCCGCGCACAAGCGCCTGCGGACGCTCGAACACGCAGCCCGGGCCCTCGGCGAAGGCCGCACCGACGTCCGCGCCAACGAGACGGGAGGCGATGAGGTCACCGCGCTCGCGCGCACGTTCAACAGGATGGCCACCGATCTGGATACACGCGCGAAACAGCTCGCCGAGTCGGACCGCGTTCGCCGGCAACTGCTCGCCGACGTCTCGCACGAGCTGATGACCCCTTTGTCGGCTATTCGAGGTTACGTCGAGACGCTCGAGATGCCCGACATCCCGCTCGACGCGGCGACACGGCAGCGGTATCTCGGCATCGTTGAACAGGAGACGCACAAGCTCGAAGCGATCATTGGCGACCTGCTCGACCTGGCGCGGCTCGAAGGCGGGGGGGACACGCTGCGCATCGACGACGTGGCAGTGGAAGATCTCTTTCGGCGCGTCGCCGATCGTCATCAGCCGACGCTGCGCGATCGCAACATCTCACTGGAACTGGACATTGCGAACGGGACGCCGAAGATCCGCGGCGATGCGGCGAGACTGGAGCAGGCGCTGCAGAACGTCGCAGCCAACGCGATTCGACACACGCCGGCGGGCGGCCGCATCTTGCTTCACGCTTCGCGCGACGGCAACACCGTCTGCATCCGCGTGAGGGACACCGGGCCGGGCATTCCGACCGAACACCTGCCGCGCGTATTCGACCGGTTCTATAAGGTTGACGTTTCGCGCGCGGGAACCGCCGTGCCGTCGAGAAGTGGGCTCGGGCTGTCGATTGTGCGCGCAATCATCGAACGGCATGGAGGGACCGTGCTTGCGGCGAACGCGCCCGAGGGTGGCGCGTCATTCGAGCTACGTGTCCCCGCGTCCATCCAGCCCGCGTGACCAGCTGTGCCACAGTAATTCCATAAACGGTATTCAGGCAGGGGACGTAATCTCAGACGATGCGCGAATCCTGTTCCGCCGTTCACCTCGTGCGTGTCGCGGCAATCGCGTTCGCCGGGGTCTGCGCATTCAACTGGATGGGTGCGGTCGATGCCTCGCAACAGGCACCCGCCGGCACATGCCGCATCACCGGACGGGCGACGAGCGGAGCGACTCCCCTGCCCGGTGTTTCAATCATCGCCGCCGCGGGCGACGCGGTGAAGGCGGCGACCTCCACCGATCCCGACGGAACGTATCGGCTCCCGCTTGCCCCCGGCAGTTACACCCTCACGGCAGAACTCACCGGTTTCACGGCCGTGACGCAGCCGCTCACGGTCGACCCGACCACGTGCGATCAATCGATTGATCTGCACATGACACTTGGACCGCGCATGCGGCCGTCACAGATGGCGTCGCAGGTTCCGCCGGTCTCCCCCGGCGCGCCTGCTTCGCAGACGTCCGCGCCGCCTGCGCAGGGCGGGCGCGGCGCACAGCCAGGCGCGGCGGCGCAGCAAGGGCGCTTCGCCACGTTGACCGTCCAGACCCAGGCGGCTGCAGCCGCAGGAGTTGAAACGAGCGATACGACGACCGACGCAGCCGCGCGTCTGCTGCTCCCGCCCGGCTTCTCCACGGAGGGACCGACCGAGGCGGTCGCGATCAATGGCAACATGGCCAGCCTCGACCGCGGCATGATGAACGATCGCCTGGAGGCAATCGGCCGCGGCGAATTCAACCCCGTCACGGGAGAGTTCGCGCAGGGGTTCGGCCCGGGCGGCGAAGGTTTTGGCGGCCGCGGCGGCTTTGGAGGTCCCGGCGGCGCCGATGGACGCGGCGGCCCTGGCGGCCGGGGCGGACCAGGCGGGTTCGGTCCCGGCGGGCGCGGCGATTTCGTCCTCGGCGGACGCGGGCGTGGACAGAACGCGTACAACGTCCAGTCGAATTACTCGTTCGGCGGCTCCGCGCTCGACAGCAGGCCGTATGAATTGCATCCCGGATCGGATGCGCAGCAGAAGCCGTACTCGCGGCAGACGTTCGGGATGACGCTCGGCGGTCCGCTTCGCGTGCCGCATATTTATAAAGGAGACCGCCGGACGAACTTCAACGCGAGCTACAGCGGAACGCGCGGCGGAGATCTCTTCGATCAATACGCGACTGTTCCGACCGCCGCCATGCGCAACGGCGACTTCTCGTCGATCTCGACGCGCCTGATCGACCCGGCGACCGGGCTGCCATTCGCCGAAAATCAGATTCCACAGTCGCGTATCGATCCCGCCGCGATTTCCCTCATGCGGTTCATCCCGCTCCCGAATCTGGACAGCCCGACGGGGCGGAACTACCACTACGTGACGACCAACACGACGACGAACGACAGCCTCAGCCTGCGGGTCACGCACAGCTTCACGCAGAACACCGGGCGCGGCGGCCCGGGCGGCCGCGGCGGTTTTGGCGGCGGCGGACGTGGCGGGTTCGGCGGCCCTGGCGGCCGCGGCGGGCGCGGCCAGCAGGGGACGAGCGTCAACATGACCGCGCAGCTGCAGTACCGCCGCAACGACAACGATCAGAACAACGTCTTTCCGACCGTCGGAGGCTTTACGAGCGGCTCCGCGTTCACCGTGCCGGTGTCTCTCAACATCCAGCACCACCGGATGCTGCACAACATCAACGTCAACTACTCACGCACGGTCAACGCATCGCGCAACCATTACGCGTACGTCGAGAACGTCGCAGGCAATGCCGGCATCACCGGCGTGTCAATCGATCCGTTCGACTGGGGCGTTCCCCAGCTGTCGTTCTCGACGTTCACGGGCGTTCGCGACGTGACGCCGACGCGCCGTACCGATCAACGCCTCACCTTCGCGTACGGGCTGACGCGGCCCGTCGGGACGACGCACCTGATGCGAGTCGGCGGCGATTACCGGTTCGACCTCTCCGACAATCAGACGGACACGAACGCGCGCGGCGCGTTTGTCTTCACCGGCGTCTATTCGTCGGGCCTGTCGAGCGGCACCCGTGTCGGCGGCCTCGATTTTGCCGACTTCCTGCTCGGCATGCCGCAGCAGGCGAGCGTCCAGTACGGTCCCGGAAACGTGCGGATGTCCGGCCGATCGCTGAGCGCCTACTGGCAGGACGACTGGCGCAAGAGCAACAAGCTCACGTTCAACCTCGGCGTCCGCTACGAGTTGATCTCCCCCTTCTACGAGCGCGGCGGGCACATGGTGAACCTGGACGCAGCGCCGGACTTCACTGCCGTCGCGCCGGTGATCTCGGGTGAGACGGGGGCGTTCACCGGAGCATTTCCGAAGGCGCTCGTCAACACCGACTGGAACAACGTCGCGCCGCGCGTCGGGTTCGCCTGGCGCTACAAGCCGGGCTTCATCATTCGCGGCGGCTACGGCATCAGTTACAACTCGGGATCGTACGCGGCCATCGCGCGCCAGATGACAGCGCAGCCGCCGTTCGCCGTCGCGTCGACGAGCCTCGGCACGCTGTTCGTGCCGCTGACGTTCGAGGACCCGTTCGTCAGCGCTTCGCAGGCACAGACGACGAACAACTACGGCGTGGACAAGAACTATGCGCTCGGCGTCGTGCAGACCGTGAACGCCGACGTTTCGAAGGACGTGCACCAGGTGTGGAACGTCGCCGCGGGCTACACGCATACCCGCGGAGGAGACCTCGACATCGTGCGCGCACCGAACCGCGGCCCCACGGGCTTGCGCATTCCCGGCGTCCAGCCATTCAACTGGCAGACTTCCGAGGGCGCTTCGGTGCTGAACGCCGCAACGTTGCGCGCGTCGCGGCGCCCGGTGAAAGGCATTGGCGGCGGGATTACCTACACGCTTGCAAAGTCGCGAGACGACGCGTCGACGATCGGCGGCGGCGCGACCGTCGTCGCGCAGAACGACCAGGACCTTGCCGCCGAGTGGGGGCTCTCCAGTTTCGATCGGCGGCACCAGCTCTCGGCGAACGGCAACGTCGAGCTGCCCTTTGGCCCGAACAAGCGATGGTTCTCGCAGCCCGGGACGTGGCAGTCGCTCCTGCGCGACTGGAGGTTCACGACAACGTTCACGTGGCAAACGGGCACGCCGCTCACGCCTCGCGTCACCTCGTCGGCTGCCGACGTGGCGCGAGGGACCAACGGAACGCTGCGCGCCAACTACAACGGCGAATCGGTGCAGCTCTCGGATCCGACGATCGACCGCTTCTTCAACACGAATGCCTTCTCCATTCCGGCGCCCGGCACGTTCGGCAACGCGTCGAGAAACATGATTATCGGACCCGGGAGTACGCTGCTGAACGCGCAGTTCACGCGCGACGTGCGGATGGGCGGCACGCGCGTGATGAGTGTCTCGGTCAACACCAACAACCTCCTCAACAACGTGAACTATGCAGCGGTCGATACGGTGGTGAACTCCCCCACCTTCGGCCAGGTCCTGTCGGTGCGCGGGATGCGATCGACGCAGCTGAATCTCAGGTTCCGGTTCTAGAACGAAGATGAGACCCGTATTTTCGACCCTCGCGCGGTACGTCGCCGCGGCGCTGATCGTCGCGCCAGCCGTCGCGGTCGGTACCGCCGGGAAGGCCGCGCCGACACAAACACCGGCCGCCCCGGCGCAGCGGCCGAAGGTGTTCCGGTCGGGACTGAATCTCGTCTCGGTCGACGTGATCGTCCGCGACAAATCCGGCGCGGTCGTACGCGGGCTGACGCGGTCGGACTTCGAGGTGCGCGAGGACGGGAAGCTGCAGGACATCTCCAGCTTCAGCTTCGAGGAAATCACGAACAAGGCGGTCCCCGCAGTGGAATCGGCCGGCCTTCTAGAGGGCGTTGAAGAGAAGGTCAAGGAGGATGCGAAGCGTACGTCCGCGGCGGCGCCCGCGCCCGCCGCTGCGGTGCGAGCCGAGCCTTCGGGCCCTATGACGTCGGACACGCTGGCGGGCCGCCGGCTGATCACGCTCGTGTTCGATACGAGCTCGATGCAGCCCGAAGACGTCCAGCGCGCGGTCGATTCCGCGCGCAAGTACGTGGACGAGAAGATGACGACGGCGGATCTCATCGCGGTAACGACCGTCGGATCGACGCTGAACGTGCTCACCGACTTCACCGCCGATCGCGCGAAGGTGTCGAATGCGCTCGCAACGATCGCCTATACGGATGGCACCTCCACCGAAGCGCCGGTGGTCAGCACGGCCGCGACCGACGAAGCCGCGGCGGCCGCCGACGACAGCGCGACCGTCGCCGACACGGCCGAGCTCGACATGTTCAACAACGACGTGCGGCTCCGCGCGTTGAAGACGCTCGCCGAAGCGCTCGCGCCCATCGAGCAGAAGAAAGCAATTCTGTATTTCAGCGCGGGCATGCAGCGCAGCGGACAGGACAATCAGGTCGAGCTGCGCTCGGCGATCAACGCTGCGGTTCGCGGGAACGTGTCGATTTATCCCATCGACACGCGCGGGCTGCAGGCAGTCGTGCCGGGCGGCGACGCGCGGCAGGCGAGTGGACGAGGGCAGGACATGTTCTCGGGCCGAGGCGTGCAACAGCAGTTCGCGCAGCTGGCCTCCTCGCAGGACACGTTGACGTCGCTCGCGGCCGACACGGGCGGAAGGGCATTCACCGATTCCAACGATTTCGGCGAGGCGTTTGCGCGCGTCCAGCTCGATATGTCCGCGTATTACCTGCTCGGGTACAGCAGCACGAACGCGGTGAAGGATGGGCGGTTCCGGCGCATTCAGGTCCGGGTCAGGCGCGACGGGCTTCGCGTCGAGGCGCGCGCCGGCTATTATGCCGACCGCGATTTCACACACACCTCCCGCACCGATCGCGATGCGCAGCTCGAAGAGCAGTTGTTCGCCGCGATGTCGCCGACCGATCTCCCGGTACTCGTGACGGGCAGCTGGTTTCGTCTCGCGCCCGACAAGTACTACGTGCCGATCGCGCTCACCGTCCCGGGGTCCGCCGTGCCGGTCGCAAATGACAAGGACCCTGTCACGCTCGACGTCCTCGGCATGGTGCGCGACGAACGCAATTTCCCGGTCGGCCGCTTCCGCGAGACGCTCAAGCTGCCTCCCGGGACGGGCCCGACCCTCGCGGGAAAACAGATCCTCTATCAATCCGGCGTCACGCTGCCGCCAGGCCGGTTCTCGGTCAAGGTCGTGGTACGAGAGAACACGAACGGGAGCATGGGCTCGTTCGAGGCACCCATCGTCGTGCCGGAGCTGAAGCAAGCGGCGATGAAAGTGAGCTCGATCGTGCTCAGCACGCAGCTCCAGCTGGTCGCAAAGGGCAAAACGCCGAACCCTCTCGTCCGCGACGGCGTCCAGCTCCTGCCGAATCTCACGCACGTCGTCGGCAAGGATCAGAAGCTCTACTTCTATTACGAGGTATACGACCCGGGCGAAGCCAACGGCTCGACGCCCGAATTGCGCACCAGCCTCGCCTTCTATCGCGGCAAGGTGAAGGTATTCGAAACGCCGGTCGTAGAGAAAACGACTATCGACGCGCCCGACAGGCACGCGGCGCTG
>JBKPTT010000158.1:0-9345 GCA_046735635.1 Acidobacteriota bacterium | reverse complement strand
CGACAATGTAGCGGTCCGGCTACCTCGGATGCCGTTTTCCCACGGATTTGGTCGTACGCGGCAAGGCGTCACGAACTGGCGCATAGGTAGTAATCGTGATGGAACCGCGAACACGAGCGACGGCCGCCAGCGTGTTCGTGGAGAGTCGCACCTCGTGACAGTGAGGCTTCAGCGCCGACTGGATTCCGATGTTGAAGACGCGGGACCTGGCGCCGTTCCACAGCTTGCGGACCTTTGGAGGCAGCCCCCCAATTAATTCGACGAACCCTTCCATCAGTTCGTTCGCATCCTTTTGATAGCAATCGGCGAGTTCGAAATGCGCTGCGAAGATCTTCCCCTCACGGCCAACATGGAGAACACAAACAGCGTTACCAAATGCCGCCGCGAGCGGCTCTAGCGCCGATCGGGAGAGGACGTCGAGATCGACGTTCATGAAATGGATCGTTTCAGTCAGGTCGAAGCCGGTCACGTTTCTCCTTGGGAACAATCACATCCGCTGGCGATGGTGATCCGCGCACGCCAGCGGCTTACTCCAGGAATTGAAGGAGCTCCACAGGCGCACCCTCAATCAGGACGAACGCTACAATGACGCCCCTGGAGGGGCTGTTCGGCGGGATCAGCAACTGTTGGCCCACTAGCGCAGCGTCCAGATCGTCGACTTCGAACGCAACGTGCGCAACCGTTTTGACCACCTCGGGCAGCGTGCACTCCGGCTCGAATCGCATCCACTGAATTCCGAACGGATTCCGCTCGTGGTCGGTGCAGAATAGCCGGTACCGCTCGAGGTACGTTTCCCCCGGCTGCTCGATGTCCGTTGGGATGCCGATGTGATGGTACCTCCGCAATGCAGAACCTCCAACGGTCGTTTCGCCGACCGTCATCCACGTAGACGTGCAAAGCGGAACGCACACCTGACGCGCCATTCGCTGCGTCCCGTGGCGCTCATCGAAACCTGTCGACGACCATCAGGTTGCTGCCCGCGCTCTCCACGACGGAAAAGACCAGCGACCGCTCGTCGGGCGACATCGCCATGCCGTACCAGAACGGCTTGTCCAGACGACCGAGCGTCGAGCGCTGGCGCGTCCTGAAATCGAAGAAGTCGATCGAAACCTTGTCCGATGCGTCGTTCACCGCGGCGAAATACAGGCCTCGCTCACCAACGGCAAAGTTGAGGCTGTAGCTGAGGCCGTCCACGACCTTCGTTTCGGCGCCCCCATCGACGGGTACGCGCCAGATTGAAGTCGGGGTGGTCGGCTGCTTGGCGTAATACAGGAAACCGTCGGTAGACTCGATCGCGTAGATGCCGCCCTGCCGCGTGATCTGCGTGGCCGCGCCTCCCGCCGCGGGCATTCGCCACACCTCCACGCGCCCGGTCCTGTCGGAACCGAAGTAGATCCATCGACCGTCGCGAGACCATCGGGCTTCGGCCTCCTCGGACGGATCGCTGGTGAGTTGCGTGACTTTGTCGGTGTCCGGCTGCAGCAGATAGAGGTCCGCCCGGCCGCTTCGCCGCGAATTGAAGAGGATCGTGCGCCCGTCGGGCGACCACTGAGGGTTCGAGCATTGCGGTCCTCCCATCGACGTCATCTGCAACGGGTTCGAGCCGTCTCGATTCGCGATCCAGATCTCCTCCGAGCCGGAACGAGTCGATGCGAATGCCAGCCGTTTTCCGTCCGGCGAATAGGCCGGTGTGTGCTCGTCGAACGTCGAGGCGAAACCGGCGAGTGCGATCGGAGTCGCCGGCGCTCCAGAGAGCGCGAGCTCGTACAGCGCGGTGTCTCTGAAATGCCGGGCATACACGAGGCGACCCGTCCTTGAAACGCTGATCCCAGTTGCCTGCTCTCCAAACGGCAGAAGTTCCGGTTCAGGTGATCCGGATTGCGACACCCGGACTCGTGCCGCTCGCGAAAGACCGTTATGCGAGGCGAACGAGAACACGAGATTGCGGCTGTCCGGAGTCCAGGCGAGGCCGAGAACAGCATTGTCATCGGCGACGAGCTGCCTCGGGGCGCCGGCCGGGCGCCAGTCGGACGTCAGCGGCAGCAGAAATATCGCGTCGCGGCCGAGGGTGCGTCCTCGCAGAAAGGCGACGTACCGTCCGTCTGGCGATACGACCGGAGTCATCTCGCGCAGTCCGCCTCCCGCCGTTTGGGTGAGGCTCCGCCGCTCGGAGCCATCAGCCGAGATCAGCCGGATGCCCGGCGAATCGTTTGGGGACGTCGCGCCGCCGAACGCGAGCCATCGTCCGTCCGGCGTCCAGGAGAGATTACCGAGCGGCCTCACCTTACGCGGAATGCCTGGCGGGAAAAGGGTGGCGATGGTCCTTTCCGCGCCGCCGAGCGCCGGGATCACGATCAAATCGGATGGACCGAACGATGAGGTCATGCGGAGGAAGGCGATGAAACGCCCGTCGGGCGACCACACAGGTGAAACGTCGGCCGCAGGGTTTTTCGTGAGCGCCACGGCCTCTCCCGGACCGGCCAGTTTGACGTAGATGTCGTAGTTGTCCTGGGCCGGTCCGTTCCAGGAAAACGCCACCCGGCTTCCGTCCGCCGAGAGGCTCGGCATCTGCTCGATTCCCGGGTAGGCGGTAAGCGGGACCGCTATCCCGGCCGAAGTCGTCAGTCCGTTCCCCCACCAATCCCTTCCGACCGTGAGCAAAGCGGCGCCGACCAGCAACGCTGCCGCGAGCGTCGCACCCGCCAGCCGCCCGCGCAGGCCGCGTTTCGGCGGCACGGCTGCACGCTCGGCGTCCGCGCTGCCGGTCGCTGTCGTCACTTGGTCTGGCGTCACCGCCGCCCGCACATCCGCATCGAATCGATAGCCGTGCTTGGGTACCGTTTGGATCCACCGAGCCGCCGCCGGCCCGAGCGCTCTGCGAAGCACGGAGATCTGAAATGACAGGTTGGCCTCCTCGACAAACGTGTCGGGCCAGAGTGCGTTCATCAGCTCCTCTTTCGAGAACGCACGACCGGGGCTCCGCACCAGGAGCACGAGCAGCTCGAACGTCTTGGGGGCGACCGGCACCACGTCGAGCCCGCGCGTGAGCACCCTTCGCTCGAGGTCCAGCCTGAACGTCCCGAAATCGTACGAGCCGCTGATGACGCGAGACATCGACGTCCTTAGGAATTCCTTTGAAATCGCTGCGCCACTTCTTCGGGCGCTCAAAGGATTTGCTTGTGAGCAGTTCGCCAGCGTGGGCGCATGGCAAACACCCACGCTTGTACCCCCGATGGCGGCGGCGCCAGTCTACACCTGCTCCGCGGGTCTCGATGCGCGGCATTGGTCGTCCTCGCTGCTCTCGCAACGACCGATGCCGCTTACACGCAAACGTTTACGCTGCATCCGCGCGACCTGCTCGGAGGAGAGCCGGAAGCGTTCGTTGCGGCACTGGAGGCCGTCAGGCCGGCACCGCTGTCGGCCGAAGACATCGGCCTGATACTGAGGATGCTTCCTCCAACCGGCGAGGTCACGGATTTGCGGTCCCAGGCACAGAGAAAGGTCGGTCTCGTTTGGCAGCTCCTCGCGGCGACTCGACGTGACTGGTACCAAGTCAAAGTCATCGATGTGCCCCAGGCGGTCGTCGCTCTGCACGCCCGCTCCGTCGTCCTGATCTCGGCACCGGCCCTGGCCGTCTTGAACGGCGCCGAACTGCAGGCGCTGGCAGCGCACGAAATCGGGCACGAATATCTATGGGCAAGATACGAGCGTGCCCGGCGAGACGCCGATCGGGAAAGTCTCAAGGAATTGGAGCTTCTGTGTGACGCGATTGCCATCGTCACGCTGCGCAAGCTGGGAATGAATCCTTCCCGGCTGATCGACGGCATCGAAAAAATTGGCCAATACAATCGGGAACGGCTCGGAACGGCCACCAACGAGTCCGATTACCCGACGGTCGCGGAACGGCGCACGTTTGTGCAGCAGATTGTGCGATGGAGCTCGCCGCTTGCTGTAAGCGGCCCGGCCGCGTTCGCAGGAAACACCGGACGTAAGGATTTACGTTGAATCGTCCATCGGGCGGCCGTCTCAGCGGCACCATCCCCAGTGTTTTCGAGCATCGGACGGCGGCACGCGTTGTGTGTTGCGTGCGCGCGTTCAAGCGGCGGCGTGTGCCTTCTTGCGCACGCGGCCGCGCGGGCGCCAACCGGAACGCCGAAATGCCTGCGCTCCAGACCGGCGGTGTTCCATCCGGCGCGGGGAGGTCTTCATGATTAGTCGTCGTAGCGTGCGGAACGAGATCGTCGTGGCCTTGGCCGTGTTTACCACGGCCGTCGTCGTACTGCTGCCGGGGGTGGGGACGAGGCCCGTCCAGGCGAAAGCGGTACCGGAGTTCTTCCATCAAACCAACCTCGTGTCGGATCAGCCGGGTGTCGCGCTGATCACCGACCCCGACCTGGTGAACCCGTGGGGCATCTCGTTCGCCCCGACGAGCCCGTTCTGGGTCGCCGACAACGTGAGCAGCAAATCCACGCTGTACCGAGGTGACGTCAACGGCAGCGCCTTCACCAAGGTTTCGCTGATCGTGTCCATCCCGCCCTTCCCCGAGGGGTTCCCCACCGGGACGGTGTGGAACGGCACGACAACCGACTTCCTCCTGCCCTCACCGACCGGACCCAGGTCGGCGACGTTTCTGTTTGCCTCTCAGGTGGGCGCCATCACCGGATGGAATGGAACGATCCAAACCGCAGTGCCGCCGGGGGACTCGGTCTACACGGGTCTCGCGATTGGACAGGCCGCCGGCGCGAACTACCTGTACGCCGCCGACTTCAAGCACGGCCGCATCGACGTGTACGACAGGAACTTCCACATCGCCACGCTCGACGGTTCGTTCGACGATCCGGAGCTTCCCCGCAGCTACTCCAACTTCAACATCCAGAACCTTGGCGGAAAGCTGTACGTGACCTACGCCCAGCAGAGCCACAAAGAACCGGACGAGGAAACCGATAAGGGCTCCGGCTTCGTCGACGTGTTCGACACGAGCGGCCACCTGCTCCAGCGCCTGGTTCTCGGAAACCACCTGAACGCCCCGTGGGGACTGGCCATCGCCCCCGGCGACAACGCCTTCGGCGCGTTCAGCGGCGCTCTCTTGGTCGGAAACTTCGGCGACGGCCAGATCCACGCATACGACGCGACGACCGGGAAATACATCGGCGAGATGAAGGACGAGAGCGGCAAGCCTCTCGTGATCGACGGCCTCTGGGGCATTACGTTCGGGAACGGCGTGGCCGCCGGCGATCGGAACGCGCTCTATTTCGCGGCCGGCCCGGACGATGAGACGCACGGACTCTTTGGATCGTTGAGGGTCGCAGAAAAGCAGTGAAGAGCGTCAATCCCTGATCCCTCATCGGTCTCTTTGTGCGCACGTGTGTCACAGCCGGCCGGCGAACTGTGATACAACGGGCGGGCATCCAGCAAATCACTGAGGAGGCAGAGATGTCCCGTCCAACGGGTTGGAGGTGGGGGGCGACCGCTGCAACGGTTGCCGTGCTCGCCGTTGTGTTCGCGGTCTCGGCGAGGAGGTCAGCTGCTGCAGCGGAGGACCAGAGCGATTCCCGGATTCAGATCGGCTTCAACGTTGCGCCGGTGGAATTGAACCTGAAGGGCAAGAACAGAGGGCTCGTCGGCCTCGGGAGCTATCTGGTCAACGTGACCGGCGGCTGCAACGGTTGCCACTCGGGTCCGTCCGGCGAATACGCCGACGGTGGGAATCCGTTCCTGGGTCAGCCGAAGGTCGTCAATCAGGCGGCCTATCTCTCCGGCGGAACTCCGCGCTTTGGACCGGTCTTCATCCCGCGTAACCTGACGCCCGACAAGACCGGCTTGCCGGAAGGGGGCGCATCGTATGAAGAGTTCGAGAGCATCATGCGGACCGGCATCGATCCGGACAACGCGCACCCGCAGTTCGGACCGTACCTGCAGGTCATGCCGTGGCCGTCGTTCCAGAACATGACTGACCACGACCTTCGCGCGATGTACGAGTACCTCAGCGCGATTCCCTGCCTCGAAGGAGACCCCGGGCTTCCGGACCCGCGTCCGATCGGCACGCGCTGCCAGTAATCAGTCCTGATCGGGCAGGAGAGTCCGGCTCTCCTGCCCTGATCGCGCCGTAGTCTCCACGGTCGCGAAGGCAACGCAATGGAGCAGGGCGTCAGGAACATGCGGGTCGTCGTCACGCGGTACGGCGGCCCGGAAGTCATCACGGTCATCGAAGAAGAGAGCCCCACCCCAAAGGCAGGCGAGGTACGGGTGAAGGTGTTGGCGGCGGGCGTCAGCCTGCCGGACGTCCTCGCGCGTGAGGGCGTCCACCCCGAAACGCCCCGCGTGCCCTACACGCCCGGTTGGGATCTCGTCGGAACCGTCGACGAAACGGGCGGAGGTGGGACCGGCTTTGCACGAGGGCAGGCGGTCGCCGCGATGCCCATCCACGGATGCTACGCGCAGTACGTGTGCGTGCCGGAACGCACGGTCGTCCCCGTGCCCCCGGGATTGGACGCGGCGGAGGCGGTCGCCGTTGTGTTGAACTACATCACCGCGTATCAGATGCTTCACCGATCGGTGAAGGCCCGGGCCGGTCAGCGCATGCTGATCCACGGCGCCGCGGGCGGCGTCGGTTCCGCGATGCTGCAGCTGGCGAAGCTGGCCGGCGTCGAGATGTACGGAACGTGCTCGGCGCCGGCGGCCGCACTGGTCCGCGAACAGGGCGGCATCCCCATCGACTACAAGAACACGGACTTCGTGCAGGAAATCCATCGCCTCACCGGCGACGGCGTCGACGCGGTGTTCGACGGTATCGGTGGAGACAATCTATGGCGTTCCCGCGACGCCCTGCGCGAAGGCGGCCGAGTCGTGACGTACGGCTTCCAGTCGAAAATGCGCGGCGGACGCGTGGCTGGCGGCGGCGGAGGGCGTCATCCCATTCGCGAGTCCGCCGAACTGGGCGGGTTCATCATCCGCAACTGGTTCAAGCCGGGTCGAAAGAGCATGGTGCCGTACAGCATCCAGTGGTTGATGCGATTGAAATCGGCGTGGTTCCGTCAGGACCTGCTGACGCTGTTGGACTTGCTCAACGAAAGGAAGATCGAGCCGCTCATCGCCGCACGGCTGCCGCTCTCGGAGGCGCGCCGCGCGCACGAGATGCTGGGTCAGGGCGGAGTGCTCGGCAAGATCGTGCTGCTGCCGAACGGCTAGGTACCGACGCGTATGTACCGACGGGTTGTTGTTGACCTTCGGTTTCCGTTCGACACCCACTGGTGGCGCGCGTATAACGTGCGCTGATTCTGTCCGATTCGGCTTGTAACGTCGTTGATCGAATAAGTGAGGGAATCGTCGATGGGGTCGCTCGTTCGGGCGGGCCTGACGGCGCTCGCGTTTTCGCTGGTGGCGTGCGGCTCCGAGCAGAGCGTGCCGCCGGCGGCGCCCTGGCCTGCCCCTTCGCCGACCCCCGCCCCTGGTCCACCGGCTCCCGGATCGTCGATCACGGTTTCCGGAACGGTTTTCGAGTACACGGCCGCCGGTCCTCGTCCGCTGCCGAACGTGAGTCTGCTCGTTCACCCCTATCCACTGGAGCAGGGGTTCCTGAAAGCCACCAGCGACGCTGCTGGACGATATTCCGTCTCGGGCATCAGGAGCGGCATCGCGGTGTCGATTGCGCCAGAGCTCGGGTCCGGGTATTACGCGCCTTGTCCGAACGGTTCCGACACGATTACGTCCGACAGGACCATCGACGTACACGTGGTCTCGGCCGCGGTCGTTTCCACCGCCGGCGCGCCATCGACGGTGCCGAGGCTGGGCAGCATCTGGGTGTCGGGCACGGTAATGGAAAGGACGCCGAATGGAATGCGGCCAATCTCCGGCGCGTCGGTGAACCTGGCCGGAAACGACGACAACGATCCGCGGCTCGGTTCCAACACGCTCACCGACGCCATGGGACGATACCTGCTGTGTCCCGCGATTCCGGGAACCGGAACCGACACCTACGCCATGATCCGCGTTCAGCGTGACGGCTATCAGCCCGCGCTGCGGGCCGCATTCCTTGGCTGGGACTACGATGGGATCGACGTCGAGCTCGTTCCGAAGTGACCACGTCGCCAACCCGCGTGTAACCTTCCAGCCATCGGATCTCTTCAGTCCGGCCGATCCAACCGTTCCGCTGGTATCTCTGTCTAATGGGCGTCGATTTGATCGACAAACGAGGTGCCCTATGACGCGACGCGTCTTGATTTTGCTGCTGCTCGTTCTCTCCGTGCGCGCCCGCTCCGACCTCACCGGCACCTGGATGCTCGAGTTCAAACCGGATTTCAGCGGGCACGAACAGACGGTCGACTGTCAGTTCAAGCAGGATCACGAGAAACTCGCGATCGACTGCGGCGGTCAAGCCATGCAAGGAAAGATCGACGGCCGGATCGTGACCTTCGAACACAAGGCTGGCTTGAAGCAGGAGCTCACCGCCACCTACAAGGCCGATCTGGACGAGAACGGAACCCTGATGAAGGGAACGTGGCACCTCTCCGCGCCGGAAAACAGAGACGGCAGGTTCGAGGCGCGCAAGCAGTGATGCCCCTGTCCGTACTTATCCGCTGCGGAGCCAGCCGGCTCCGAGCAGCGCCCATGCCAGGAAAACGAGGACCAGCCGCACCAACGTCCATTGCCGCGTCGTCTGCGGACGCGCGTTTGTGATGGCGCTCGCCACGACGAGCACGCAGACCAGCACAACGAATATGACTCGCATCAGGTAGAGCGGATGCCAAGTCATATCATGTAGACGTCAGCCGCCGAGCGTCGTTGGATAAATTTGCCCGCGGGGCTCGAGGTCAGTTGGTCTCGCGCGGGATCCGTCGCGCGATGCTCGCCATCACCACCCAGCCGACCACCATGCCGAAACACACGCAGATGACCGAGGTATCGGTGTCGAGCCAGTGCGACACTGGATAGCTGAGGACCAAGCCGAAGGTAATGCCGCCGAGCGTTCCGGCGGTCATCAACCGGTCCCGGGTTTTGCCCCGTCCGATCAGCGCCCGGAACACCGACGCCACGATACCGAGCGAGATGACGAGCGCCGCGCGAGTGATGAGCGTGACGCCCTCGGTGCTCATGCGCGCATCATAGCATCCGTCTCGGGGCGGTCTGAGCTCGTATGACCACGGATTGCGCCTTGAAGAACGGAGGTGTGAATGGGCCGGCACGTCATGCGCGCGGTGCTCGCAGCCGTCGTGACCGCGGCTGTGTTTCTTCCATCGGTCCTCATCTCTTTCTTCTTCCGTGTCGGCGGCGTCTGGTCGCCCCGGCATTGGCCGCGCGCGCTGCAACTTTTCACACAGTCGATATCCTGGTTATGTGACCTGAGCA
>JBKPTT010000157.1:0-48632 GCA_046735635.1 Acidobacteriota bacterium | reverse complement strand
CCCCGAAACCCATCGGGATTTCCACGAGCAGTCGATCCGCGAGGCTATCGAGGAGCGGCGCCCCGGGCGCGAGGCGACCGGCCGCCTCGATCGATCGATTGACGAGCAGCGCGGTCATGATTGCGCTGTCCCGTAGCATCGAGGTCGCCGGCGCTGACAGCCGCCGCTCGACGTGCGGCGAGGTCAGCCGCCACTCGGCGACGAAGCGGTCAGTGGGTGTGCCCGCGTGGAGCGGGCTGGTCGAGTCGCCGTAGACATTCTCCGCGTACTCCTCGACGATCACTCCGAGCCGCGCGAAATTCAGATGCGCGTTGAGTGCCTGGAGCGGATCGAACGTCCATTCCACGATGTCGACGCCCATTGCCAACGCATGCTCGCGCTGGGCAAGTTTCAATCTCAGCCCAAGCCCGCGGCCCCGTGCGTCGGGCGCGACACCGAGCATGTGCGACCACTGAATCGTTCGCCCGTCCCTCAGCCCCGGCAGCGAATAGACGAATCCCTTCAGCTCGCCCCCGTCGTCGAACGCGCCGAGCAGAATCGCGCCGCGCTTGATCGAGACGATGAGGACAGGCGGGGGCACGACGTCCTCGTCGTCCGGGTACTCCCAGACCACACGTTCGAGCGCCGCGACTTGCCGGCATTCGTCGATGGTCGTGAGAGGGCGGATGAGCATTACAAGAGCGGCGGTAACTCGCGGAGAGACTGTATCACCGGTACATCAGGCGGCGTGTTGGCGGGTGGACCTGAGCGTGCAACCAGCACACCGCGCATGCCGAGCCGTCGTGCGCCGTCCACGTCGTGCGTCAGGCTGTCTCCGACCATCACGGCATCAGCCGCTTCGACAGCCGCCGCGCGCAGCGCCGCTTCGAAGATGCTGCGATGAGGCTTCATGTAGCCGTGCTCGACCGACGAGACGGTGACGTCGAAGAGCCCTTCCAGCTCGAAGTGCTGCTGAAAGGATGTCAGGCAGCGGTGCGAGTTGGAGATCAATCCAATCTTGATGCCGGACGTGTGGATCTCGCGAAGGACGTCGGGGACGTCGTCGTACATCGTGAAGTGATGACACGCCGCCCACTCTGCGTAGATCTCGCGCGCGACTGCATCCAATTTCGTCCCGGTGCCGCCCATCCCCTCGATGATCCGCTTCGTGTACTCGACATAGAGCTCCGGGTCGTAGACGTCGTCGCCCGGATCGAGTCGACTCGCAGCATTCGAAACGGCGCGGTCGAAGGCGGACGGATCGACCGTAACTCCGTGGCGCGCGCAGAAATCCTGATACCCGGATGCCTGGAATCTCGGCCCGGGATAAATCAGCGTGAAATCGACATCGAAAAAGACGGCGCGCACCCTCGACGCCGTTCGGGCCGGGGTGCGTTCGGTCATGTGTGCGCCCCGTCGACAGGCGGGCCAGCCATCGCTACGGCAGCGCGCTCGGGAACGAGGACATCGGCGGCGGCGCTGCGTATGTCCTCGATCGTGACGGCTTGCAGGAGGCCGGGCAGACGGCGATCGTAGTCGAGCCCGAGGCCGAATCGCTCTGCGTATTGGAGAAAAGCCGCAATGCTGTCGTTGGTTTCGAGCTGACGCGGAATGGACCCGATGAGGTACGCGCGCGTTTCGTCCACCTCGATCGCGGTCGGGCCGGCTTCGCCAAGATGGCGCACTTCCATGTCGATCGCCTCGACTGCGCGGCGCACGTTTCGCGGATCGACGCCCGCCCGAATCGTGAGCGGTCCTTCCCCGAACGACGGATCGAAGGAGCTGAACGCGTAATACGCCATTCCCTGGCGCTCGCGAATATTGTCGGCGAGGCGGCCACCGAGGCCGAACTGGCCGAGCACGTTGTTCATCATCCAGTAGGCATAGAAGCGTGGATCCAGTCGGCTGATGGTCGTGAATCCGTAGGCAATGTCGGTCTGTACCTTGCCCGGCATGGGAATCTGCCGCTCGCGCCGCGTCGGGGATGTCGCGGGAGGCGGGACGACGATCGGGTTTGCGGGTCGACCCGCCCATCCGTCGAGCTCGCGATTCGCCTGCTCCAGAGCGTGCGCAGCATCGACGTCGCCGACGATCACCAGCGAGAGCACTGATGGGCGAACGTTGCGTCTGTGGAACTCGAGCAGCGCGCGTCGATCGATGCGATCGAGGCTCCGGGCCGAACCCTTCGACGGCCGGCCGTATGGGTGGGTATCGCCATAAAGAAGCGTCGACAACGCTTCGCCGGCGCGGACCCCGGGATTGTCATCATCCTGGCGCAGAGCAGTGATCAACTCGGCTCGCCGTTTGTTCAACTCGCCTTCCGGAAATGCTGGCCGGCGCGCGATGTCCACGACGATCGAGAGAACGTCCGCAAAGTCCTCGGCAAGGCACGTCGAAGAAATCGTCGTGGTATGCCGCGTGGTGCCAACGTGAAGACTCACCCCGCGGTCGTCGAGCTCTTCGGCGATGGTGTGCGCGGACCGCCGCTCCGTTCCGCGATCGATGACGCGACCCATCAGATACGCGAGCCCGCACAGTTCGTCGGGGTCTTCGATGCTGCCAGCGAGAAAGGTGGCGTTGATCGAGACGGCCGGCGTTGCGGACGTTTCCTGCACGGTTACTGCCGCGCCGCTTTCAAGCGACTGGCGGACCGGCGACAGTCCAGAGGCCAGCGTGGGGCCCGTCATCGCGGCTCCAGCGGGCGGAACCAGCCAACGGTTCTCGTCCGCGGGGCCAGACGCCGCCGCGCCACGTCCCGCACATCGTCGATCGTCACGGCCTCGGTGCGGGACTGCATCGCATCGAGCAAGTCGGGTGCCCCAATTGTTTCGAAGTATCCGAGCTGGTGGGCGATGTTCGTGACGCTGTCGTTGTCGAATACCAGGCGCACGCGCAGCTGCTGCTTGGCGCGCCGGAGCTCGTCGAGACCGATGTCGCTGGTCCGCACGCGTTCGATTTCCTCGAGCGCCGCCGATTCGACGATGTCGAGCGGCACCCCCTCGATCGCCGTCAGCGATAGGGTGTACAAGAACGGCTCCGCGGTGGGCATGATGGAGCCCGTGACCGCCGAGGCGAGGCCTCGCTCCACGAGCGCCGTATAAAGCCTTGCCTTCCGCTGCGGAGGTGCAACGCGGAAACTCGACCAGAGGTTCACGCCTTTCGCACCCGTCAGAACAGCATCCAGTACGAGCATCGGGAAGAAGTCGGCGTCGGCCGCGGCTGGCGCGTGGTAGGCGATTTTTACGTAGCCGGTCGTGCCTTCGCGCTCCACCAGGACACGGCGCTCGCCGACCTGAGGCGGCTCGACCGACCGAACGCGCAGTGGCTCGGACGCTGAAGGAATCGCGCCGAAGTGGTTCTCCGCGCGCCGGAACACTTCATCGGCGTCGACATCGCCAACCACCACCAGCGCGGCGTTGTTCGGGATGTAAAACCGGCGGTAGTGGCGGTAGAGGTCGTCCCGCGACATGGCTTGGAGATCGTCGAGCCAGCCAATCGTGGGATGGCGGTATGGATGCGCGCGAATTGCGGTGGCAGTGACTTCGACATCGAGCAGCTGCTCCGGGTCGTTCTCGCCTCCCTGCAGCTCCGAGATTACGACGGTCCGCTCCGATTCGCATTCGGCTGGATCGTAGACGCCGTTCGACATTCTCTCCGCTTCGAGAAACAGCATCTGGTCGAGCGCTGCGCGCCCGGCGGTCTCGACGTATGTTGTCTGATCGACCCAGGTGTAGCCGTTCCACATGCCGCCCACACGCTCGACGATGCCCTTCATCGCGTCACGGGGTATGTTCACAGTCCCCTTGAAATTCATGTGCTCGACCCAATGCGAGGCTCCCGTCATCCCTGGCGTCTCGTCGCGGGAACCGACGCGATACCAGCACCACACCGAGACGAGAGGCGCGGTGTGGATCTCGCTGACCACCACTTTGAGGCCGTTCGAGAGGTAGTCGGAACGTACAGCAGCAGCGAGTGAAACAGCGGCCGGCAGGGTCATGGAACCATTATATAGGGCCATTTTACGGGGGTTTTTTCACGAAATCGGTCACGAAACTGTCGAGTTGGTTGCGGGTGAGTTCCTCCCGTGGCAACTGGCTTTACCCTTGCAGACGGGGCAGGAGAACAGATTCGGAGTGTCCGCAAAAGCGGATTGCTGAGTTACAAGCTCTTCAGGAGGAATTCAAAATGTTCAAGCGTACGATTCTCGCGCTCTCGGTGGCAGCGCTGACCTTCACCGGCGTCGCCCAGGCGCAGGAGAACGCCACGCTTACCCTGCGTAACGGCGACAAGGTCACCGGCCAGCTCGTCGACCTCGGTGGCGTCGGCTTCACCGTTCGGGTGAACGGTGCGGACCGCAACATTCCGACCAATGATGTCGCGGTCATCGACTTCTCCGGCGGGACCATGACCGATGCCGACTGGAATAAGGTGACCGGCGGAACGCAGGTGGTGTGGCTGAAGAGTGGTGAAACCGTCAACGGCCAGCTCTACGATATCAGCGGCACGTCGCCGCTGAAGATCACGTTCAAGACACCGTCAGGCGACCGCGAGTTCTCGTCGAGTGAGATCGGCAGAATCGTTCTCTCGCGGCCCGACAACGCCGTAGCCACGACCGGCGGAACGGCGAACCTCCAGGCTCCGACGGGCAACGGCGTCTCGGTGTCCGCCAAACAGCCCTGGACGGCCACGGGCATTACCGTTCGCAAGGGGGACACGCTGAATTTCAATGCCACGGGCGAGATTCAGCTCAGCTCTGATCCGAGCGACGTCGCCAGCGCCTATGGCGCGAAATCCGGACGGAAGGCCACCAATGCGCCGCTGCCGAACGTGCTCGCGGGCGCGCTCATCGGCCGCATCGGTGCGACGGGTCAGCCGTTCCCGATTGGCACCGGCGTGCCGGTCACGATGCCTGCGGCCGGTCAGCTGTTCCTTGGGATCAACGACGACGGGTTCGGGGACAACACCGGCGAGTTCCGCGTCGACATCGCGCGGCAGAATCGGCGTTAAGCGCGCAAGTTTCATCCCTCATCGGGGATCCCTGATCGGCAGATCGGGGATCCCTGATCGGTGAATCCTCTCGTCGCGTCCATCCCCTCATCGCGTCCATCCCGTAATCAGATTGCCGATTCGCGAACTCACGATGCGGGATTCTGGATGAGGGATGAGGGATTGTTCTTGAATGCATGGAACACAGCCCTGTCCTGCCGGAAGGCGGGGCCGAACGGGTTCTTCCCGCGCACGTGATGATAGGCGGCGCGCGCAGCACGATAAACGGGGCCGTGCGTACCAGTCACCGTTTCGACTCGATCGAACCCCACTGTCTCGAGCATTCCTCGCATCGCCGGTACGTTCGGCGCCCACCAGTTCGTCGGATCATTGTTCAGCTCGCGCGAGGGATAGAACGCCATCGCGGGCCGGGAGATTCCAACCATGTCCAGAACCGTCTCCACGATGAGTTGCCGCCGCACGAGCGGAGCGATGCGCTCGAGAGCGGTGAACGGATGCCGGAGGTGATAGAAAACGCCGAGAAACAGCACGACGTCGAATTGCCCCACGCGATCCAGCGAGAGGTCCATCACGTCGATGTCCACGTCCTCGACGCGCGAGCCCAGCGCTTCTCGCGCGAGCGTGAATCCCGCCTTCGTCCCCCATCCGCTGCCGTGCCACGAGTAGTAGTCCGCCGCGACAACGCGCGCGGCGCCGCGGCGTTCGCACTCGAATGAAAAAAACCCGTCCCAGGCGCCGATATCGAGCACGCTCAATCCGCGGAGCGATGTCGGGAGCTTCACGCGCCTGAGCCGGTACGGCGTATCGTCCACGCCGCTCGTCACAACGCCACCGCCGAGATCGATCGTGTGATACCAGCGAATCGCGTCGGACCGCGATTTCAGGTCCTGCATGCGGCGATCATACGGGCTGCTAGAATATAAAGATCCATGGCCGAGTGGAAAGACACGCTGAACCTTCCGCGTACCGACTTCCCCATGAAGGCGAACCTCCAGACGGCTGAACCACAGGCGCTGTCGCGGTGGGTCGAAATGCGTCTCTACGAACGCATCCGGGAACGGAGCAACGGACGTCCGAAGTTCGTGCTGCACGATGGCCCCCCCTATGCGAACGGGCGAATCCACCTCGGCACCGCGATGAACAAGATCCTCAAGGATTTCGTCGTCAAGTCGCGGACGATGATGGGCTTTGATTCTCCGTACGTGCTCGGCTACGACTGCCACGGCCTGCCGATTGAGCTGAAAGTAGATCGGGAGCTCGGGCCGAAAAAGCGCGACATGTCGATTGCCGACTTCCGGCGCGCGTGCCGGGCGTACGCGACCCGCTACATCGACGTGATGAACGTCGAATTTCAGCGTCTCGGCGTCTTCGGCGACTGGGACCACCTGTACCTGACGATGGATTTCGGGTATCAGGCGGCCATCGCGCGGGCGTTCGGGAAATTCGTCGAACGCGGGCTGGTCTACAAAGGAAAAAAGCCGGTCCACTGGTGCATTCACTGCCGCACGGCGCTCGCTGAAGCGGAAGTCGAATACGCGGACCACTCGTCGCCCGCTATCTATGTCGAGTTCCCCCTGGCGGACACGAGCGGGCAGGAGCTCGGGGCGCGTATTCCGGCGCTCGCGGGCCGGCCTGTGTCCGTCCTGATCTGGACGACGACGCCCTGGACCATTCCGTCGAACCTCGCGATCGCATTCCACCCGGAGTTCGACTACGCCGCGTATGACGTCGACGGCCGGGCCGTCATTGTCGCCGAGGGTCTCGCGGCGCAGGTCGCCAGCGCAACCGGCCGCGCCCTTGGCGCGCCTCTCGTGCGTATGCGAGGCGAGCAGCTCGAGGGCATCCGGTTCCGTCATCCGCTCTACACTCGCGACTCGATCGCCGTGCTTGCGGATTACGTAACGCTCGAGGCTGGCACGGGCGCGGTCCACACCGCCCCGGGTCACGGCAGCGACGACTTCGCGACCGGCGTGAAGTACGGCCTCGACATCTATGCTCCCGTTGGACCCGGCGGGCATTTTCTCGACACCGTGGAGCTCTTCGGCGGGCAGCGCGTGTTCGACGCGAACCCGAGGATCGAAGAGGCGCTGCACGAGCGTGGGCGTCTCTGGCATCGCGAGCCTTACCAGCACTCGTACCCGCACTGCTGGCGATGCCACAATCCGGTCATCTTTCTCGCGACATCGCAGTGGTTCATCGCCATGGACCGCGAGACCGCGGGCATGAACTCCTTGCGCCAAGCGGCGCTCGAGGCAATCGACCGCGACGTCAAATGGGTGCCGTCGTGGGGACGTGATCGCATCTACAACATGATCGCGAACCGGCCGGATTGGTGCGTTTCGCGCCAGCGAGCGTGGGGCGTCCCAATCCCCGCGGTGGACTGCACAAATTGCGGCGACGCACTGCTGACCCCGGCGCTCGTCGAGCGTGCCGCGGCCGTGTTCGACGTGTACGGCGCCGACGCCTGGTACGAACGGCCCCTGAGTGAGTTTCTTCCTGAAGGGTTGACATGTCCGCGCTGCGGCGGAACCCAGTTCGAGCGCGAGCGGGACATCCTCGATGTATGGTTCGACTCAGGTTCGAGCCACGAAGCGGTGATCCCCTTCCGTAAGGAGCTCACCTGGCCGGCGGACGTGTACCTCGAAGGCAGCGACCAGCATCGTGGCTGGTTTCAGAGCTCGCTGCTCGTCGGCCTCGGTACGCGGAACAAACCGCCGTTCCGCGAGGTCGTCACGCATGGCTTCATCGTCGCCGAGGACGGGCGGAAGATGTCCAAGTCGCTCGGCAACACGATCGAACCGCAGGATGTCATCAAGGACAGCGGCGCCGAAATCATCCGCCTGTGGGTCGCGATGGTCGACTTCCGCGAGGAGGTGCGCGTCGGGAAACAGATCCTCGCGCGCGTCGTCGAGGCGTACCGCAAGATTCGGAATACGCTGCGATATCTCGCGTCGAACCTGTACGACTTCGATCCGGCCACCGATCGGGTCGCGCTCGAGAGCATGCAGGAAGTGGATCGCTTCGCGCTCGCCCGCTATGCGGAAGTGGCGGAGGCGGTCGTCAGGGCGTACGAGGAGTACGACTACCCGACGATTTTCCAGGCACTCAACCAGTTCACGACGGTCGATCTGAGCGCGTTTTACGCCGACGTGTCGAAGGATCGCCTCTACACGTTCGCCGCGGCATCGACCGAACGCCGCTCGGCGCAGACCGCGATGTTCGTGATCGCGGATGGCCTGACCCGCCTGCTCGCGCCGATTCTGCCGATGACGGCTGATGAACTATGGCGCCATTTGCCAGGCATTCCGGACCCGTCGGTTCACCTCGCCCTCTTCCCGGACGGCGTGGGACGGTATAGGAACGCCGATGTGGTCGGTCGGTGGAATCAGCTCATGCGGATTCGGGACGAAGTGAATCGCGCGCTGGAGGCTGAGCGGCAGAGCAAGGCGATCGGCAACTCCCTTGGTGCGAAGGTGATCCTGCGCGCATCGGGAGAGGATGGAGGACTGCTCGAGCGCCACCGCGAGGATCTGCCGATGTTCTTCATCGTGTCGCAGGTGGAGCTCGAGGCCGCCCCGCCCGACGCGCCGCTGGAGGTGGTCGTCGTGCGCGCTGAAGGCCAGAAATGCCCCCGATGCTGGCGAACGGTGACGAACGTGTCGGCGGCGCCCGCGACCGCCGGATTGTGCGACCGATGCGTGGCGGCGCTGCCGGAGTCGACCGGTCCGGTGGCAGCGTGATGACGGCGGCAGACATCCCCGACCAGCCGGGACCGCAACTTCCCGCTCCGGAGGAGTCGGCGGCGCCCAAGACCGCGGCCGCCTACGCGCACCCGCTCGAGCTCGGCACGATGGCGGCGGTTGTTGCGCTCGACCAGGTGACGAAGCTCATCGTCCGCCGGACGCTTCCGCTCGGCGACAGCCGGAGCATCATTCCCGAGCTGCTCGATCTGACGCACGTCCATAACACAGGCGCCGCGTTCGGACTGTTGAACGCCGCCGATTTTCCGTACAAGCCGGCGGTGATGATCGGGATCGCCGCCGTCGCGCTCGTCGCGATTGCGGCCTACGCGACGCAGCTGGGGTTCCATGAACGGATGGCGCGATTTGGTCTCGCGCTGATTCTCGGCGGGGCGTTCGGGAACCTCATCGACCGCGCAGTGGCCGGGTACGTGGTGGATTTTGTCGACGTGTACTGGGGAGCGACGCACTTCTGGGCGTTCAACGTGGCGGACTCCGCAATCACGATCGGGGCCATCCTGGTCCTGCTCGACATGATCGGAATCGGGCGGCGACATGCATCCCATCCTGTTTGAAATCGGGCGGTTTCCGGTCTACACCTACGGCGTCCTCCTCGCAGCGGCGTACCTGCTGGGGCTGCAGTTCGCGCTGATGCGCGCGCGGACGCGCGGCCTCGATCCCAACCGGGTGATGGACCTCGGCATCTGGATCATCATCAGCGCGCTCCTCGGTGCCAAGCTGCTTCTGCTCGTCGTCGAATTCGACAAGTACAAAGCCAGCCCGTCCGAGCTGTTCGACCTGTTCAGGTCCGGCGGCGTGTTCTATGGAGGGCTGATTGCGGCGGTGGTGGTCGCGCTGTGGTACTTGCGGACGCACAGAATGCCGATGTGGACCGTCACCGACGTCTTCGCTCCGGGCATCGCGCTCGGGCACGTGATTGGACGCATGGGGTGCCTGTTCGCGGGCTGCTGTTTCGGGAGACGCACGGAAGTGCCCTGGGCGATCACGTTTCACAGCGAGTATGCCGCGCAGAACGTCGGGACGCCCCTCGAGGTCCCGCTGCACCCGACGCAGCTGTATGAAGCAGGCGCGGAGCTGTTGATTCTGGGCATGCTGCTGGCGACCGAGCGGCGCGGACGGCCGTTCCCGGGCCGGACGTTCTGGGCCTACATGTTCATGTACGGCGTGTCGAGGTTCATCATCGAGTTCTATCGAGGCGATCCGCGGGGCAGCGTGGGGATGTTCTCCACGTCACAGTTCCTGTCACTCATCATCGTGCCGCTTGCCATTATTATGCTGGTCGTCCTTGGCCGTCGGGCGCCGGCTCCGGCGCCCAAAGCGTCGGCACGCCGTGCCAAGGCGGCCTGACACGGCGTCACAGCCAGGGCTTACCGCGCGGGAGAGGTCACGCAGAGATGTCCGAGGCGCTCACGGTGGAGGAGGAGCACGAGGGCGTTCGTCTCGACAACTTCCTGACCGCGCTTCTTCCCGAACAATCGAGATCGAACGTCCAGCGTCTGATTAAAGAAGGCCACGTGACCGGCCCGGGGGGTGCATTGCGGCCGAGCACGGCCGTGCGCGCCGGACAGACCTATAGGGTCGATATTCCGCCGTCGGTCCCGGCAGCTCCGGAAGCCGAGGAACTTCCGCTCCGCATCATCTACCAGGATCAACACATTGTCGTCCTCGACAAGCCGGCGGGCATGGTTGTACATCCGGCCGCCGGGCACACCGGCGGGACGCTGGTGAACGCGCTGCTGCATCACGTCAAGGACCTGAGCGGGATTGGCGGGGAGACGCGGCCCGGCATTGTGCACCGCCTGGATCGAGGAACGTCGGGGGTGATGGTCGTCGCGAAGACGGATCGCGCACACCAGGAACTGTCGCGGCAGTTCAGCGATCGGGAAATCGAAAAGGAATACATGGCGCTCGTGTGGGGCGTGGTACAGGCGGGCCGTAGAATCGACGCGCCGATTGGCCGCGATCCCGTCGACCGCCAGAAGATGTCGACGCGCGCGCGGCGGGCGCGGCACGCCGTGACGCGCGTGACGTTCGCCAGGCATTACAAGGGAGCGTCGCTTCTGAAAGTGGCGATTGCGACCGGGCGCACTCACCAGATCAGGGTGCATCTCAGCGCGATTGGACATCCGATCGTCGGCGACGCGACGTATGGCGGCGTGCATCGCCGCACCGCGGCGAACCTGCGCGCCGTGCAGCGGCTGGAGCGCCCCTTTCTTCATTCCGCGCGGCTCGCGTTCACCCATCCCGCTGACGGCCGCCGCGTCGAGTTCGATTCGCCGCTACCGCCCGATCTTCAGCACGTCCTGGATGACATCGAGTCACGCGAAGAACTCAATCCCTAATCCCTGATCGAAGAATCCCTAATCGAGAATCGGATAATTTCGGATCAGCGAATCGGCCGCATTCTTGAAGCGATTGAAGGATCCGCAATTCCACGATTCAAGATTGCGGATTGACGGATAGGATGATTTCCGATCAGAGATTCGCGATGAGGGATGAGGGATTCGAAAGAAGGATATATGTCCGATACCGAGACGATTTCCCACGAACGTGTATACGACGGCAAAGTGTTCGACGTCGATCGCGATCGCGTGCGTATGCCGAATGGCCGCGAGGTGACTGTGGACGTGGTCAGGCACCCGAAGTCCGTCGTTCTGATTCCGGTGCCGGAGCCCGGCCACGTGATCCTCATCCGGCAGTTCCGATATCCAGTGAACAAGTTCCTGTGGGAGTTTCCTGCCGGCAGCGTCGACGCCGGGGAGACGCCCGAGCAGGCCGCTGCGCGCGAGTGCCACGAGGAGATCGGGAAAGTACCGGCCACTGTCGTGCGGCTGGCGGCGATGTATCCAACACCGGGTTACTGCGACGAGCAGATGGTGTTTTTCCGCCTCTCGAATCTCGAGGATCCGACCCACGACGCGGAAGTCGACGAGGACGAGGATATCGAGGCGAAAACGTTCGAGCTCCGCGAGGCGCGAGAAATGGTCAGGCGCGGAGAGATAGTGGATATGAAGACGGTGGCGGCGCTCGGGATGCTATGACGGAGGCGCGGTGCGCGATTCGCGGTTCGCACTTGGCGGTTCGCGAACCGCGCTACTGCACCGTTTGACGAATCTCCTCGTCCATCGGCAGCCCCGTGTGCGTCTGGGCGGCGGAGGGCTGCAGCGCGATCGCCGTCACTTCCTCGATGTGCTGCACGTAGTGAATCGTCAGCTCGCGTCGGAGATCTTCGGTCAAATCTTCCTTGATGTTCTTCTCGTTCTGCCGCGGCAGAATCACCTCGGTGATTCCGTGACGCCTGGCGGCGAGCACCTTCTCCTTGATGCCGCCGACGGGAAGGACTCGGCCCGACAGCGTGATCTCGCCGGTCATCGCAATGTCACCACGCACGGGTCGTCCGCTCAATTCCGAGGCGAGCGCGGTCACCATCGTGACGCCCGCCGACGGACCGTCCTTGGGAATCGCTCCGGACGGGACGTGCAGGTGAATCTCCGCATCCTTGTAGAACTCGGGATTCACGCCGTACTCGGTCGCGTGCGCGCGGAACCACGACAGCGCGGTCCGGGCTGACTCCTTCATCACGTCGCCCAGATGCCCGGTCAGCGTCAGGCTGCCGCCGCCCTGCATCTTCGACGCCTCGACGAACAGCACGTCCCCTCCCGCCGGCGTCCACGCCAGGCCGACGGCGACCCCGGGGTCCTTGGTCCGGTTCTCGATTTCTTCATCGAGGAACGTCGGCGCTCCGAGCATCTGCACCACGACCTCGGGCGTGATCACCATGCGTGACTCGTCGCCTTCCGCACGCCGGCGCGCGATCTTCCGGCACAGCGCGCCGATTTCGCGTTCGAGATTGCGAACGCCCGCCTCGCGCGTATACCCCCGAATCACGGCACGGATCGCCGGCTCGGTGAACTCGACCTGCTCGGCCGTCAGCCCGTGGTTCACGATCTGCTTGCCAATCAGATGCTCGAGCGCGATCTTGACCTTCTCCTCTTCGGTGTACCCCGCAAGCTCCAGCACCTCCATCCGGTCGCGCAGCGCAGGCGGGACCGGATCGAGCACGTTCGCCGTGGTCAGGAACAGCACCTCGGACAGGTCGAACGGGACATCCAGATAATGATCGCGGAAGGTGTTGTTCTGCTCCGGATCGAGCACTTCGAGCAGTGCCGACGCCGGATCTCCGCGGAAATCCGAACCGAGCTTGTCGATCTCATCGAGGATGAATACCGGGTTCTTCGACTCCGCGCGGCGAAGGCCCTGGATGATCTGTCCGGGCAGCGCGCCGATGTAAGTACGGCGATGCCCGCGGATCTCCGCCTCGTCGCGCATGCCGCCGAGCGATACCCGCACGAACTTGCGGCCAAGCGAGTTCGCGATGGATTTCGCGAGCGACGTCTTCCCCACACCGGGAGGACCGAGGAAACACAGAATTGGTCCCTTCACGTCTGGGTTCAGTTTGCGCACCGCCAGGTACTCGAGAACGCGATCCTTCACCTTCTCCAGACCGGAATGGTCCGCGTCAAGGACATCCTTCGTCCGTTTCAGATCGATGGAATCCTCGGTTCGCTTCGACCACGGCAGCGCGACAATCCAGTCCATGTAGGTCCGTGAGACTGTGTACTCGGCGGCGGCCACCGGCATCTTGGACAGCCGATCGAGCTCACGCAGCGCTTCCTTCTTCACGGTTTCGGGCATCCCGGCGCTGTCGAGCTTCGCGCGCAGCTCGTCGATCTCCTTCGTCTGCTCGTCGCCTTCGCCCAGCTCCTTCTGGATTGCCTTGAGCTGCTCGCGGAGGAAGTATTCGCGCTGGTTCTTTCCCACCTCCGACTGCACCTGCGACTGAATCTTGGAGCCGAGCTCGAGGACTTCGAGCTCCTTGATCAGGATCCGGTTCAGCGAGTCCATCCGAGCCCGTATGTCGAGCGTGTCGAGCACCTCCTGCTTGACGGGCGTTCCAATCGTCGTGAGGCTCGACGCGATGAAGTCGGCGAGCTTGCCGGGATCGGTGATGTTGGCCGCGAGCGCCTGGAGGTCGTCCGAGAGCACAGGCGACAGCGACACCACCTGCTGGAAATTGCTCTTGATGTTTCGCTGCAGCGCGTCGATTTCGAGATGATCCTCGTCGCGCAGGCTTTCGTCGGCGGCGGTCACCGCGCCTCGGAGATAAGGCCGCGTCTGGACGATGTGTTCGAGGCGGACCCGGGCGAGACCCTGAACGATCAGGCGGAGGCTGCCGTCGGGCAGCTTGAACATCTTGTGAATGTGCGTCGCGGTCCCGACCGGATAGAGGTCCTCCAGGAGGGGCTCTTCCACCGACGCGTCGCGCTGGGTGAACACGCCGATCATGCGGCCGGTCGACGTGGCTTCGTCGATGAGGCGCACGGAGGCCTCGCGCGCGACAGCCAGCGGCATGAACGAGTTCGGAAACAGCACCGTGTCGCGCAGCGGCAGCACCGGCAGTTCGCCGGGAATGGAGAGCGGCCGGTCACCCGTGACGACGAGCGCTTCGTCCTCGGACTGGTCAGTTTTGTCGGATTGATCGGATTGATCGCTCATCGGCGATCCTCCTCGTACTCTGTTCGTATCGGCTCGAAAGGCCGAAGCTGGATGATACGCGGAAAAAGACGAGAGAGCTCTCGGAAGGAACCCGGCATGCCGCGCGGTGCGGCACGCCGGGCACGAACAGGTTTACCCCTGCATGTCGATGAAGAGCGACGCGGCGCCCCGGCGCTGCGCCATCAGGCGTTCGCGCTGCTGCGCGGTTTCCCTGGCCTCTTCGCAGTCCTTGCAGCGCACGGCGAACGGCAGCGCCCGCAGCCGGCGCTCCGAAATCTCCTCGCCGCACTCGAAGCAGTAACCGTAGGTACCTTCCTCGAGGCGCCGAAGCGCTTCCTGGATCCTGTTGAGCGTCTCCGCCTTCATCTGGATGAGGGCAAACTCGATCTCGTCCTGGATATCCGCCTCGGAACTTTCCGCCGCGTCGAGCACGCCCTGAGTCGGGCTGTTCGGGCTCTCCGAGCGGACGTCCCGGATCTTCTCCTGCACCTGGTCCATGATCTCTCGGCGGCGCTCTTCGAGAATTCGCGTGAGCTCCGCATAGCGATCCCTGCTCATCTGACCGCCGGGGGTTTTATGAACGTCCATATGATTCCGCTCCTTTCCGTCTCCCCGCCAAGTTGCAGGGCGTCATGCAATGAAATTGCCAGTTATAAAGCCCAACAGTTTACCGGAAAAACCGCCGTTTTGTGAAGCCCTGCAACAAGCGGCGGCAGGCCGGCTAGGAAAATCTGGCACATTCGCCACGGTAAGGCGTGGCAATCGCGCCTCGCGGCCCCGGTGCACCCTTGCCGCATCATCTTGAGCAACAATCGTTTACACCGCCATCGCTCCCATTCCTCATAGTGGCGACGCTGTTGACGATTTAGACGCCAGATCACCGGTGGCTGGTTCGGGTGCCCTCAAAATGTCACGGCTACTGGATGAACCGCGTGCCGATTGAGACGTTCGGAACGATGCCCCGGTCGACGAGTTTCTGCCCGTCGCGCACGCTGCCTGTCCGGAGCCACTTTTCGTAAAGCCGCAGCAAATCGCTGCTGGATGCGAGGGCGGTGCGTTCGCTGACGTCGGCCAGCACGTCCATGAATCCCACGAATTTCTGCGCCAGCTCGCCAAAGACGTCCGCGAACGCGTCCTCGTCGTGCCGGCTGAGCGACCCGTAAGCGTACTCCCCCATGGACACGTAGTAATCCACGTCGACCGTCCGCCGGCGAAGGCTCTCCGCGAAGAAGCCCGACATGAACAGCGAGAAGTCTCCGACACTTCGGAGCCGCGCCCGCTGCTCCGGACCTCCGCTCTGCAGCGCGCGTGTCAACCGAATGGCCAGCGGCTCGCGGTCGTCCCCGAACAACCTACGCGTGTCGGGGCGTACGAACTCACACAGAAGGTTCACCAGGTAGTAGGAAGTGAATTCGCCGGCGCGGACGCGTTGCCTGGCCAGGGCGGATTCGATTAATTCCTTGAAGTACTCGGCTGGTGCCTCCTCGCGCAGAAGCGGACGGTCCATCAAGAGCCTCCTCGGACGTGGCGACGAAACCACGCCTTGACAGCCGGCGCCGGGGCACCGGGATCGACAGGATTGCAACTCGTATTCCGTTCGCGCGCGCTGGGAAACGCGCACATTTCTGGCGGGATGCTGCAGATTATAGAGGGACGCTTACGGTTTTGAACCTGGGGGGCTGAGGTTTGTCTCCTTGGGAGGACTCGAAGCAAACTTCCGGCATGCCGGGCGAAGATGATATAATTCAGCGTTTGTGCGTGCCCAGGTCGGCACGCATGTACTGCCACATCAACGATTTATCGTGAACAGGCCCAGCCATGGCGAAACGCTGTGAAATCTGCGGAAAAGGCCCCGTCGTGGGGCGCAATGTCAGCCACGCCCACAATGTGAGTCCGCGGCGGTTCGAACCGAACCTCCAGCGGGTGCGCGCGATGGTCAACGGGGGAATCCGGCGCCTGCGCGTGTGCACGCGCTGCCTTCGCTCCGGCAAGGTCGTCAAGGCTGCCTGACGTGCGTCAGGCGGTGTCCACCTCCGCGGCGCCCCAGGCGATCGGTCCGTATTCCCAGGGAATCCGCGCGGGCTCGCTCCTGTTCGTCTCGGGCCAGGTGCCGATCGACCCCTCCACCGGCAACATCATCGACGGCGATGTCGACGCACAGACACACCGAGTGCTGCAGAACATCGGGGAAATCCTGAGGGCGGGCGGCGCGTCGTTCGACAACGTGGTTCGGACGACCGTGTTCCTGGCCGACATGAACGACTTCGCGGCGATGAACGCCGTCTACGCGACTTACTTCAGCGCCCCGGCCCCCGCCCGAGCGACGGTGCAGGTGTCGCGCCTTCCGAAGGATGCGCGCGTCGAAATCGACGTGATCGCGGCGATCTGACTTCCACCTAGCGACTCGCCCGCTCCACGTCCACGACGCCGGCAATCCCCTTCAACGATTTGATCACCTTCTGAAGGTGTTTCACGTCGCTGATCTCCACCGTCATGTCGATTCGGCCCATCTGATCGTCGACTGTCGCCTCGATGTTCCGGATATTCGTGTTGACGCCGGCAATCTTCGAGCTGACATCGGCGAGGATTCCCTTGCGGTCCTCGACGTGCACCGTCAGGCGGACGGTATACGGGGTGCCGTCGGCGCCTTTGTCCCATTCGACGGGAATGCGCCGCTCGGGGTCGTACAGCAGGTTCAGAACGTTCGAGCACGTCGCGGAATGCACCGAGACTCCCTTGCCGCGCGTGATGTAGCCGACGATCTTCTCGCCGCGAATCGGGTTGCAGCACCTCGCGCGAAAGACCATGAGGTCGTCGATGCCGTGCACGGTGATCTTGTCGTCGCCGGTCCCGAGTACGCGGCGCACGACCGATGCAATGCCCCCTTCGGGCGCCGGTTCCTTGAGCTGTTCCTGCGGAACGAACTTCGCGAGCACGTTCTTCGGTGACAGTTTTCCGTAGCCAAGCGCCGCGTACAACTCCTCCGCCTTCCCCATCCCGTATTCGCTCAGCACGCGAGTCATCGTCTCGGGCTCTGTGAGGTTTTTCAGGTTCAGGCCGTAGCGCCTTGCTTCCTTGTCGAACAATTTCCGTCCGAGCTCGACGCTGCGCTCCTTCTCCTCGGAATGGATGAAGTGCTTGATTTTGTTCCGCGCGCGCGAGGTGATGACGAAGTTGAGCCAGTCGCGGCTTGGCTTGTGGCCCGGCGTCGTGATGATCTCGACGATGTCGCCGTTCTGGAGCCGCGCGCGGAGCGGCACCATCTTGCCGTTGACCCGTGCGCCGACGCACTGGTGGCCGACATCAGTGTGGATCGCGTATGCGAAATCCACCGGCGTCGCGTCGCGCGGAAGCGCCTTGACCTCGCCGCGGGGCGTGAAGATGTAGACCTCCTCCGGGTAGAGCTCGATCTTCAGGTTCTGCAGGAACTCCTGCGGATCGCGCACTTCCTGCTGCCATTCGAGCAGCTGACGCAGCCAGACGAAGTATTGTTCGTCGCGCCCCGCGCCGACGCGCCCTTCCTTGTACTTCCAGTGCGCCGCGATCCCTTCTTCCGCCGTGCGGTGCATATCGGCCGTGCGGATCTGCACTTCGAACGGGACCCCGCGCTCGCTGATCACCGACGTATGCAGCGATTGATAGCCGTTGGGCCGGGGCATGGCGATGAAGTCCTTGATGCGCCCGGGGACCGGTGACCACGTCTGATGAATGATTCCGAGCGCCCCGTAGCAGTCCTTCACGGACTGCGTCACAATCCGGAGAGCGACGAGGTCGTACACCTGGTCGAGCTCGATCTTCTGCCGCTTCAGCTTCTGATGGATGCTGAACAAGCGCTTGATGCGGCCGTCTATCTCGATGACCGGCACCTGCGCTTCCTCCAGCTTCGCCGCGACGGTCTTCTTCAGCTCCTCGATCATTCCTTCGGTGGCCCGCCGCCGTTTCTCGACGGCCTGGCGAAGCGATTCGTACGCGGCAGGCTCGAGGTACTTGAATGCAAGCTCTTCGAGCTCGTTCTTCACCTTGCTCATCCCGAGCCTGTTCGCGATCGGCGCGTAGATGTCGCGCGTCTCCTGTGCAATCTTGACGCGCCGCTCCTCCGGCAGATGGTGAAGCGTCCGCATGTTGTGCAGCCGGTCGGCGAGCTTGACGAGGATGACGCGGATGTCATCCACCATCGCGAGCAGCATCTTGCGGAAATTCTCGGCCTGCCGCTCCTCGTTCGACGAAAACGAGATCGCCCCCAGTTTGGTCACTCCCTCGACCACATGGGCAACGTCGGCGCCGAACAGCTCCCGGATACGCTCGATGGGCGTCTGCGTGTCCTCGACGATGTCGTGCAGCAGCCCGGCCGCGATGGCGACCACGTCGAGCTTCATCTCGGCGAGCTGGTCCGCGACCTCGAGCGGGTGCACCAGATACGGCTCACCCGAATGGCGGACCTGTCCCTTGTGCTCGAAAGCCGAGAACACGTAGGCCCGCCGCAGCAGGTCGATATCGGCGTCCGGGTTGTTGTTCCGGACTTTTTCGACGAGGTCCTCGAACCGGATCATGGGGTGCGGTGTCTAAAACTCGACGAGGGGAGCCAGCCCGTGGTCCCGGTTGACGGCGTGTTTTTCCGTTCACTATACTGGCCCGGTTCGGGCGCCGGCAATCCTTCCGTTCGTGCCATCTTGAACGAAATCCGAAGGAAGACACGAACGCTTCGATCCATTTTAATACCCGGTTACCTACGACGCGTCGCCGCGCGGAGGCAGCGGCGCCATTGAGGAGAGCATGACCAGAATGCGAAGGACGTCGGCTGCCGCGGTGGCACTGACGCTCGGGCTGAGCGTCGCGGCCGCCGGATGCGGGAAGTACTCCTGGGGCGCCCTCAAGGCCCAGAAAGCGTACAAAGAGGCCAACCAGCTGTATCAGGCATCGCAGTGGAAGGACGCGGCGGCGAAATACGAGACCGCCGTCGCGAGCGACCCGAACAAGGCCGAAATCTTCTTCTATCTCGGCAACTGCTACGACAACATGTACAAGCCGAGCCGGCAAGGCGAGGCCGAGAACGATGCCTACATCCAGAAGGCAATCGCGAATTACGAAAAGTCGGCGGAGCGCGATCCGAAGCCCGAGATGCGGAAGCTGGCGCTGCAGTATCTGGTCGCCGCGTACGGTCCGGACAAGCTGAACGCTCCCGAGAAGGCCGAGCCGATCGTGCAGAAGATGATCTCGATCGAGCCGAATGAGCCGACCAACTATTTCGCGCTCGCGAAAATCTACGAGGACGGCGGCCGGTACGAGGACGCGGAGAAGGCGCTGCTCAAGGCGCAGGAAGTGAAGCCGAACGATCCGCTCGTCTACACGACCATTTCAGGGTTCTACAACCGCCAGGGCGATTTCCCGAAGACGATCGAGGCGCTGCAGAAGGCCGCGCAGCTCGAACCGAAGAACCCCACCGGCTGGCAGCTCGTCGCGACCTACTACTGGGAAAAGGCGTACAAGGACCATCGCCTCTCCGCGCCGGAGCGAAAGGACTACATCGCCAAGGGCATCGAGGCCACCGATAAAGCCCTCGCCCTGAATCCGGATTACTCCGAGGCCCTCACCTACAAGAACCTGCTGCTCCGCATGCAGGGCAATGAAGAGACCGACATGGCCAAGCGCGCAGCGCTCTACAAGCAGGCCGACGATTTGCGCAACCGCGCGATCGAGTTGAACAAGAAGCGCACGGCGGCCGGGGGGAAATAGGCAAGCGATTCGCGATTTTGGGAAAAAGAAAAGGCCGCCCGCACCTGGTGCGGACGGCCTTTTTATCTTCTACCTTCTACCTTTTACCTTTTACCTTTTACCTTTTACCTTTTTCCTTACTGAGCGCCCTTGGAGGCGGAGCCGCCGCGGCGCATCTCCTCGGTGACGATGCCCACCTTTTCGACGCCCGCACCGCGCGCCGCGTCGATGACCTGGATGATCTCGCCGTAGCGCAACCCGCCGTCGGCCGCGATGAACATCGTCTTTTCCTTGCGGGTTTCGAAGATGTCGCGCAGCCGCGACTCGAGCTCGTTGATGCCGACCGGCTGGTGGTTGATCGTGATGTGCCGGTCGTTGGTGTACTCGAGCATGATCTGCGTGTTCGGCTCGTTGCTGGCGGGCGCCTTCGTTTCGAGCGGCAGGTTGATGTCGACACCCTTCTGCGTCAGCGGCAGGGCCGCCATGAAGATGATGAGGAGCACGAGCAGCACGTCGATGAGCGGCGTGACGTTCATGTCCGCGCTGGCGTGCGGAGTCTCCCCGCGTACGACCTTCTCGGCGCCGAAGTGCTTGTGTGCGTGGGCCATGATTAGTGACCTCCTCCTGCCGCGCCGGGCTCCTTCTTCCGTTCGGTGATCAGGCCGATGTCTTCGATCCCGACCTTATGAAGAGCGTCCATCGCTTCCATCACCGCGCCGTACAGGGCGTCCTTGTCGCCGCGGATCAAGACGACCTTCTCGGTCTTGTCTTCGAGGACCGCCTTCACGCGATCGGGGAACTCCTGCTTCGAATACTGGATGCCGTTGACCCACAACTGGTTCGCAGAATCCACCGCGACGACCGTCTGCGACTGCGTGTCCGGCTTGTCGACCGTATTCGCCGCCTCCGGCAGCTGCACCGCGACCCCCTTCTGGAGCAGCGGGGCCACCAGCATCATGATGATGAGGAGGACCAGCATGACGTCGACGAGCGGCGTCACGTTGATATCGGATTTCGGCCCGCCTTTTGTGCCGCCAACATCCATTGCCATGGCAGAACCCTCTTCTTACGCGTTCCGTTCCTACGCAGTTTTCTTGATGAAATAGTCGAGCAGCTCGGACGACGAGTTATCCATTTCGACGTTGAAGTACTCGATCCGGCCGGTGAGGTAGTTGTAGAACCAGACCGCCGGGATCGCGACGACCAGCCCGAGCGCCGTCTCGACGAGCGCTTCAGAGATACCGGCCGAAACTGCGCCCAGACCGCCCGACCCGGTCGCCGCGATGCCCTGGAACGCCGTGATGATGCCGACGACCGTGCCGAGCAGTCCGACGAAGGGGGCGGTGGCGCCGATGGTCGCGAGCGCGGCGACGCCCTTCTTCAGGTCGTTGGCCGTAAGGGCCGAGGCGCGCTGGATCGCGCGGCGAACCGTGTCGACGAGGTCTTCACGGCTCAGGTTCGCGCCGCTCTCCTGCTGGAACTGGTATTCCTGCAAACCGGCGAGCACGACTTTCGCGAGGTGGCTGTAGCGATACGTCTTCGACGACGAGATGGCAATGGCATCCTTCAGGCGCCCGTCCTTGAGATGCTTGGCGACCTGCGGTGCGTAGAGCTTCGACTGCTTGCGCGCCTGCGTGAACGTGTAGATCCGCTCGATCGCGACGCCGAAGGAAATCATCGACATGATGACCAGAATGAACGCGATTGCTCGCGCCACCAGTCCCATGTCCCCCCACATCTTAATCAAATCCATCTCGCCACTCCTCTGGTGCTGGGCTGTCCAGAATTGTTCGGGTTATCGAATCATTCCGCCACTACTGAAGCGTGAAATTCACCGTGACGGTCATGATGACCGGCACCGGTACGCCGTTGAGCAGCGTCGGCGTGAACTGCCACTGCTTGACCGCATCAATGGCTGCCTGGTCGAGCAATGGAATCGACCGGAGCACTTTGGCGTCCTTCACCCTGCCGTCGGCGCCAATGGTGGCCTCGATGATGACGACCCCGGACACCCGCGCCGATTGCGCGATCGGCGGATAGACGGGACGGGCATCTTTCGTCTTGGTTGGCGGCTTGATGTTCCCGCCGACGCGGACAGGCGCCGAGGGGGGCGGCGGAGGCGGAGGCGGGGCTTCGGGCAACCCGCCCACGACACCGCCAATCGTTCCGCCCGGCACACCGCCGGCCACGCCGCCCGGCACGCCCTCACCCGCTGACGGAGTGGCTGGCGGCTCAGGGGTGATTTCTTTCGGCGCCTCGACGGGAGCTGCGTTTGGATTCGAGACAGGCACCGGCTGCACCTTGGCCGGCGCGGCAGGCGCCGGGGGTGGCGGGGGTGGGGGCGGCGGCGGAGGCGGCGCCCCGACAAACGCCATCATCGTCGGCGGGGTGGGCAAGACGTCGGCCGCCATCAACGGGATGATGATGACGGCCGCGAACAGCGCCACGTGCGCCACGATCGAGAGTGGCACGGTGTACCACTTCTGAGACCCGAGCTTGATGGACGGATTGACGACATCGCCGAAGAGGTCACGCGGCACGGCTCAGTCCTCCTGCATCTTCTCGATTGCGGCGCAAGACCGCGAATTATAGTCAGAGCCAAAAAGCAGTGTCAACGAAGCTTACTCCCCCCGATTAGACACCGCCTTCTCTGAAACGGCCATTGATAGGCATCAAAAAACGCCGAAAATCCTCCCTATGCTCGACCGGCACGCGTCTGAATCCGCATGCCATAGAACGAGCGGTATACGAATGCGGCAGAGGCGACGATGAAGCTGCCCGCGAGGACGTGGCTCATCACCGATCCGTATTGCTCTGCAAGCTGCACGCCCAGTTCAACGGCCAGCAATCCGAACAGCGTCGTGAATTTGATGACCGGATTCATCGCGACCGATGACGTATCTTTGAACGGATCCCCGACGGTATCCCCGACCACCGTCGCGGCGTGAAGCGGCGTCCCCTTTTCCTTCAGCTCGACTTCCACGATTTTCTTGGCGTTGTCCCACGCGCCGCCGGCGTTCGCCATGAAAATCGCCTGGAAGAGCCCGAACAGCGCGATCGAGATCAGGTAACCAATGAAATAGTAGGGCTCGAGAAATGCGAAGCCCAGCGTCGCGAAGAAGATTGCCAGAAAGATGTTGAACATGCCTTTCTGCGCATACTGCGTGCAGATCTCGACCACCTTCTTGCTGTCGGACACTGATGCCTTCGCGACCGCCGAATCGAGCTTCATGTTCGCCTTGATGAATTCGACGGCGCGGTAGGCGCCGGTGGTCACCGCCTGGGTGGAAGCGCCGGTGAACCAGTAAATGACAGCCCCGCCGGTGATGAGACCGAGGAGAAACGGCGGATGCAGAATCGATAGGTATTGCAGCAGCTCGGGCTGGAGCCGATGCGTGAGCACCACGACGATCGAGAAGATCATCGTAGTCGACCCGACAACGGCGGTGCCGATCAGCACCGGCTTGGCGGTCGCCTTGAACGTGTTGCCCGCGCCATCGTTTTCTTCCAGCAGGTGTTTTGCGCGCTCGAAATTGACGTCGAAGCCGAAATCGCGCTTCAGCTCGCCCTTGATATCCGGGAGCATCTCGATCGTCGAGAGCTCGAAGACCGACTGCGCGTTGTCGGTGACCGGGCCGTACGAATCCACCGCGATTGTGACCGGCCCCATTCCCAGGAACCCGAACGCCACGAGGCCGAACGCGAACACGGCCGGCGCGATCATCAGTCCCGCCGGAAATTGCGTACTCACTGCGTAGGCGGCCGACATCAGCCCGACGATGACCATCCCCAACCAATAGGCGCTGAAGTTGCCGGCCACGAAACCGGACAGGATATTGAGCGAGGCGCCTCCCTCGCGGGAGGAGATGACGATCTCCCGCGTATGCCGCGATTCGGTCGAGGTGAAGACCTTCACCAGCTCCGGGATGATGGCGCCAGCGAGCGTGCCGCACGTAATCACCGTGGCGAGCTTCCACCAGAGCGACGAGTCGCCTGCGAGCGTCGGAATGAGCACGTAGGACACGACGAAGGTCAGCGCGACCGAGACGACCGACGTGAGCCACACCAGCGTCGTCAGCGGCGCTTCGAAGTTCATGGTGGGGGCTGCGCTGTACTTCGCCTTGGCCATCGCCTCGTTGAGCAGGTACGAGACGCCGCTCGCGATGACGCCCATGATGCGCATCACGAAAATCCAGACGAGCAGCTGCACTTGAATCGTGGGGTTGGTGACCGCGACAAGAATGAACGAGATGAGCGCCACGCCCGTCACCCCGTAGGTCTCGAAGCCGTCGGCGCTCGGACCGACCGAATCGCCGGCGTTGTCGCCCGTGCAGTCCGCGATGACGCCCGGGTTCCGTGCGTCGTCTTCCTTGATGTTGAAGACGATCTTCATCAGGTCGGCGCCGATGTCGGCGATCTTGGTGAAGATGCCGCCCGCGATGCGGAGCGCGGCGGCCCCGAGCGATTCGCCGATGGCGAACCCGATGAAGCACGGGCCGGCATAGTCTCCCGGAATGAAGAGCAGGATGCACAGCATCATGAAGAGCTCGACGCTGATGAGGAGCATCCCGATGCTCATTCCCGCGCTGAGCGGGATGGCGTAAATCGGATAGGGATAGCCGCGCAGCCCGGCGAACGCGGCGCGCGAGTTCGCGAACGTGTTGACCCGAATCCCGAACCAGGCGACGCCGTAGCTGCCGGCGATCCCGATCAGGCTGAAGAGCAGGATGATCGCGACCTTCACGGCCGCAAAATGCTGCAGCACGCCGAAGTACAACACGATGATCACGCTGATGAACAACTCGAGGATCAGAATGAACTTCCCCTGCGTGATGAGGTAGGTCTTGCACGTCTCGTAGATCAGTTCGGAGATCTCGAGCATCGAACGGTGCACCGGCAGGTTCTTCAGGCGGGTGAAGATCGTCAGACCGAACCCGAGGCCGAGCAGGCAGACGAGCAGGCCGGCCATCAGCAACGAGCGGCCATTGATGCCCTGAAACTCCACCGCGCCGAGGTCGGGCAGCACCAGGTTCGCTTCGCCGCCCGCGGGCGGATGCGTCTCTTGCTGCAGGGTCTCGGCGGTGGGCGCCTGCGGCAACGCCTGGGTTGCCCCGCTCGGGGCGGGGAACGCCGCCCACAGGATCATCGCCAGCACGCCGACGCGCAGGACGCCTGAACAGAACCTCATCGATCTCCTTCTCGAGGAGCTTCCCCCTCGAACTCCCGACACGCTCGCTCGCGGCGTGCTCGGCCGGCTTGCCCGCCGTAGCCAGCGGGCGACGGCGAGCCCAAAAGCTTCAAATCGTAATGAATTTCGCGCGCGCGATTCAAGACATCTGCGCGCAATCAGACACGGAAATCACCGACGCGATCGTCGCCTCGCCGGGCCCTGATGCGGGCCGACAGCGCCATGCCGCCCGTCAGGAAAATGCGGATCCCCTGCTCGACCGTGATGTCGGGGAATGACGCTTTTTCGCGTGGACAGATGATGACGTCGCCCAAATACAGGTGATTGGTGGGCACGTAAACGGCAATCATCGGTTCGGGCCCCTGGCCGCGGTCGACGGTGAATTCCTTCGTCAGGAAACCCATTACGAAGCCGCGCGCGGGTTCTTCGATGAGCACGACGCGCTTGAACCCGTACTCGTTGTCGGGCGAAAAGGCGACCACCAGCTGCTTGACGGGCGCGTAGATCGTCCGGAACACCGGAACCCGCAGCAGATAGCCTTCAGTCTTCTGAAGCAGCCGTTTGCCGATGACGTTGGTGGCGACAGCGCCCACCAAGAGCACCAGCAGCGCGGTCGTGAGGATGCCGAGGCCAGGGACAGGAACGCCGAGCCATGCGGCGTAAAACGGTCCGACGAACCCATCGATGACGCGGAAGATCCAGACGAGCGTCGCGACGCTGATGACGAGCGGAACCGTCACGAAGAAGCCGGCGATGAAGCTGCGGCGGAGCCACTGCATGAAGGTTCAGATCCGCACGGCGGGCCGGGGGATCACAGCCATCCAAGCGCGAGCGCCGCGACGAGCGCCACGCCCGCGGCAATTCGATACCAGGCGAACGGCACGAACCCCTCGCGCCGGACGATCGCGAGAAACGGCCGCACCACTAGCGCCGACGCGATGAACGCGAAGACGAGGCCAACGGCGATCTCCAGCCCGAGCTGCGACGCGAGCCCGTGCCGCGCCTCCAAGAGATCGTGCGCGAAGGCGGCGCCCAAGGTCGGCATCGCGAGGAAGAACGAGAACTCGGCGGCCGCCGCGCGATCGAGCCCAAGCAGCATCGCGCCGACGATCGTCGCGCCTGACCGCGACACGCCCGGGACGAGCGCAAGCACCTGGCACAGCCCGATGCCCAGCGCGCGCGTCAGCGACGTGTGATCGGCGTTCAGGACGATCGGCTCCGGACGGTAACGCTCGACGATCAGCATGACGATGCCGCCGGCGATGAACGTGACGGCGATGACGGTCGGAGTCGTATAAAGCACACGCTTGACGAAGCCGGACAACAGCGCGCCGGCAACGGCGGCCGGAAGAAACGCCACCACGATCATCGCGACGAAATGACGCGCGTCGCGATCGGACGGAAGGCCCTTGAGTACGTGGACGATCTTGGCCCGGTAGAGCCACATGATCGCGAGGATGGACCCGAGCTGGATCATGACGGTGAACACGCCGCCAGGATCCTCGAACCTCAAGAGGCGAGCACCGATCAGCAGGTGCGCGGTCGACGAAACGGGCAGGAACTCCGTGAGTCCCTGGATGACGCCGAGCAGCGCCGCGATCAGCAGTGTCACGCGCCGGCAGCTACGACGCGCGGCGCCGGCCGGGCCTCCGCGCCTTCGCAGGCGTCGGGGCGGCGGGGGCCGGTGCACTCGTCGCCAGCTTGCCCGGTGTCTTGGCGCGAGCCTGCCAGATCACCGCGATTGCCGCGGCGATGAACACGCTCGAGTACGTGCCCGTGATGATGCCGACAATCATCGTGAACGCGAATCCGTGCAGCACGTCCCCGCCGAAGAGGAACAGGGCGATCGCGCTGAGGAGCGCGGTGCCCGCGGTGATCACGGTGCGCCCGAGCGTCTGATTCACCGCGCGGTTGACGACGTCGTACAGCTTGTCGCGCCGCATGCTGCGCATATTCTCGCGGACGCGGTCGAAGATGACGATCGTATCGTTGGTGGAGTAGCCGGTCACCGTAAGAATTGCCGCGATGACGTTGAGCGAGAGGTCATAGCGGAAGAACGCGAGGAAGGCGAACGTCACCAGCAGATCGTGAATGGTGGCAATGACCGCACCGACGGCGAAGCTGAACTGGAAGCGGAAGGCAATATAGAGAAGGATGCCCACGAGCGACAGCGACGTTGCGAGAATTCCTTTCCGGCGAAGATCCTGGCCGACGGCGGGACCGACTATCTCGGTGCCGTTCGGGTGAAAGCTGCCGACGTTGGCGGCTTTGAGCGCGTTGATCACCCGATCGGCGACCTGGCTCAGGCCCCTGCCCGACTCTTGCCCGACGCCCGGCACCCGGATCAGGTACTGCCGCGAGTTCGCATCCCCATACGGCTGGATGACCGCGTTTTCCCCCTCGCCGGGACTGGCCCGATCGAGGGCGGCGCGAATGACCGACGGATCCGGCGGCTGCTGATCGAACTGCACGATCACGATCGTGCCGCCCGAGAACTCGACGCCGAGCGGCATCCCGCGCGTCCAGATCGTCACCAATCCCGCGACGATCACCAGCCACGAAAGTCCGATGGCGATCCACCGCCACCGCAGGAAGTCGAAGTTCGGAGTCTTGAAGAGGTGCATGATCGTTAGATGCTGAGTTCAGCGGTCTGGCGGTGCCCAAGTGCCGCTTCGAACAGGGTTTTCGACACGAAGGTTGACGTAAACAGGTTCGAGATCAACCCGATCACCAGCGTCATCGCGAACCCGCGGATCGGTCCCGTGCCGAACTGGAACAGGAACGCTGCCGAAATCAGCGATGCGATGTGCGTATCGAGCAGCGTCAGGAACACGCGGGAGAAGCCCGAATTAATCGACGCCCGCACGCCGCGTTGGGCTTCCAGCTCCTCTTTGATGCGCTCGAAGATGAGCACGTTCGAATCGACGCCGATACCCATCGTCAGCACGAAGCCGGCGATGCCGGGAAGCGTCATCGTCGCGTTGATGTACGCCATGAGTCCGAGCAGGATGACCAGATTGAAGAGCAGCGCCACCACAGCGTTCACGCCCGAGAGCCTGTAGTACACCAGCATGAACATGACGACGAGGAACAGCCCGACGAGCGACGCGAGCACTCCCGCGCGAATGGAATCGGCGCCGAGCGACGGGCCGATCACCTGCTCCTGAAGGTACGTCAGGCTCGCCGGCAGCGCGCCGGTGCGCAGCACGAGCGACAGGTCGTTGACTTGCTCGGTGGTGAACGAACCGTGGATGCGGCCGTCGGACGTGATCCGCTGCTCGATCCGCGGCGCGGAGATGACCCGGCGGTCGAGGACGATCGCCAGCAGTCGTCCGACGTTTTCGCCCGTGACCTTGCCGAATTTTCGCGACCCGTCGTTGGTCAGCGAAAACGCCACGGCGGGTTGATTGTTTTCGTCGATCGTCGGCTTGGCGCTCCGAAGATCCTGGCCGGTGACGGCAGGCACTTTCCGCACGAGGTAATAGCTGGTGTCGCCCGAGCTCGCCGCCCCCTGCACGACCTCCATGTCCTCCGGCACTTTGCCGCTGTAGCTCTGAAGAAGCTGCTCCTGCGTGCCGGCCGGACCCGCCTCGACGATCTTCAGTTCGAGAACGGCGGTGTTGCTGATGATCTCCTTCGCGCGCCCGACGTCGGATACGCCGGGAAGCTGCACGAGGATCTCGTCGTTCGACTGGCCGTAGCGCGAAATGTTCGGCTCGGCAACGCCAAGCTCGTTCACGCGGCGGTCGATCGTCTGCAGCGCCTGCGTCACGGCCTGCTCGCGCATGTCGTTGGCGATGTTCGGCTTCATCGCAAACTCGTAGGCGCCGCCGCCGGTCGGGTTCCTGTTGTAGTTGGTGGCCGTCTGATCGTCGGCGATGCGGCGGAACTCGGCGTCGCGAGCCGCGGGCACGCCCGAAACCTGGAATCGATCGACGCCGGTGAGCGCGATCGACGACACCGAGATCCCTGCGGTTCGCAGCGCTTCCCGCAGCTGTTCGCTCGTCGTCGTCGCGTTGATCTTCAGGGCATCGTCGGTCTGCACGCGCAGCACCAGGTGCACGCCGCCCTTGAGATCGAGCCCGAGCTTCAGCTGCTTGGCGGCCAGCCAACCGGGAATCGGCAGGTGAAGCCGCTGCGCGAGGATGGGATACGGCCCGACCGCGAAGAAGATAATGAAGACCGCGAGGCTCGTCAGAAGCTTCCAACGTACGTTCTTGTTCATGGTTTACATGTTCCCTGATTCGGCGACGACCGGGTCCTGCCCCTGATACCCGCCGATCGCGGCGCGTGCGATCTCGATCCTGACCTTGTCGGCGACCTGGAGTTGCACGGACTTGTCGTTGACGCGCGTGATCAGACCGTAGATGCCGCCTGTCGTCACGACTTTGTCGCCGACCTTGAGCGCGCTCTGAAACTCCTGGACCTTCTTCTGACGCCGCTGCATCGGCATCAGGATGAGCACGTAAAAAATGACGAGGATGACCGCAAAAGGAATGAAGCTCAGGAGCCCGCCCTGCTGGGCGGCCCCCGACATCGCGATCACGGACGAATCGGGCACCACGTCAAATCGCATTCAGATCTGGGGTCGGCGAGAGAAGGTTTGATGGAACTCGCGGCGGAGTTTTTCAAACGAGCCGAACACTATAGCCTCCCTAATCCGCCGCATGGTGTCAAGGTAAAAGTGGATATTATGCAACGAGTTGAGGGTAGCGGCGGTCATCTCGCCGGCGATGAAAAGGTGCCGGAGATACGCGCGGGAAAAACGGTGGCAGGTGTAGCAGCCGCAGCCCGGATCGGGGGGCGACATGTCCTCGGCGTATCGCGCGTTCTTGATGGCAAGTGGTCCCCGGCTCGTAATCAGCTGGCCGTTCCGCGCGTTCCGCGTCGGCAGGACGCAGTCGAACATGTCGATACCGCGTGCGACGCATTCAATCAGGTCGTCGGGCATTCCGGTCCCCATCAGGTAACGGGGCTTGTCCTCGGGCAGCTGCGGCGCCGTGTGCGCCACCACGTCGTACATCACCGCGACCGGCTCGCCGACGCTGAGGCCGCCAATCGCGTACGCCTCGAAACCGATTTCGCACGTCCTCTGAACACTCTCGGTCCGCAGTTCGCGATCGGTTCCTCCTTGAATGATCCCGAACTGGGCCTGACTGGGGTTGGTGACCGTGACCTCGGGCGCCGACCGCGGGTCCACGCGGAGCTGAAGCTGACGCGTCCGCGCGCGTTGTGCCCATCGAGCCGATCGTTCCATCGCCGTCCGCGCACACGCCCGAGCGTCTGATCCGACTCCCGGGGCGAGCGGGTCAGACACCGTCGGCGCGCACTCGTCCAGCACCATCGCGATATCGGACCCGAGGCGCATCTGGATGTCGACGGCACGTTCGGGCGTCAGCATGTGCAGCGATCCGTCGAGATGCGAGCGGAACTCGGCGCCTTCCTCGTGGATTCGTCGCATGCCCGCGAGGCTGAAGACCTGATACCCGCCGCTGTCGGTGAGAATGGGACGACCCCAGGACATGAACGCGTGCAGGCCGCCGCACCGCGCAATCAACTCGTCGCCCGGCTTCAGATACAGGTGATACGTGTTACCGAGAATGATCTCGGCACCCATGTCCTCCAGGTCGCGGTGCGTGACGGCCTTGACGGCGCCCCGCGTTCCGACCGGCATGAAGGCGGGGGTCTGCACGATCCCGTGCGGCGTGGCGAACTCGCCCCTCCTGGCGGCGCCATCGCGGCTCATGACCCGGAACTGGAAGGCTTCACTCAACCTGGACTCCTGTATCCTTCTTTATTGTGAAACGTTTACGCATCGGTGTGCTGTACGGCGGTCGCTCGGGCGAACATGAAGTGTCGCTCGCATCGGCCGCAGCGGTCATGGGGAACCTGGATCGCACTCGGTACGAGCCGGTGCCGATTCGTATCGAAAAGGACGGCAGGTGGGCGCTCGCCGATCGGGCCCCCACCGCCGTCTCGGCGGCGGAAGTGATCGAGCAAGCCAGGCTCGAAGCCGCGCGCCCGAGCCGCAGCGGCCGGGAGGTCCACCTGATGGCGCGCCCGAGCTCTGAGACGATTCTCTCGATCGATCGGCGCGGCACCCGATCGGCCGATGGCGAGGCGGTGGTCACTGGACTCAATCTCGACGTGATCTTTCCAGTACTCCACGGGCCGTACGGCGAGGACGGCACGATGCAGGGGCTGCTCGAGCTCGCGAATGTGCCGTACGTCGGTGCCGGCGTGCTCGCGTCAGCGGTCGGTATGGACAAAGCCGTCATGAAGGTGGTCTTCGCGGCCGCGGGTCTCCCCGTCTGCCCGTATCGTGTCGTCCTGCGGCACGACTGGGAGCGCGACCGTGAAGGAATCGCCGGCGATCTGGAATCCGCACTGGCGTTCCCGATGTTCGTCAAACCGGCGAATCTCGGATCGAGCGTCGGGATCTCCAAGGCGAAGAGCCGGGACGAGCTTCGGACGGCGATGGACCTCGCTGGCGAATTCGACCGAAAGATCGTCATCGAAGCGGCGGTCCCGTCGGCTCGCGAAATCGAATGCGCGGTACTCGGCAACGACGCGCCGGAGGCGTCCGTGCCCGGCGAAGTCATCCCGTCCCGCGAGTTCTACGATTACGAGGCGAAATACATCGACGACGGCTCGAGAATCGTCATTCCGGCCGACCTGGACGCCTCGACGACGGCGGAGGTTCAGCGTCTCTCGATTGCCGCCTTCAAGGCGATCGACTGCGCGGGCATGGCCCGCGTCGATTTTCTGCTCGGCAAGCGCGACAACATTTTCGTCAACGAGGTCAACACCATCCCGGGGTTCACCACCATCAGTATGTATTCCAAGCTGTGGGCGGCGTCCGGCGTGTCGTACCCGGTGCTTCTCGATCGCTTGATTGCACTCGCCGTCGAGCGGCACGCCGAGAAGCAGCAGCTCCGTACCAGCCTCACATGATGCGTCCGCCCCGGCGGAGCATCGCGTGGGCGCTCGTGATGCTGCAGGCGACGGCCGCCGGGATCGCCGCGCCCCAGCGGCCGGGCACCCGCGGCGTCGACGGCCTCATTCGCGCCTACGACATCATCCTCGACGCGCGCTTCGACCAGGTGGACGCGGAGCTGCACCGTGCCTGCGGTCCGGCGCCCAAAGAGGCCTGCGACGTCCTTGCCGCGACGGCGCTGTGGTGGCAGATCCTTCTCGATCCCGAGAATCGTTCGCTGGACGACGAGTTCACCGACGCGGTGGAGCAGGCAATCGACAACACGGAGGAATGGACCGATCGCGCACCAGACGAGCCGGAGGCCTGGTTCTACAACGGGGCTGCGTACGCCGTGCGGGTCCAGTGGCGCGTGCTCCGCAACGAAAAGCTCGCGGCGGCCCGCGACGGCAAGCGCATCAAAGATGCGATGGAGCGGGCAATCGACCTCGATCCATCGCTGGAGGACGCGCATTTCGGCGTCGGGATGTACAAATACTACGCCGATGTCGCGCCCGCGGCGGCGAAGTTCCTGCGGTTTCTGCTGCTGCTGCCCGGGGGCGATCGGAAAACGGGGCTCGCCGAGATGCTCCGCGCCCGGGCGCACGGGCGGCTGCTGCAGGGCGAAGCCGACTACCAGCTCCACGTCATCTATCTCTGGTACGAACGCCAGACCGCGCACGCGCTGCACCTGCTGGACTCGCTCCACGAGCGATATCCTGCCAATCCGCTCTTCATCTCACAGACGGCGGAGATTCAGGACGTCTACCAGCACGACGTCACCGCCAGCCTGGCCACCTGGCGATCGCTCCTCGCCGCAGCCCGCGAGCAGCGCGTCAATGCGCCGGCGCTCAGCGAAGTGCAGGCGCGCCTCGGCATCGCGCGCCAACTGGAAGTGCTCGAGCAGACCGACGACGCGATCGAGATGCTGCAGGGGGTAATCGCCGCACGGCCGGTCGCGCCGTTCGGCGCGCTCGGCCTCGCCTACCTGCGCCTCGGTGAAGCGTACGATCGCATGGGCATCCGGGCGCAGGCCGTCGATGCCTATCGTGCGGCGGCGGCGGCGGCCTCGGCGCCCGACACCTACGGCGTGGCGGCCGCCACCGCCGATCGGCTGAAACATGCGCCCGACGCGAAACGCGCGGAGGCGTACCGCCTGTCGCTGGATGGCTGGCGCCGTCTGGAGCACAACGACGCGGCGGGCGCCGCGGCGGTTCTCGACGCGTCGCTTGCGTTGAACGGATCCGATCCGGTGACGCGATATCGGGCCGGCCGCGTCCACCAGGCCCGCAAAGAGGACGTGGCGGCGCTCACGCATTACGAACAGGCGATCAAGGGCGCACGGACCTGCCCGCCGCCGATTCTCGGCTACGCCTACGTCGACGCCGCACGCATCCTCGAGCGCCAGGGCAAGCGCACGCAGGCCATCTCCTACTACCGAATCGCGGCGACACTCTTCGGCGCCGCCGCCGACACCCGCGCGGCCGCCGCCCGCGCCCTGACCCGCCTCAAAGTGGTCGAGCGCTGAACGAGACGCTGAATCCCACATCACCAATCGGCGATCCTGCTCGGCAATCCCCGTCGCCAATCGCCAAACTCAATCGATCCTCAGCAGCGCTCGCACCGCACTCGGCATGCCGCACTCGCACTGAGCAGTCCGCAATCACGATGTTCAATTGCACGATCAGATTCGACATTCGACGATCGCAAAATTCGGCGCGCGGCAGCATTCGGCGATCTGAATTGACGTCTGTCGTGATGACGACGAACAACCGACAGATTAGGTGTGCGAATTTTTGACATTTTGTGCACTTTGTGCTTGACAGTTGAATTTTCTCATCCATAATCTACATCTTGTATGAGGGTGGTCCGCTCAGCCCACCTGTTGTAAGCGACGTCGGTCGTCAAAATAGCTGAGCTGCCAGTTCCAAGGAGGAACTCATGGCGAAGAAGGCTGCAAAGGGTGGAAAGAAAAAGGGCGGCAAGAAGCGCTAAGCGCGCCGCCTGAGTACTGGGGGTGTCGACTGATGACACCCCCAATTTTTTAGCTGCCAACCTCCCTCGCCACCCGCGCGGGAGTCAGCAAAGAGGCGACGGGCGCCGACGGAAGCAGGCCGACGTGCCGGCAGGCAGCGGCGCTGCAACGCGGAGAAAGCTCCTCGCGACCGGCATCCCACAGCGAAGGGAGGGATAAGCGCACAATGGCAAAGAAAGCAGCCAAGGGCGGGAAGAAGAAGGGCGGCAAGAAGCGGTAAGCTGCCTCTCCCGCCTGAAAGGGGGCGAACGGCGCCCCCTTTTTTTATTGCATCGTGGTCCCGTCCCACACGCGCACGCGCGTAATCGTGTCCCCCTGCTGAATCCGATCGACGACGTCCATGCCGTTCACCACGCGGCCGAATACCGTGTAGCGCGCGTCGAGGTGCGGCTGGGGTGAATGCGTGATGAAAAACTGGCTGCCCCCCGTGTCGCGCCCCGAGAGCGCCATGCCGACCGTGCCGCGCAGGAAGGGGCGTTCGTTCAGCTCGTCGCGAATCGTATAGCCGGGCCCGCCCTCGCCGTCGCCGCGCGGATCGCCGTCCTGGATCACGAAATTCGGAACGACGCGATGAATCGGCAGGCCGTTGAAAAACCCTCGGCGTACGAGCGCCATGAAGCTGCGCGAGGTCTGCGGCGCGTCCATGACCGCCAGCTCGAACTCGATGGTGCCTTTCGCCGTCTCGATGAACACGTGAGGCGAGTAAGCAGGCGCGATCAGCTGCGCATCGGTATACGGGGTGATCGGGGCCCCGGGCGCCGGCCTGATGGCGTCGCGGGAAGCGTTCTCCGGGTCGAGCTTCGCGAGAAGATCCAGCGCGTGGACGCGCACCGCCCAATCCTTGTCCTTCAACGCTCCTTTGACGGCGTCGATTGCCCGTGGTCCGCCGTACGCAGCCATCGCTGAAAGGATCGACACCCGTGCGTCGATGGCCTCGTCCCCCTCGGCCAGCGCAAGTGCGGCGCTGAGCGCGTCCAGCCCTTCGCCCGGTTTCAGCTGGCCGATGACGTCCGCCGCTGCGCTGCGGACCACGAAATCGGGTTCTTTCAGCTGCGCGAGCGCGACCTCCGCCGCATCCGGAGCCTTCAACCGATCGAGCGCCCGCAGGACGGAGGGCACCACCCGCCGATCCTCATCCTTGAGCATGGCGCGCACGCGATCGAGGGCCACGTCCGCGGGCAGGGTCGACAGGACGTCCGCGAGGGCGGCACGCACGGTCCACTGCGGGTCGGGGTCCATGCCGGACAGCACGAGCAGCAGATTCTGTTGATCGATCGCTGCGACAGACCGCAAGGCCTCAGCGCGCAGGGCGGGCCACGGATCGGTCAGGAGGTCCTCGACAACCAGCAGCCCGTCTGACGCGTGCAGCGTTCCGAGCGCCCGGACGCCTTCTATGCGGAGATTCGGGTCCGGGCTGGCGGCCACAACCTTCGCAATCGGCGCCGCCGCCTTCGGATCACCGATCGCAGCGAGCGCGCGCACCGCCGACACGATGACTTCCTGGGGCGTATTCGGCGCGGTCATCATCGACACGAGCGCGTCGATGGCGCTCGTATCCTTGATGGCCCCGAGGCCACGCGCGGCAAACGCAGGGGAATACTTGCCGGGCGCCTTCAACAGCCGCAGCAGCACCGGCTCGGCCCGCGGGTCGCTGATTCGCCCGAATGCGTACGCCACCGGCCACCACGACGCCACCGGCTGGCCGTCGGCGCCAAGCACGGAGGCGGCAAGCGGCTCGTAGGTGCCGAGACGGACGAGCGCGTACACGCCAAGCCGGAACGCTTCCGCTTCGGGTGCCGCAGGGTACTTCTCATCGTCACCCTGCATCGCCGTGACGGCGGGAGTCTTCGCGTACTCCGCGACCATTTTTCCGACGGCGTCGCCGACCACCCGGCGCGCCTCCGCCTGGACCTGATCCTTCTCTTTGGCGTCGATCTGACCGAGCGCCTCGGCGGCACGCCCGCGGACGATCGGGGACACGTCCTCGAGCGCTTTCGTCAGCGCCGGCGCGGCCACCACGTCGCCGATCAACCCGAGCGCGAAGGCTGCCATCTCGCGAACCTCCGGGTCGGCGTCCGACAGCGTGCCAATCAACGGCTGAATGCCCGCAGGCAAACCGACGCGGCCGATTGCGAGCGCGGCTCGGCGCCGTACCCGGGCCTCGGAGTCCGACAATAGCGTGGTCAGGTCCGGGGAGGGCGGCGGGGGCGCCGGGGGCGGAGCCGCTCGCCGTCCTTTGACGGGTGCAGCCACGGCAGGAGGCGGAGCGGGAGGTTCGAGTCGCAACACTCGTCGATCTTCGAGCTCGAGCATCCATGCCATCTTCTTGTCGAAAGGAATCCCCGGCGGCGCTGCCGGAGCTGGTGGGGCGCTTGCGCAGCCGGAGGTCAGCAGGGTCATCGCCAACAGGGTTCGGGGAAAAACGGTCGTCCGGTTCATGGAGGTTATGCGGTCGCCCTCAACTCGAGACGTTCAACACACGCCTGGTTTACGCGATCCTCGACAATGTGAACGCCGATGCCCGGCCCGGTGGGCACGTCGATCGTCCCGTTGGCGCGGACCTCGATCTCGGGATCGATGAGGTCCGGCGCGAAGTAGCGCCGGCTTGCCGCGACGTCCCCCGGCAGCGTGAAACCGGGCAGTGTCGACAGGTGAATATTGTGCGCGCGGCCGATGCCGCTTTCCAGCATCCCGCCATGCCAGACCGGCGCGCCGCGCGCCATCGCGGCGTCATGCATGCGGATGGACTCTGCATGCCCTCCGACGCGCCCAGGCTTGATGTTGATGATGCGGCACGCCCCGGCATCCAGGGCTTCCTCGGCCTGCGCCGGCGTCTCCAGCGATTCGTCCAGGCAGATCGGCGTGCGGATCGCCTTCTGCAGCGCCGCATGATTGCGGATGTCGTCGTAGTCGAGCGGTTGCTCGATCATCATCAGATCGTACGGATCGAGCTCCGCCAGATGAGTCGCGTCGCTCATCCGGTAGGCGGCGTTCGCGTCCACCATCAGCGGAATCGGGCCAAATTCGCCGCGGACGGCGCGGACGGCATCCACGTCCCACCCCGGCTTGATTTTGATCTTGAAGCGCCGGTAGCCCGCATCCCGCTCCGCCGCGACTCGCTCGACCAGCTGAGGGATTGAATCCTGGATTCCTATGGACACGCCGGCGAGAATGCCGCTGCCGATCCGCTCGGGCGTTCCGCCAAGCACGTCGGCAAGCGGCCGCTGGAGCTCCTTCGCAAAGAGATCCCACGCCGCCATTTCTACCGCGGCTTTCGCCATGCGGTGGCCGCGGACCAGACCGAGCGCGTCGAAGATCTCCCGGGGGTGGCTGAACTCGCGCCCGAGCACGAGCGGCGCGAGAAAGTCGGCGGTGATGTGCCAGGCGGTCCGCGTCGTTTCCGCGCTGTAGAAGGGGCTCGCGTCGGCCACGCACTCGCCGACCCCCACCGCGCCGTTCTCTTCGACGTTGACGATCACGAAGGTCCGATCGTGAATCCGCCCGAAGCTCGTCTCGAAAAAGCGAACGAGCGGCAGCCGCAGCAGGCGCAACTCGATCCGCTCGATTCGCATCGCGGTCCATGCTATCGCAATCGTTCCGGGCGTTTCGTTTATACTTTCGCGTCCTTTGAATCCAGCGCTGGATTTCCGGTACATCGCGATCGAAGGGCCGACCGGCGTCGGCAAATCGGTGCTCGCCGACCGTCTCGGCGCGAGACTCGACGCGACGGTCGTCCTCGACGAGACCGACAACCCCTTTCTCGCAGACTTCTACGGCGGACGGCCCGGAGCGGGATTTCAGGCGCAGCTCTTTTACACGTTGTCGCGTCACCGCCAGCTCTCCTCACTGCGTCAAAGCGACCTCTTCACCCAGCTGACGGTCTGCGATTACCTGTTCGATCGCGACAAGATCTACGCCTACCTGAATCTCGACGATAACGAGCTCTTCATCTATCAACGCCTGTACGAGCTGCTCGCGGCCGACATGCCGCCGCCCGATCTCGTCATCTATCTACAGACGCCGACCGACGTGCTGAAACGCCGCCTCCGCGACCGCGGCCGCGCGAACCCCGAGCTGCCGGCGCTCGGCGAAGACTACGTGCGGGAGTTGAACGAGGCCTACAACCATTTCTTCTTCCACTACGAGGCGACCCCGCTGCTCGTCGTCGAAACGTCGCAGTTCGACCTCTCGTGGGGCGAAGACGCGCTCGCGGATCTCGAGAAACAACTCAGGACGATGGGAAGGGGGACGCGGTATTACGTGCCGCGCACCTGATCGAATGCCGAGTGGCGAATGGCGAGTGCCGAGTTTTCGAATGGCGGGTGGCGAATGAGAATTGGGCAGTGCCGATTGGAGTTTCGAATGCCGATTGGAGTTTCGAATGCCGATTGCAGTGCCGAATGCCGATTGCAGTGCCGAATCGCGAGTGAATGCCGAATGGCGAATGAATGCCGAATGGCGAATGAATGCCGAATGGCGAGCGCCGAGTGGCGAATGTCAGGGCCGAAGGGCGAATCGATTGCCGAATGGCCTCCGGCCGCGGAGCATCGACATACGTCCCTGACACCTCAATCAGCAATGCGGCATCGAACCGCACATTGGAGATTCTCAACCCGCATTCGACATTCGCATTCGGCATTCGACATTCGCTTCGGCATTCGACATTCGCATTCGACATTCCCACTCGACATTCGCACTCGACATTCGCCAATCCCATTCGGCACTCGCCAATCGAGAATTCGGCATTCGGCAACCGGCACTCGGCATTGAATTGATATAGTGCTCGGCAATGGCGTGGTTCAAGAAGGTCCGGAAGCCGATCGAAGCGCCGGCTGATAAGAGCCGGGTGCCGGAAGGCCTCTGGGTGAAGTGTCCGTCGTGCGGGCAAATCATCTACAACAAGGATCTCGCGGCGAGCCTGAGCGTCTGCACCAAGTGCAGCCATCATTTCCGCCTCAGCGCCGGCGAGCGGCTGCAGTCGCTGTTCGATGGAGAGTGGGACGAGCACGACTCGGGGCTCGCGTCCACCGATCCGCTGCGCTTCACCGACACCAAGCCCTACCGCTCGCGACTGGACGCCGGCGTCGAGCTCACGGGGTTGAAAGACGCGGTCATCACGGCGACCGGAGCGATCGGCGGCCTCACGTGTGCGGTCGCGGCGATGGAGTACGGGTTCATCGGCGGCAGCATGGGGGTCGTAGTCGGGGAAAAGATCACGCGGGCGATCGAGCGGGCGATCGCGCGCCGGTATCCCGTCATCATCGTGTCGTGCTCCGGCGGAGCGCGCATGATGGAGGGGGCGCTGTCGCTCATGCAGATGGCAAAAATCAGCGGCGCGCTGGCGCGCCTCGACCGCGCGCGGCTTCCCTATATTTCCATCCTGACCGACCCGACGACCGGCGGCGTCACCGCGAGCTTTGCGATGCTCGGCGACGTCAACATCGCCGAGCCCAAAGCGCTCATCGGCTTCGCGGGCCCGCGGGTCATCGAACAGACAATCCGCCAGAAACTGCCCGAAGGTTTCCAGCGCAGCGAGTTCCTCCTCGAGCACGGGATGCTCGATCTCGTCATCGACCGGCGCGAGTTGAAGGACACGGTGGTCCGAATCCTGCGGTTCACCGGAGCAGGACGCCAGGAGCCGGCCCGGACGCTCCACTCCGAAACGACCGCGTAAAGGCGATGGAACCGATCGAGTTTCTCTTCAGCCTCGAGCGGCTGGGGATGAAGTTCGGCCTCGAGAACATCACCGCCCTTTGCGAAGCGCTCGGGCACCCGGAGCGCGCCTTTCAGTCGGTCCACGTCGCCGGCACGAATGGCAAAGGGTCGGTGACGGTCATGGTCGAGACCGCACTTCGCGCCGCCGGACACCGCGCCGCGCGTTACACCTCACCCCATCTCGTTCGTGTCGAAGAGCGTTTCGTCATCGACGGACGGGAGGTTGACACCTCGACGCTGCAAGACGCGGTCGGGTCCGTGCAGCACGCAGCCGAGTCGCTGATGCAGCGCGGGACGCTTGCCGCGCCGCCGACATTCTTCGAGTGCGCGACGGCCGCGGCGTTCGTCCTCTTTCGCGACGCGCGGGTCGACATTGCCGTGCTCGAAGTCGGACTCGGAGGACGTCTCGATGCCACCAACGTCGTGCATCCCCTCGTCACGGCGATCACGTCGATCGATCTCGATCACCAGGCCCAACTCGGTAACACACTCGCTTCGATCGCGCGTGAGAAGGCGGGCATCGTAAAGCCCGGCGTTCCGCTGGTCTGCGGGCCGGTCGCCGCGGAGGCGCGCCGAGTCATCGAGGACGTGTGCGCGGCCCTGGGCGCCCCGGTGATCCACGTCGACGAGCCGCTGCTCGCCGCGCGCGGACTCGGAACGGTCGAGCTCGCGCTCCCTGGACGACATCAACGGAGTAACGCCGCGGTTGCGGTCGCGATCCTTGACCAGCTCGCGGACCAAGGCGTGGCGGTGTCCGATTCCGCCATGAGGACGGGCCTCACCGACGCGGTCTGGCCGGCACGGCTGGAACGATTGTCCTACCGGGGGCGCGACGTCCTGCTCGACGCGGCCCACAACCCGGCCGGCGCACGCGCGCTGGCGTCGTATCTGCGGGAGATCGGCTGGTCCGGCGTCACGCTGCTCTTCGGCGCGATGCGCGACAAGGACGCCGCCGCCATGGTGGCGCCGCTCGCCCCTTTGTGCGCGCGCATCATCTGCACGACCGCCCCGACACCGCGCGCGGCGTCAGCGAGCGATCTCGCGTCTTCCCTGCGTGAGACGGCCGGAGCAGGCCTGCCCGTGCTCGCCATCGATGATTTTGCCGTTGCACTCGATCGAGCAGTCTCGACCGGCGATCGGACCGTCGGGACCGGCTCGATCTTTCTCGTCGGTCCGCTGCGTGATATTCTTCGCTGACCTTCGGTCCGCGCGTCACGCCGACAGTTTCATGGTTCGCCTCAGCGCTATCCTCTTCCTGTGCTTCGTGCTCGAATGGTTTGGCGGCGCCCGCGCGGCACGCGCCCAGGAGCCGCTCGGCGGCTGCAAGGGGTATCAAGCCCAGAATCTCCATAGCGTCGTCATCGAGACGAACCATGTGGTCGCCGAAGGGACGCTCGATCAGCCGGCCCAGATTGACTGTCAGGATCTGCAGCTGATGGCAGACCGTCTCGAGAGCTTCCAGGACGAGGGCCGGGTCATCGCGACGGGCAACGTCGTCTACGTGTCGGGAAAGAACCGGATCTCGGCCGAGCGGATGGAGTTCAACACGAAGACGCGTACCGGGACCTTCTTCAATGCGACCGGGACGACGGTGCTCCGCGAGTCGGCGGACCCCGGGATCTTCGGCACGCAAGAACCGGACGCGTGGTTCTGGGGGGACGAGATTCAGAAGATCGGGCCGAAAAAATACCGCATCCTCCATGGAGGGTTCACGACCTGCGTGCAGCCGACGCCACGCTGGGAGTTGGGGGCGGATTCAATCACGCTCACGCTCGATGACTACGCCCTCCTGAAGAACGCCATCTTCAAGGTGAAGAACGTCCCGATGTTCTATCTGCCGGCGTTCTATTACCCAATCCAGGACGATAATCGCGCGACCGGTTTTCTGATGCCGATCTACGGATCGACGGCCGCACGCGGCCAGTCGCTCACCAACCAGTTCTTCTGGGCGATCAGCCGCAGCCAGGATGCAACGATCGAACACGACTGGTTCTCGAAGACCGGACAACAGATCGGCGGGCAGTACCGATACATCCTGGCGCCCGGGTCGGAAGGAAACACGCAGATCACCTTCCTGCACGAGCACCCGACCGAGTACGCCCAGGCCAACGGGGCGCCGGTGCAGTATCCTGGAACGCAGAGCTTCACCATCCTCGGCGACGTGACGCAGCGGCTCCCGTACAACCTCCGTGCTCGCGCCAACGCGAACTACTACACCAGCATCGTCTCGCACCAGCGCTACGACCAGAACATTCTTCATTCCACGAACGGCACGCGCCGTTTCGGCGGCAATCTCGCGGGCAACTGGAAGGGCTACTCGGTGAGCTTCACCGCGGACAAGAGCGACTACTTCAGCAACGAAACATCGTTCCAGACCAACGGCTCGCTGCCGCGAATCAGCATCACGCGCATCGAAAGCCTGATCAAGGGGACGCCGCTCTATTTCGGTCTGAACGGCGAGTACGTCACGATCGTGCGCAACGTCACGACCAACGACGTCAAGACGAGCGACCAGGGGCTGACGCGAATGGACGTCAGCCCGTCGCTGCGCATTCCGTTCACCAAGTTGCAGTTCTTCACGGTGAACTCGTCGGTGGCCTTTCGGTCCACGTACTGGACGGAGAGCCTCGCAACCGTCAACGGGCCGCAGATCGACAAGGGCATCGGCCGCACGTACGTGGACCTGCAGAGCCGCATGACGGGCCCCGTCTTCAACCGCATCTTCAATCGCCCCAACCGCAAGCTGAAGCACGTCATCGAACCGACGCTGACCGTCCAGCACATCACCGCTATCGACCAGTTCGATCGCATCGTCAAGCTCGATGGCGCCGACTACGTCGTCGGGGGCGTCACTCGCTTCAACTACGGCGTGTCGAATCGTCTGTACTCGAAGAAGGAAACGTCTCGCGAGGTGTTGAGCGCGACGCTGTCGCAGAACTACTACACGGAGGCAAAGGCCGCGCAGTACGACCAGTCGGTCCAGAGCGGCTTCGGCGCGGTCACGCCGACCAAATTCGGGCCGATGGTACTGCTGGTCCGCGCGGCGCCGACGCATCTGATTCTGGCATCGATTCGAACCGAATTCGATTCCACCACGCACTCGATCCGGACGATATCGGCGAGCGGGTCGTTCAACACGCGCAGCTGGGTGCAGACGACGGTGGAATGGACGCAACGGCGGTACATCCCGACGCTCCCGGCGTTCAATCTGGCCGCGTCGAACAACTACGTGAACGCGACCACGAACATCCGGAAACCAGGGAATCGCCTCGGAGGCGCGTACTCGTTCTACTACGACCTGAAGAACGACGAGTTCCTGCAGCAGCGGTATACCGCGTATTACAATTCGCAGTGCTGCGGGGTGGCCGTCGAATATCAGACCTACAACCTGTCGGGAAGCTTCGTCAGCTACGGCGTCAACCAGGATCACCGGTTCAACCTGTCGTTCACGCTGGCGGGCGTCGGGACATTCTCGAATCTGTTCGGCGCCTTCGGCGGCCAGGGCCGCTGAGCCGCGATGAAGGGGCTGATTCTCAGCGGCGGCAAGGGCACCAGGCTGCGGCCGCTCACCTACACCAGCGCCAAACAACTGGTGCCCGTCGCGAACAAGCCGGTGCTCTTTTACGGGATCGAGTCGCTCGCGGAGGCCGGCATACGCGAGATCGGCATCGTCGTCGGCGACACGCAGAATGAGATTCGCGCCGCGGTCGGCGATGGAGCGGCCTGGAATGTTTCGATCACCTACATCGAACAGGACGCGCCGCGCGGGCTGGCGCACGCCGTCCTGATCAGCGAACCATTCATCGGCACCTCTCCGTTCGTGATGTATCTCGGCGACAACCTGCTCAACAAGGGGATCACGAACTTCGTCGAGGAGTTCGTCCGAGAGAAGCCCGCCGCCCAGATTCTGCTCGCGCGGGTGCCCGACCCGCAGATGTTCGGCGTCGCCGAGCTCGCCGACGGCCGCGTCGTCCGGCTGGTCGAAAAGCCGGAGCACCCCAGGAGCGACCTGGCGCTCGTCGGCGTCTACATGTTCTCCCCGGCGGTGTTCGAGGCGGTCAAGCAGATCAAACCGAGCTTCCGCAACGAGCTGGAAATCACCGATGCCATCCAGCATCTGATCGACCGGGGACTCGAGGTCCGCCCGCACATCGTCGACGGATGGTGGAAGGACACGGGCAAGCTGGAAGACATGCTCGAGGCCAACCGGCTGATCCTCGATCGCATCGAACGCCGCGTGGACGGCGTGATCGACGCCGACTCGCGCGTCGAGGGAAAAGTCATCGTCGAGTCGGGAGCCGTCATCGAGCACTCGGTCGTACGCGGTCCCGTGATCATCGGCGCCAATGCGCGAATCGTGAACGCCTACGTCGGTCCCTTCACGTCGATCATGAACGATGCGGAAATCCGCGACTCGGAAATCGAACACAGCATCGTGCTCGAAGGCAGCACGATCAGCAATCTTGCAACGCGCATCGAGGACAGCTTGATTGGCAAGAACGTGAAGATCTACCGGCTGCCGGTGAAACCGTCGGCGTACCGGTTCATGCTCGGCGACAATTCCGAGGTGGGCATCCGCTGGTGAGGTGAACGTGGCGACACCCGTGAAATACGCCGCCGCCGGGCGGCCGACGATTGACGGCGTCAAGCTGAAGACGCTCCGCGCCGTTGCCGACGAACGCGGCTGGCTGATGGAGATCCTGCGCGCAGACGAATCCGACCTGTTCACGAAATTCGGGCAGGTGTACGTGTCGGCGACGTATCCGGGCGTCGTCAAGGCCTGGCATTACCATCGGAAGCAGATCGACAACTTCGCGTGCGTGACGGGAATGGTGAAGCTCGTGCTCGTCGACACACGCGTCGGATCGCCGACGGAAGGCACCGTCAACGAGTTCTTCATCGGCGTCCACAACCCGATGCTCGTCCAGGTTCCCAACCTGGTCTACCACGGCTGGAAATGCATCGGTCCGGAGCCGTCGCTCGTGTTGAACGTCCCGAACGAGATGTACCAACGCGACGAACCGGACGAGTATCGGCTGGAGCCGCACGGATCGCTGCCCTACGATTGGACCCGCAAAGATGGTTAACGTCCTCGTGACCGGCGGCGCCGGTTTCATCGGATCGAACTTCGTACGGTACGCCCTCGCCCGGCACTCCGAGTGGCATATCACGACGCTCGACAAGCTGACCTACGCCGGCCGTCTCGAGAACCTGGCCGACGTGCTGGACAGCCCGCGGCATACCTTCGTTCAGGGGGACGTCGCGGATCCTGGAGTGGCCGGGGCGCTCGTCAAGAACGCGGAAATCGTCGTCCACTTCGCCGCCGAGACGCACGTGGACCGATCGCTCATCAGCGCCGGCGAATTCATTACGACAGACGTCTACGGCACCTTCGTCCTCCTCGAAGCGGCGCGCGAAGCGCCGGGCCTGCGCCGGTTCGTCCAGATTTCCACCGACGAGGTGTACGGCAGTGTTGCGGAGGGGGCGAGTCGCGAGACCGACGAGTTGCGTCCGCGAAATCCGTATTCCGCGAGCAAGGCGGGTGCGGATCGGCTCGCGTACAGCTACTGGGCGACCTATCAGGTCCCCGTCGTCATCACTCGTGCGTCGAACAACTACGGCCCGTATCACTTCCCCGAGAAGGTGATTCCGCTGTTCATCACGAACGCGATCGCTGACCTCCCGCTGCCGCTGTATGGCGATGGGCTACAGCAGCGCGACTGGCTGCACGTTCTCGATCATTGCCGCGCAATCGATTTGCTGCTCGACGCAGGAACGCCCGGCGAGGTCTACAACATCGGCGGCGGCAACCACATCGCCAATGTCGATCTCACCAGGCGCATTCTGGAGCTGGTCGGCAAACCGGAGTCGCTCATCCGGCCGGTTGCAGACCGCCCCGGGCACGATCGCCGCTATTCGCTCGACACGACAAAGCTGCGCGCGCTCGGTTGGCGGCCGGAAGTGCCGTTCGACCAGGGACTGCGCGACACGGTCGCCTGGTATCGGCATCACGAGTCCTGGTGGCGGCCCATCAAGGACGCCGACCCCGAGTTCCGCGCATACTACCAGGCGCTCTACGGCGACCGCCGCGGCTGACCGTGCCTGGCCCCCCTCTGGTGACCGGCGCCACGGGTTTCGCCGGCAGTCACCTCGTCGACGAACTGCTCACCCGCGTGCGGCACGTGACGGCCTGGGCACACCGAGGCGGAGCTGACGTCCCTCGCGCGTCTGATCCAGGCGTGCAATGGAGGTCGGTCGATCTTCTCGATCGTGACGCGGTACGGATCGCGCTCGACGACGCGAGACCGTCAGCGATCTATCACCTCGCCGGCGTTGCTCATGTGGGGGAATCCTGGGGGGCGCCGGAGCGCGCGCTCCGCGTCAACGCGCTCGGCACACACCACCTGCTCGAGGGTGTTCGCGAAGCGGGACTCGCGTGCCCGGTGCTCGTCACGGGTTCGGCGCTCGTCTATCAGCCCTCGATCTCGAGGCTGACCGAGGAAGATCCGATTGGACCTACCGAGCCGTACGGGCTGAGCAAGCTCGCGCAGGAGATGCTTGCGATGCGCGCCACGTGGGTGCCGATTTTCGTTGCGCGTCCGTTCAACCACGCGGGTCCCCGACAGGCGCCTACATATTCGACGTCGAGCTTTGCGCGTCAGATCGCCGAAATCGAGGGCGGACGATCGGCACCCGTGCTTCGCGTCGGCAACCTCGAATCCAGGCGCGACATCATGGACGTGCGCGACACGGTGCGCGCGTACGTCGCGATGATCGAGCGGGGCCGCCCGGCGCGACCATACAACGTGTGTTCGGGTCACGCCTACCGGATGCGCGATCTGTTGGAACGGCTCGTTAGTCTGTCGCGAGTGCCGATTACGATCGATGTCGACCCCACTCGCCTGCGCCCGAGCGACAATCCCGTCATTGCCGGGGACCCGTCGCGGATCACGTCGGAGACGGGCTGGGCGCCCCTGATTCCAATCGACCAGACGCTCGCCGACCTGCTGGACTTCTGGCGAACCGCGACCCCGGTCGCCTCATGAATCGCGCGTCCGGCGTTTCGGACGGGCGGCAACTCGTTCACCTCGGAATGGGCGCAGCCGCGCTCCTGCTGCGCTGGATCACCCCGACGGAGGCCATGGTGATTGCCGCCGCGGCGGTCGTCTTCACCGCGTACGCGCTGCCCTACATCGCGGCATCACCTTCTGCGCCGCCGAATCATCAGCGCAACATCGATCCTGGCGTCGTCTTTTACCCGGCGGCCGTTCTGCTGGTCTTGCTGTTGTTGCCAGACAGGATCGACATCGTCGCCTCGGTGTGGGGCATCGTGGGCTTTGGAAATGGCACGGCACCGATCGCCGCACGGTACATCGGCGGACCGAGGATCCCCTGGAATCCGCGGCGCACTCTCGCGGGCTGCGTCGTTTTCGTACTGTTGGGAGGAGCGGCCGGCGCGTTTTTGTGCTGGTGGTGCTCAGCGCGTGTGATTCCCCCCGCCTACCCGTGGTTCGGCACGTGGGTGCCTTTCGCGGCGGCGTTTGCTGCCGCGGGCTGCGCGACACTTCCGATCGCACTGGATGAGAACATCTCAGTGCCAGTGACCGCAGCAGCTGTCCTGTGGACCATGTCGCTCGTCAACGAAGATCTTGTCGCCGAAACCGTGCGTCGCATACTGGCCGTCGTGCCCGTGGCAGTTATCGCAAACCTCGGCGCCGCTGCGGTCGGATACCTTGCCGGCACGGTGACCCTGGTCGGCGCAGTCTCCGGTGCGCTGATTGGAATCGTTGTGATCGCGACAGTCGGCTGGGGCGGATGGCTGATGCTGCTCGCAACTTTCGGGATCGCCGTCGCTGCTTCACGCATCGGCCTTGGCCGAAAGTCGAAGCTCGGAGTCGCCGAGTCGCGGCGAGGAGTCGCAAACGCGCTCGCCAACACGGGAGTCGCGCTGGTCGCCGCCATTCTCTGCGCGACGACCTACGCGTCGGAAATGGCGCGTATCGCGTTTGTGGCCGCGCTGGCCGCCGGAGGCAGCGACACGGTAGCGAGCGAGATCGGTAAGGCCTGGGCACGCCGCACGTTCCTGGTTACCTCATTGGCACGCGTGGCTCCCGGGACGTCCGGCGCTGTGTCGGTCGAAGGAACGCTCGCAGGCGTCTCGGCGGCAGTTCTTCTTGGGGGCATCGCGGCGGCGCTGGGTCTGACAAAGCCCCTTTACCTGATACCCGTCGTCGCATCGGCTTTCGCCGGATCCACCATCGAGAGCGTGCTGGGCGCCGAGTTCGAGGCGAACGGCGTTCTCGACAACAACGCGCTGAACCTCATCAACACAGCCATCGCCGCCCTCCTCTCTGTCTGGATCGCCAAATCCATCTCTTGAGGTTTGCGTTCTGGGGCTGCTGGCGCCCAGCCGCCACTACATCTCGCGATTGATCCGCGGCGAACAAAGAGCGAAACTACGCCAATGTCCGAGCAGCCGCTCATCTTCGATCTCGGGAAACGACCAACGACGAAGGCGATCGCGTTGGAAATTCGAACACGAGGCGAGGCGGCGCTGGACCAGGCGCAGCGACGCGCCGACGCCGCGCGGTATCAAGAGGTGACGTGCCGGTCGGCGCTCAACGCCGTGAAGGGCATGCCGTTCAACTGGACGCTGAACCCGTACCGCGGGTGCACGCACGCGTGTCACTACTGCTTTGCGCGGCG